>JBCCMF010000009.1:0-31863 GCA_039026435.1 Bacteroidota bacterium
ATGACCAACCATAGTGAAAACCCACCCAGATGTTCCTACCGCCCTTTGTGTACAAATTATTCAGTCAACGTAGATAGCCAACTGGCCGCATCAGCAGCACGGTCGAGCCATTGCCTTGCGGCCCAAACATGTTGCCGAACTCAGAATGTAGGTAGAGGTCGGACAGGGGCTCCACAGCCACCTTAGCTTCATAGCCAAGGTTGGTGAAATTCTCGGCCGCATGGCGCATGTAGGTGTCGGCGATGCGTGATTCGAACGCCTCCGGAGAGACGCCTGGGTTGAGCATCGCATAGTTGGTCATCTGCAGCGAGAACCAGCCCACTCGGTCACTCATTGCAGGGTTGAAGCGCAGTTGCGTCTCGAACGAAACCAAGCCTTCAAAGCGCATGTGCGAGTGCTCTGGCACATTCTCAACCACACCTGTCACCATGAAATCCAGCGTGTCGTTGAGTACGATCGATTCGCCCACGACGTCTTGGCGGCCGAAGTAGCGGTCTGCCAAGTCCTCCGTCAGCACAATCGAGTACGGGGCTGCGAGTGCCGTTGCGGGGTCGCCATCCAGGAGGCGGAAGCTGAACAAGTCGAAGAAGGTGGCGTCGGCATAGCGCAGGGTGTGGTAGGTGCGGTTGCCGTCGAGCGCGATGGCGGGCGCCCAGCTGCGCATGTAGAGCATGTGCGCTACATCGGGCGACTCCTCGGCGATCACACGTCCCAGAGGCCATCCGTTCGTTGCGATCTCGCTCTCGTCCACCCCATCGGTGAGCACTGTGCTGATGCGCACAATACGGTCGCCATTGGTGTGGAAGTGGTCATAGGCCCATTCGTCTTGCGCATACATCAGGACCAGCAGCGCGCAGGCCAACCCCAGCGCGAGACCAAAGATGTTGATGGACGCGACCAAGGTGTTTTTGCGCATGGTGCGCACGGCGAGTACAAAGTGATGACGAAGCATAGACAGTCGAAGTAGAAGGTGACGGATCGGGTGGCGGCGGGCGCGGATGTGCTCCACCTTGCGGTACTCCGTGTCAGCCGTGCGGTAGTCGCCCAGTTCTTGAGTTGCCAGGCGAAACGCGTGCTCAGGCGTATGCCCCTCGGCGATGAGGTGGGTGGTGTGGTCGCGCAGATGCCACTCCAACTCATCCAGGCCTCGGGCCGTGATGCCGGGCGTGTATTCATAGGCCCGCCGCCAAGCGGCAATGGCCACATCAAGATCAAAGCGAGGCATCTACGTGGCCGAGAGGTCGGGGCCCCACAGCTTGGCCAAGAGCGCGTGGTAATCGCTCCATTCGCGCTGGTGCTGCTGCAAGGCCTGTCTGCCCTTTGGGGTAAGGCGATAGTATTTGCGATCAGGGCCGTTTTTCGAGGGCTGCCAGACCGCCGTGACCACGCCTGTGGCTTCCAGCTTGTGTAACAGCGGGTACAGCTTGCTCGCTGTCCAGACGATCTGCCCATCGGAGAGGGCTTTGATGCGCTGGATGATCTGATATCCGTACATATCGCCCTCGCGCAGGAGCGATAGCATCAGGGGCTCAAGCGAGGCCGCCACAAGAGGTTTAGAAAACATCAGCAAAGGCTATATCTGATTTGGATATATCAGATAACGATATAGCTAGCTCAGAGTTACGGTGCTGATGAAAAAAAGCGATGATGCGTGTGCTCAGGAGGCGTCGGCGTCGTTGTCAGCGTGTGCCTTGCGCTGGTGCTTGAGCTCCGAGGCGCGCACGATGACGTAGGCGATGAGGGCGACAACGAAGAAGACGAGCAGCATCCACGCGATGGCCTGCAGCGTCTCGATGATGGTGCGGTAGACCTCCAGCGTCCAGCGCTCGCTGTTGAGCACAATGGGTACGGCGTCGCTGTGGGCTCCTGCAGTGATGTAGCGTTCAAGCTGGTAGATGCGCACGCCGCCCGAAATGCCGACGACAAACAGCGCGAACATCAGGTACCGCTCCCACGCGCCTGCGATCTGGTCGGCGATGATCCGGTTGAGGATGGCTGCTATCGGCTTCTTGAACGCCAGCGCCACGCCGATGGCGACAGTCGCTGAGACGGCAAACGTGACAAGCAGCAGCGAGAAGAACATGAGGCAGCCCTCGGAGATGAGCAGAGACAGGCCTCACGCGCCGCTGCACAATCGGTTCAGCGGCGCTGGGCTCAACGATCCAGACGCTCGGGCAGAGGGAGCAGAGGAGGGGCGCCTTCGGGCGGTGGGGGCGGGGGCGCCAAGGCCTCCAGCCTCACCTGCCACTGGACGAGCACGCTGTCTTGCCCGAGAGCATAAAGCGAGTCTACGCCTCGCTCCATCAGCGCAAGGTCACGGCTTCCCTGATCATACATAAGGGTGAGGTAGTCGTACAGCACCTCTGCCCGGAGTGTAGACATGGCTTCGGGATCGGCCAACAGGCGATGCCGGATCATAGCACGAGCGGCAATCTGGGCCAGCGGCGCGTACGCTTCGGTCTCAGCATACCCTTCTAGAAATGCACGGACCGTGGTGTCGGCTGCTGGCCAGGTAGGGGCGGCAGCAAGTAGCGGCGTCAGGTCTAGCACGCCTTGCCGTATCGTTGCAGCCAGCAGGCTATCCGACGGCTGGCCCTCGGGAAGGTGATAGTCAGTCGCGAAAAAGGGCGCGGCAGGGAGCGTCTTGGGTTCGGTGGTATGGGAGCACCCCTGGAATGCACACCCCAAAAGCAATAGGGTATGCCATAGCAGGCGGCGTCGCGTGGTTGATGAGGAAGACATGGCAACATGGGGTGGCGGTCTACAGGATGGGCAACCTAGGGCAAAGAAAAAATTAGGCGCCATTTGGCGTATATGATGGGGAAGACAGCTCCTGCATCGATCTATAACCTGATGCTGCGTAGTTTTACATCGCGTGGGATTATTCACATGGCGTAGGGTTGCCGCAGGTAGCGTTTGGCCCGCTCGTGTGCGCCTGAGTAGTCCTTGAGGTCGAGCACCGCGCGGTAGTACTGCTCGGCTGCGGAGCGCTGGCCCAGCGCGTCGTTCACCATTACGAGGCGCAACGTGCCCAAGGTCTTGTAGAAGGTTTGGTTAGAGCGTTGATGGCTGAGTACGTGGAGTTGGGCCAGCAGGTCGCGCGCGGCGGCGGCATCACGCTTGCCCATCTGGTCACGTGCCAGATAATAGAGGGCTTGCTCGGCTATGCGGTCGTTGTAGCCTGTCTGTCCGGCCCGGTAACGGCTCAGCGCGTCGGTGTAGAGCGGCACCGCCTTGTTCCATCGCCCCCAGCGGATGTGCGTGCGCCCAAGGTGTACTTGGAAGAGGGCATTATTTGGATATCGCTCATGCAACTGCTGGATGTAGCTTAGACACTTTTCATAGTCGGGCTGATAGAAATAGTGGATCTGAAAAAGGAAGTAGGCGGCCTCGGTCTTGATGAAGCGCCCCTCTCGGGCCACCCGCTCCATCTCGGCCAGGCCCCGCGCCCGGTCGCCATCCGGGAAAAGGCCCATCAGCGGACGTACAATCGGGTACTTCTCGGGCAGTGCTTCGGCGAAATAGTGATACGCGCCTAGGCCGAAGATGAAATCGGCGTTGGTAGTGTCTTTCTCGGCGATGTCGAAGATGAGGCCGAGGGCTTGCTGGGCGTCGCGGGCGGCGCGGAACCACGCGTCCCGGTTGGAGCGCAGGCGTCCGCGGAAGCCGAGCGCAGCGCCCTTGAAGAAGATGCTGTCGAAGTCGTCGGGGTTGCGCTTGATGAGGGCGTTGGAGCGGTCCAGCACGGTCTTCATCTCGCGGTAGAACTGGTCGTCGTAGGTGGTGTCGCTGAGGTCGATCAGGATCTGCCACCACGTTTCGAGGGCGTGCAGGAAGGCGCCTGCGGGATGCTCGGGGTAGCGGGCCTCCAGCGCGTCGAAGCGGTCACGTGCCGCCTCGAACTCCATGTTGTAGAGCAGGTCGAGCCCTTCCTCGGCGAGTTGGATGACGTCGGGATTGTCGAGGATGGTCGATGGGTCGTCCTGCGCCAGGGTGGGGCGCCAGACGATCAGCAGGCAGAGACTGAGGCAAGCAAGCACACGCATACGAAACAGCCCGGATGATGCGATGGGGACAGCCTACCCAGCGACAAAAGTAGCGCCAGCGCGGCTGCAGTCCCTGCATAACGCCACATGCGCACAAAAAGATGGCCTGCTCGTGCACAACGTGTGGCGTTTCGGCTACGGCGGCCGTCCACCCGAGGGCACAACAAAGCGCCCGGCCAGAAGGGCATCCGACCGGGCGCTGATATACGTGGTGTGCTCAGCCACGAGGGCCAAACGATTAGGGTTACTTCAAGAGTGTGATGGTGCGGCTCTGCATCGCCTCGGCGCCGCGTGCCTGAATCAGATACACGCCACCCGGCAGCCCGCTCGCATCGAACACCACGCGCTGCGCCGCACCTGCCGTCACCGTGCCCGTGTACAGCTGCCGCACACGCTGGCCCAGCAGGTTGTACACCGCCACCTCCACACGCTGATCGTTCTGCACGCTCACTGAAAACACCGTCTCGGGGTTGAACGGGTTCGGATACGCCTCCGAGAGCTGGAAGCTGTGCTCTACGCCCACGGTGACTTCAACCTCGGGGCTGTATTCAAAGGCGCCGTCGTAGTCGACTTGCTTGAGGCGGAAGCGGTACTGGCCGGGGATGAGGTTGGCGACGGTGTGCTGGTACGACTGGGCCTGGAGCGTGGTGCCCTGGCCTGTGATGAAGGTGGTCGCGCTGAAGCTGCCGTCTTGTATCGCTTGCTGGATTTCGAAGCCGGCGTTGTTGGTCTCACTGGCGGTTGTCCAGGCGAGGTTGACAGCATCGGTGGAGGCGATCGCCTCAAACGACGTTAGCTCAACGGGCAGTGCGCTGTTGTCCGTGTTATCGCGGCCCGGGGAGAACGGTACTGGGTTGCTAGTGATACTCAGGTGCCCAACATAACTGCCAGTGAAGTCTGGATTGAGAGCATACGACTGGTCACTAGCGGAGCTTGAGCTATATCCAACCACGTCGACTTCGACGCCACCTGAGGTGGCTAGAGTGACAGTATCGCCGCCATTGCTCAAGTTCAGGGTCGATGTCCCTGAAACTGTAAAAGTAGAAACGGGAATATTGGTTGGAGTGCCACCACCAAATACGACAATGCCTTCTTGTGGACCCAATGTTGTGGAAGTAGGGAAGGTGAAGCGTACCTGCTCTGCATCCGAAATGGTGTAGCCCGAAATATCCACAGTCTCAGTTGTGCTCGTGTTGTATATCTCTACAAATTCGTCATCTTCAGCATCACGTTCTCCGTCCCCGTTTGCATCACCTTCCACTTCAAGTGTTTCACTATCATCAGTCGCAGGGTCATAGAGGATTTCGTTGATGACGAGCGGCGGCACATCGTCGTTCGTGATCGTAAGCGTGTATGTATCGGGAGAACCTGCTGCTGCGTTGTCGCCCCCGCTTACGTTCGTGATCGTCAGGACGACGGTCTCATCGCTCTCGATGTCGGTGTCGCCGTTGACTGTGATGGTGACGGTTTGATTCAGGCTGCTTCCGATCCCAAAGGAGTATGCTGTGGTACCCAACGAGGCATCTGTGCCGTCGGCCGTGCCACTTTGCCCAATCGTCACGAAGGTAGCGTTGTTCGTGGAGGGGTTTGTAATGACCAAGTCAACTGTCACGTCTTGCGTGCCTGAGTCGCCTTCCGCTTGTGAGGCTGAGGCTGAGGCAAAGGCGACGCGCGTGTCGCTGGTTGCTGTTGTTCCTTGAACCTGTATGTTGTCGAAAGCAATATCTTCGTCGCCATCATTGAGGTCGTCAATGGTGATGGTGACAGTCAAGGAGCTTCCAGTACCTGCTATGTTTCCTGAGAATTGTGCTAGAGCACTGGTAAGCGTGGTGCCATCACCGACCCCGTCAAAGTTGGTGTCCTGAGCAGGCTCGGTATTAGTTGATCCTTTTGCCTCGAAGGCGAGAACGTTTACCATAGCTCCGCCATCTATCTGTGCGGTAACTCTGACCGAAGAGGTTGCATCCCAGTCTTGATTGCTACCGTCGTCGTCTTCAGCAAAAAAGCCTGAGAAAACAAGACTTGTCATGTTCGTGATATCGATTCCAGAGAACGTAAGCACATAGGTGTTGTCAGTGCAGGGTGCTCCGTTTGTATCCATCGCAGCAAAGAAGAAGCTGCCCTGGATACCCGTAACTACATATCCAGTGCTGATATCGCTGCCATCCGTTCTTTTGACGAAATCAGTTTGGTCCCCGCACTCAGCAGGGCTTTGGCTGTAAACAAGGTCGGTATCTTCAAAATCCTCTAGCATGAGGGTCGTCTGGGCGTGACCATCCTGAATAGCGAAGAGGCCAAGCACGAGGAGCGGTAACAGTTTTCTCATGTCATGATCGGGGGTGTGGAGGAGGTGTGTGAGATGTATGCAGAAAGGTAATCATCCCGGGGTTTGGATCAAGGTAGCCGAGCGCTGTGGCGATGATAAAAGTGTTACCATTTCCTAGCAGCTGGCCTTGGAAAAGTATTGAAAGCGCTTCTTTTAGGTCGGCCACACCCTGCCTGGAAGAGGCTATTCCGCGAACGGTGGCCGACACCACTCGCCCGTGTACAGTTGCCGCAGCACGTCATCCCCAGGTCTACCGGCTGGTCCACGTGCACGCCTGAAAAGAACAGGACCACACGGCACAACGAAACGAGAAATGGGACTGAAAAGCCGAGCGAACCTGACGAGCTGGTCGATGGGGGCGAAAAAAGTAGCACGCCCGTACGGTACGCCGCAACAAACGCTATGCACACGCCGTCAAGAGCGCGCACGTTTTGACACCAAGCTCCCCAAAACTATGGCGCGTTTCCTGCTGCTCTCACTGTTGTTGTGTGCATGTGCCCTGCCCGCGTTCGCCCAAGAGCGGCTGACTGAGGACGAACTGGAAGGCACCCAGTGGCAACTCGTGATCGACATCCCTGTTGAGGAAGGCGAGACGGCGATAGAGCGCATTGCCCTCAAGGCGGTGGCCGGGCTCGTGGACGAGTTCGACGTGATGTTTCGCTTCCGGCGAGACGGCGAACTACTGGTGCTCACCGATGTCATGGGCGACAAAGACGGCGAGGAGTCCACATGGTCCATCGACGATGACGGCGTGCTCATCTTGGGCGACAATGACCGAATCGATGTGGAGGTTGACGGTTGGATGCGCGACGGCGAGCGGATCTTCGGCTACGAGAAGAACGGCAATGGCTGGGACCGCAAAGAAGGCGTCTATCTGAAGCCGCTGTACTGAGGTGTCTGCTGGGTACAACACCGCTGAGCTCGATGCCGCGCTGCGGGCACTGAACGCTACCGTGCCGCCCTCCGAAGCGCCCAAGCCAAGGCCCAAACTTCGGCGCTGGGGGGTGGCGCTGGTCGCCATGCTCTTGGCTGTGCCCGTGCTCGTGATCGTCTCACTGCGCGTGTCCGTAGCGCTCTACCATGCGTATGGTATTGGTCCCGGGTTTGGGTTGGTCGCGGGGATGGCCGTAGCGTGGCTCGGCATCGGCGTATTGCTGAGCGTGGGGCAGCGGCTGCTGATGGGGCGCTGGCGCATAGGGCGGTGGACGCGCCGCGTCACGCTGGGGCTAGTCGTGGCCTGGGTGGGCTACGGGCTGGTGAGCCTGGGCGCCGAGCACACCAAGAGCGCCGCGGTGCAGGCCACGTACCACCAGCTGCACCCACTCTTGCGGCTGGCCACCAGCACCTGGGTGCTCGCCGATGCCAACCTCGTGGTGACCGATGCCGCGCGCTCGCCCGAGGACTATGCCCGGATGGGCCTGCCCGTCAACGAGCGCTCGCTGCACTTCCCGCAGGCCACGGGCTACGTGCATGCGCTCGACCTCCGCACGCGCGGCCGCGCCGAGTGGCAGAACACGCTCGTGGTCCTCTACTACCGAAGCATGGGCTTTCGTACCTTGCGGCACACGGGCACTGCCGATCACCTGCACATTTCGCTGGCGGTGCGCTGACCTGACCTCCCCAGCACCGGGCCCGCATGGAGAACCTACCCGACCGCCTCCTCACCGTCATCCGCTCCGAGATCCCAGACGACGAAACCATCCTGTGGGCGGGGCAGCCTGGCGAGTGGGAGGCCAGCAAGAGCGGGCTCCCGATCTTCGCATTCGCCATCCCGTGGACCCTGTTTGCCATCTTTATGGATGTTTGCGGCGGCGGGCTTCGGCATGCCCAACTTTGCCGACGGCACGGGCTTCTTCGCGCTCTTCGGCATCCCATTCGTCCTCGTAGGCCTGCTCACGCTGGCCTCACCGTTTCTGCTGGCGCGCTCCGCTCGCAACACGGTATATGTCGTCACCGATCAGCGTGCTCTCATCTTCTCGGGCAAAGACACGGTCTCGGTCAAGACATTCGCGCCCGACGAGTTCGACAGCCTAGACCGCACGATCAAGGCCAATGGAAGAGGATCGGTCCAGTTCAAGGATGCACCGCAGAAGGAGAAGAACAACGGTACGGTGAACCTCAAACTGAAGGGCGATGGGTTCTACGGCATCCCCGATGCGCAGTACGTCTACGACACGCTGCGGCGTTTGCAAGACGAGGTCCAGACGCGCGAGAAAACAACCCTGCCTTCCGGGGAGACGTACGCCGGTATGGTGGATGATGACCACGATGCAGCGGCCCAGCGGCGCCCAAGAACCCGAACGCGGGGATAATCAACGGCCCTGCGGATATGAGTGCCGATTCTCGCGTATCTTAACCGCAAAGTAATCAACATGATGGCGTAGGCCGATGAGGAGCGTAGCACAACAGTGGCGTAGGACAATGGGGATGGGCGTGCTTATCACGCTGGCAGGCGTGGCCCAGGCGCAGACCGTACAACTCAACGAGGTGGTGGCCAGCAACCGCACCACACTCACCGATGAAGACGGCGAGACGCCCGACTGGATCGAACTGCACAACCCGTCGGCCACCGCCCTCGACCTAACCGGGTACGGCCTCAGCGACGACGAGGACGAGCCGTTCAAGTGGATGTTTGAGGGCGGGAGCCTGGTCGCCGGAGGCTACGCGCTCGTGCTGGCCTCGGGCAAAGACCGGCAGACGGGCAGCGCTGTGTGGGAGACGGTCGTGCGCGAGGGCGACGCGTGGCGCTACAACACCGCCCAGCCTGTGTCATACTGGCACACGGATCGCTACAACGCTTCGCACTGGCAGGAAGGGCCGAGCGGCTTCGGCTATGCCGACGGCGACGACCAAACGGTCATCCAGCCGTTACGGTCGATCTTCATCCGCACCGCCTTCACCGTGGCCGACACCGCCGACGTGCTGGACGTAGCGCTCCACCTCGATTACGACGACGGCTTCGTGGCCTACCTCAACGGCACCGAGATCGCCCGAAGCAACGTAGGCACCGTGGGCGACCGTCCGCGCGCCACCGACTTCGCGCTGGGCAACCGCGAGGCCGGCACCGCCGACCTGTTCACGGGCGCCGGGTGGAAGGCGCTCCTCCAGCCGGGCGAGAACATCCTGGCCGTGCAAGGGCACAACATCTCCGCCACCTCGTCTGACTTCTCGCTGATCCCGTCGCTCTCGCTGCTCTATGCGCAAGCGCCCGCCGATGCGCGCGGTCCGGCACCTGGGCTCGCGGGCTTGGCAGGCGGGCGCACGCACACCAACTTCCGGTTGAGCGCCAGCGGCGAGGCGCTCTTCTTGACAGCGCCCGGCGGAACCCGCGCCGACTCGGTCAGCTTCGGCGTGCTTCCCGGCGATGCCGCCTGGGGCCGCGCCGCGTCGGGCCAGTGGCGGCTGTTTCCGTCGCCCACGCCGGGCGCAGCGAACACGGGCGAGAGCTACCTCGGCGTAGCGCCACCGCCCGTCTTCAGCGCTGAGAGCGGCCGCTACCTAATATCCGAAGAGGTGGTGTTGACGGCGCCTGTCACCGACGCCGAGATCCGCTTCACGCAGGACGGCGCGCCGCCCACGGCCGAAAGCACCCGCTACACTGCGCCGTTCCGCGCCAGCTCCACACGGGTGGTCCGGGCGCGCACCTTCGCGCCGGGTTACCTGCCCAGCCCTGTCGTGACGCAGACCTACCTCTACCGCGAGAGCATCGACCTCCCCGTCATCTCCATCGCGATAGACCCGGTAGACCTCTTCGACTGGAACGAAGGCATCTACGTCCTCGGCCCCAATGCCGAGCCAAACAACCCGCACTTCGGGGCTAACTTCTGGCAAGACTGGGAGAAGCCCGCGCACGTCGATTTCTTCGAGCCGCGCAATGGCTTCGGGCTAGAGCATGTGCTTGGGCAGGACATCGGTGTCAAGATCTTTGGCGCCTGGAGCCGGGCGCGGGCCATGAAATCGCTCGCGCTCTTCGCCCGTGGTAGCTACGGCGCGCCCACCTTCGACCACCCGCTCTTCCCCGACCGTCCGTTCGACACGTACAAGAGCGTCATCCTGCGCAACTCGGGCAACGACTTCAACGACCTCCACTTCCGCGACGCCATCATGCACGGCATCATGGAGGGCGTGGATGTTGAGAAGCAGGCCTATCGCCCCGTGGTCGTCTTCCTGAACGGAGAGTACTGGGGGATCCACAACATGCGCGAGAAGGTCAACGAGGACTACTTGGCGCAGTACCACCCCATCGACCCCGATGCAGTCGACATACTTGAGGGGCAGTCTGATGCAGGTCCTGCGGCAGCGGAAGGCTCGCTGATCAACTACAACAGCATGCTACGCGACATCCGGCGGAATGACCTGACAGATGACAACGAGTATGCCGAGGCGACTGAACCCATCGACGTCGATAACTTCATCGACTATCAGGTGGCGCAGAACTTCTTCGTCAACACCGACTGGCCCGGCAACAACATCAAGTTTTGGCGTCCGCAAACCGACGATGGGCAGTGGCGCTGGGCCCTCTTCGACACCGACTTCGGGCTCGGTGCCATCAATTCATGGGCCAGCCGCGACATGATGGCGTTTACCACGGACCCGAGCGGCCCCGGATGGCCCAATCCGCCGTGGTCGACCGAGTTGTTGCGCGAACTGATGACGAGTGACGTATTCAAGCGCCAGTACCTCAACCGCTACGCCGACCACCTGAACACGACGTTTCAGCCTGGCCGTACCGTACAGGTGGTAGATCGCTTGCAAGACCGCCTGCGTCGTGGCATGAACCGGCATTGGCAACGGTGGGGCGGGCGCGAGGACGAATGGGAGGAGCGTGTCCAAACCGTCCGCGATTTCCTGGAGGCGCGTCCCCGGCATGCGCAGCAGCACCTGACCAACTACTTCCGCCTGGGCGGGCCTACCGATGTCAACCTGGACGTGACCGCAGGCGGGCATGTACAACTCAACGACCACGTCACGCCCACCGCTTATCCGTGGACGGGGACATACTTCCAGAACGTGCCTATCACCCTCACCGCCGCGCCGCGCCCAGGCTACCGCTTCGTACGATGGACAGGCAGCGTGACCAGCACCGACCGCCGCCTCACACTAGACCCCAGCGACGGCATCGACCTCACGGCCGAGTTCGCCGTGACGGATGCCGAGTTAGCCAGCGGCATCATCGTCTCGGAGATCATGTACAACGCCTCGGATGAAGCCGACTCGGGCGACTGGGTGGAGCTGTACAACACGAGCGGGCAGGTGCAGGATATGAGCGGCTGGCTGTTGCGCGATGAAGACGACAGCCACACCTTCGAGGTGCCTGCGGGCACGACCATCGCCGCCGAGGGCTACGTCGTCCTCTGCCGCGACCCCGGCGAGTTCGCCGCCGTCTACGGTGCGGAAGCGACCTGCGTGGGGCCGTGGGACTTTGGCCTGGGCGGCAACGATAAGGTGCGCCTCTACGGCACGGGCGGCGGCTTAGTCGACTCGGTCGCCTACGGCAACCGCTCGCCGTGGCCCATCGCCGCTGACGGCGCCGGGTACAGCATCGAAGTGGCCACGCTCGGCCTCGACAACGACGACGTGTACGCGTGGCGGCAATCTGACGAGGTGGGGGGCACGCCCGCGGGCTTTATCTCCAGGGTCGATACCGAGGCGGAGGGCGCGTTGCCCGAGCGCTTCTCGCTCCTTGACGCCTATCCCAACCCGTTCGGCGCCACAGCCAGCTTGGTGTATGACCTGCCTCGCACCGCCGAGGTGCAGGTGCGCGTCTACAACGTGCTGGGCCAACGCGTGACCGAACATGACCTGGGCACCCGCCCCGCAGGCGCCGCACAGCGCTACCGCCTGGAGGCCACCGACTGGGCCAGTGGCGTCTATCTCGTCCAGTTCGTGCTCGATGGCGAGCCCATGCGCGCACGGTCGCTGGTCAAGCTGTAGCGCATCGTCTCACTCGGCAAGAAGTAACTTGACCTCGGCCAGCCCGTCGTCGATCATGCCGATCTGCTTGGCCGCCGCACGCGAGAGGTCGATGACGCGGCCGCGCACGAACGGGCCGCGATCGTTGATGCGCACCGTCACCTCGCGGCCGTTGCCCAGGTGCACCACGGTGACGCGTGTGCCGAACGGCAGCGTCTTGTGCGCCGCCGTGATGGCGTTCGGGTCGAACACCTCGCCCGAGGCCGTCAGGTTGCCCGCGTAGCCCGGGCCGTACCACGAGGCGATACCGCGCTCGATCTCGTCGCCGGGCGTGTACGAGCTTGTGTCGTTGGGGCTGGCTACGGTGGAGGCGCAGGCTGTGATCAGCAGGACGGATGCGAGTAGCGTGGCCAGAAGCAGAGCGCGAGGCATAGGGCGAGACGGGTCAAGTGTGGGACGTCGTGTGGGTGCCGCAACAAGCGCGATGCCAAGTTTAGCGCGTCGGCACGAGGTGTTCGCGGAATTCTACGCGTGAGGCATGACGTTTCGTCGTACCATAGGCGCCCACGGATTGTTTGGTTTACTCGTTTCCACGCATGGCAACACCCGTCTGGCCTGCTACCGCCCCGCCTGCGAGCACGAGCCGAGGCCTTGCCCGTCTCACAGCGCTGTGGGCCTTGGCCGAGGTCGGCCTGGGTGGGGCGCTACACGCTTTGCGTCTGCCTGTAACCGGGCTGGTGGTAGGTTCCACGGCGATTGTGCTGCTCGTGCTGCTGGCCGAGGCGGCACGCCGCGCAGACCGCTCGGTGCGGCAGGCGCTGCTCGGCGCTACGGCCATCGTGCTCGGCGTGAAGCTCGCAGCCAGTCCGCACAGCCCCGTGGGCGCCTACGTAGCCGTCGCGTTCCAAGGCGGTCTCGCGGCCCTGATCGTGCCTAGCCTGGGGCGCGCCGTCGGGCCTGTGGCGTTGGGCGTCATCGCCTTGGCCGAGTCGGCCGTGCAACGTGTGCTCATCATGACGCTGCTCTTCGGGGCGACGTTTTGGGCGGCGCTCGACAGCTTCGTGACGCAGGTGCTGAGGCAGGTGGGTGCGCTTGGGCTGATGGCTGGCGAGACGCTGGAGGCCAGCCGTTGGCTGATCGGCGGCTACATCGGGGTGCATGTGGTGGTAGGGGCGCTGGCGGGAGGTGTGGCTGCGCGTCTGGCCCGCCGCGTGTTTACGATGGCGGCACAGCCCGAGGTGGTGGCGCTGGCGCAGTCGGCACGCGCGCAGGCACAGGAGAACCTTGTCACCGTCGCCGTGCCGCGTCCCTGGTACAAACGCCGTGCGCTCCGGCACTTCGGTCTGGCGGTCTTGCTGATGGCGCTGTACGCCTTTACGTCGGGCGTCGATGCCGATGGCGCTACCGCGGCCGGGCTGGCGGTCCTCCGTGCGGCCGTGCTCGTCACGGCGTGGTCGGTGTTGATTGCGCCGTGGGCGATGCGTGCCATCCGCCATCTGGCGCGCCATCGCACCACACGCACCCAGCAGGCCGTGGCGCAACTGCCCGAGCTGGCGGCGCTGGCTCGGCTCGCCTGGGCGCACACGAGCAAGGCGGGTTTTCGCCGCCCGCTGGCGTTTGCGGCGCTTGTCACGGCGGCGGCGCTGGCCGAGGCTGTGCCCGAGGCGTCGCCAGCACGGGCTGCCGAGGTCGCATGATGGCTGTGCTGACAGGCCCGATCCGAACGGGCAAGACCACGGCGCTGGTGCGTGCCTTCCGCCGGGACGGTCGAGGCATCGTGCAGCCCGTGATCGATGGGAGGCGGCATGTGATGGAGCTGACGTCGGGCAGGACCCATCCGCTTGAAGCCGCGCCTGATACGCCTGTGGAGCATCGTGTACCCGTCGGCCGCTTCGTCTTTGATGGGAAAGTCTTCGCGTGGGCAGGCGACTGCTTGGGTGAGGCGATGCAGGACGCCCATCCCAGTGCGTGGATCGTTCTCGATGAGGTGGGGCCGCTAGAACTGGCGGGACAGGGGCTCGCGCCCGCAGTGGCTGCCCTCGTCGCGTACGCGGAGGCAGGGAGCAACGTGCTCCTCGTGGTACGCGAAGGACTCGTCGAGGCTGTGGCGAGCAGCTTTCACCTCCGCCAGCCCTCCATCCTCCGGCTTGGCGACACGCTGCCGGGTGGGCCAAGGCTCGGTTCGCCGTGAGGCGCCTGGGCTACGGCCCCAATACCGTGGCGGCAGTGCACCCGTCAGCGGCGGGGAAGCAGTCGAGCAAGCCCGCGAGGTACTGCAAGATCAAGGCCGCGTCGTAGGCTGTCACGGCACCGTTGCCCGACACGTCGGCGCGCAAGGCAGTGGCTACATCGGGCGGGACATTGTCGGAAACGGCAATCAGGATCAGCGCAGCATCGTCAGCGCCCAGCTGCCCATCGCCCGAGACGTCGCCGTAGGCCACAGCGGGGCGCGTGACGGTGAGCGTGCTGCTGGTGGTAGCCGACGCCTCCCCATCGCTTACGACAACGGTGATGGCCACCGATCCATCGGCGTCGCTGAGCGCGGGCGTCCAGGTGAAGCGTCCGTTGGCATCGATGGCACCAGGTCCATCGACCAAGGTGTACGTGAGTGGGTCGCCATCCGCATCAGTCGCTGCGTAGTCGAAGACAAAAGCCTGTCCTACAAAGACGACCTGATCGGTCAGGACCGAGACGAAGGTCGGCGCCGTGTTGGCCGCTTGCACAGTGAGGGTAGCGCTCGTGCTGGCCGACGCCTGCCCGTCGCCAGCGGAGATGGTGATGACGAACGCCTGCCCCGCGTCGCTGGCTGAGGGCGTCCAGCTGTATTGCCCGCTGGCGGCGTCGATGGTGCCGGGGCCGTCGGTCAAGGTATACGCGATGGCGTCGGCATCGGCATCATCGGCTTGGTATTGAAACGAGAAGGGTTGTTCTGGCGGGATCGACTGGTCCGTGGCAGCCGTGACGAAGACGGGCGCCATGTTGGCGGTCTGCACGGTGAGCGTGGCGCTGGTGGTGGCTGTGGTCTGTCCATCGCTGGCCGAGACGGTGATGGTAAACGCCTGCCCCGCGTCGCTCGCCGATGGTGTCCAGCTATACTGCCCCGTAGTGCCGCTGATGGTGCCGGGGCCGCTCGTCAACGTGTAGCTGAGCGCATCGCCGTTGGGGTCGGTGGCGGCGTATTGGAAGGAGAACGGGACGTCAGCAGCGAGCGCTTGGTCGGCTAGTTCGGTCGAGAACGCGGGGGGCTGATTGGCCACGAGGCCACGGATGCGGCTCATCAGCGTGGGGTCAAGGGCAAACGGGTTGACGTTGCCCTGATGCACGGCGATCCGCGCGGAGCGCTCCACTTCTTGGCTTGAGGGCGGGTCGGCAGCGTTCCAGGCCAGCAGCGTCTCGGCTTGCTCCTCGAAGAACGCGCTGCTCAGCCCGCCGTAGATGGTGGCGTAGTAGAAGATGGCGCGGGCCACGTCGCCCTTGACAGCATCGCGTGGCTCAAACGCATCGTCCCCACTGGTGGACCAACTGCCGGGATTGGCGGGGGGCGCGGTCTGGCTTTGTGCACCTCGGTACCAGCGCACCGCCTGGGCGTTGGTCAACTCGCCGAACGGGTTGTTGCCGCGTGCGCTGTTGACGTTCGCCTTCGACGGGTAGAGGATGTGCATGTCGGAGCGTTGCGGCTCGCTGCTGGCCCCCAGCGACTGCGGCCACGTGTGCTCGGCGTTGATACCATTGGTGAACAGGTAGCTCGATGGGTCGGCCGACGGGTCGAGCTGCACGGAGAACCCGGTGTAGATACCGGAGACGGCGCCGCTGGCATCCGCCTCTACGACAGCGTAGAGCGTATCGCGCCCACGGTTGTAGCCCAGCGTCTGGTCGGGCGTGTACGCAGAGACCAGGGCGTCCCGCAAGGCGCTGCCCGAGAGGCCGGGGAAGAGGGTGCCCGTGGGCGCCTCGCCGACGATGGTGAGCGTGGCCGTAGTCTCGGCCGTCAGGTCGCCATCGGAGGCCGTGACGGTGACCGCGAAGCTCTGGCCGATGTCGCTGGTGGTGGGCGTCCAGGTGTAGAGCCCGCTCGTGGCGTTGAGGCTGCCCGGTCCATCGGTAAGCGCGTAGGTGAGCGCCTCGCCCTCGGGGTCGGTGGCCTCGTAGCTGAAGCGCAGCGGGGTGTCCGCCAGGAGGGTGCGGTTGGTGAGGGCGGCGGAGAAGGTGGGGGGCAGGTTTCCGCCACCCGTCGAGCCGTCCACGCTGAAGCTGGTGGGAAACGCCTGGGCATCGCTGTTGCTGCCACTCCAGTTGGCCGGGCTGCCGATGGCGGCGAGCAGGTCGCTGCGTGCGCCCGCCGTAGGCCCCACGTACGCCACGTTGTCGATCTCCGCCACGGCAACGGCCGTCACGCCGTTGGACAAGCCCGTGGGGAGTGCCGAGGTGTTGGAACTGGTCGCGTCGGCCTGCCACGCGCTCCCTTCCACATTGAGGGCATAGAGAAACGAGGGGCTATCTGCGCTGCCGATGTACGCCAGCAGCTGGTCGCCCGACGTCGAGAAACTGGGACCCGCTGGGGCTGTGACGGGGACGACCGTGCCTGCCGCGAGTCCACCTGCTGGCACGGTGTAGCTGAACGTGCCCTCGTTGGCGCGAAACCCGCCCGAGGCGCGCCATCCGTTGTCGGTGAAGTGGATCGTCGTTCCGCTGGGCAATGGAGCCAGGGCGACGAAGGCGAAGGCGTCGGGGTTGTCGGCGTTGAAGCCCACGATGGCGATGTCGCCGGGCTGCTGCGCGTGTAGCGTTGTCGCTCCTGTGGCGAGGAGCGCAAGCGCCAAAAGCATAGATCGCAAAAAGTCGTACGGCGTGTGGTGTAGGTAGGACAGGACGTGCGCGGAGGAACGTGTGGTGACCTTGCACGGCGCGCAGCCAACGCTATCGCATCGGCAGGGTTGCTAACGAGCGCAGGCCGATCGTGAGGAGCCATCGAAGAACACGGGCGATGGCATTACGGAGTGCCCCACCTTGTGCACCCACCCTTACGCTGTGCGGTAGCGTACCTGCACGGCGCCTCCAGCGAAGGTCGTTGACCCCACAAAGTCGAGCTTCCGGTCGGCGGGGAGGGCGCCGAAGAGCGGACGGCCTTGCCCGATCAAGATGGGCAGGTAGGTGAGGATGAGCGCGAGGGGCAGCGTGGTGCGGAGAAAGCGCTGCACCGTTTGCCCACCGTCGAGGTAGACCTGTGTTGAACCCGTCGCGCCGAGGTGGTGGGCAAGGTCGGGCGGTGTCATCGACAGCACCTCGACGGATGAGGCCAGCGCCTCGGGCACCTCGGGCGTACCCGTGCTCAACACCACGACGCGCTTCTCCGCGTACGGCCATGCCTCCGGTCCGAAATCGACGACTGTCTCAAACGTGTGCCGGCCCAGCACCACCGTATCTACTGTGGCGAAGAAGCCGGCAAAGCCGTAATCCGTATCCTCGCGGTCGAACGCCGTGAGCCAGTCGAGGCGGCCGTCCTCGCGAGCGATGAACCCATCCAGGCTGAGGCCGAGAAAGACGCTGAATGCAGGATGTGTCATCGAGGAGACGTGCTGATGGGGAGAGTGGGGAAGAACGGGGTAGGGACCGACACCCTTATGTCACGCGATGTCACACGCGCCTGCGATGCCGTAACCTTCCGAGGAGATGCTGCGCATAGGACCCTCTCCTCACCAACCATACGACGTAACGATGGTACGTACCGACCGCATTGCCTCAAACGAAGCCGCGTGGGACCGCGCCGCGCAGACCTATGCCGACGAGGTCGAGCGCGATATAGCGGCGCTACAGGCAGGACAGGCCAGCCTGATGCCCGAAGAGGTACGGCTGCTCGGCGACCTCTCCGATGTAGAGCAGGCCATCCACCTGCAGTGCTCCCACGGCCTGGATGCGCTCTCGCTGCTCCAACTGGGCGCCCAGCGCGTGGTGGGGGTGGACATCAGCCGCGAAATGCTGGCCCAAGCGCAGCGGAAGGCGGCGGCGCTCGGCGCGAATGCCGAGTGGGTGCATAGCGCCGTGCTCACCGCGCCGGAGGCGCTCAACGGCACGGCGGACTTGGTCTACACGGGCAAAGGCGCGCTGCCGTGGATGAACAACCTGGAGGCCTGGGCGGAGGTGGTGGCGCGCTTGCTCAAGCCCAGCGGGCGCCTGTTCGTGTACGAAGGCCATCCGCTTACGTGGGTGTGGAACGAGGACGCGCCTACGCATCGGCTACGCGAAGGACGCAGCTACTTCGACGCCGACGCCCAGGCCAACACGGGCTTTCCGGCTGCCGCCGTCGAGCGGTATACGCCCGAGGACGAGGCCCCGCCAGCAGCGTGGGAGTGGCCGTGGACGCTCGGGCAGGTGGTGACGGCCGTGGCGCACGCGGGACTGCGGGTAGAGCACCTCGAAGAACATCCCGTCCACTTCTGGGACCACTTCCCCGGCATCCCCGCCGCCGACATGCAGCGCCTGCCGCACACCTACACGCTCATCGCCCGAAAAGCATGACCCGATACCGGGTCTGATTATTCAGAATGCAGCACTGGGCTTTCTGTTGTCATCCCGAGCGCAGCCGAGAAACCGAAGGTTCACGGAACGTAAATCTCCCACTTTCTCGTCGTGCAATTGTTGAACGGGGGAGATCCCTCGACTCTGGCCTGCGGCCTCCGCTCGGGATGACAACCTGGAATGCACCGTCATTTCTCAGAGCGGCTATGACCCCTCAACCCGGCAACCCGTCGCGTATGACCGTCTCCATCGCATCGGCGAAGCGGTCGAGTTCTTCGAGCGTCGTGTAGAGGTTGGGCGTCACGCGCAGCCCCTCAAACTCGGGGTGGATGATGCCCGTGGTGATGATGCGGTGGGTCCGCCACAGGTGGCTGCGTAGCTCCGCCGTGTCGATGCCGTCGATCTGGACCGTGGCGATGCAGCACGAGTACGCGGGGTCTAGGCTGGTGTGGAGCCGGACGCGGTCGTGCTGGAGCAGGCGCTTGGCCCAGTAGTCGCGCAGGTAGCGCAGCCGCGCCTCCTTGCGCGCCGCCCCGATGGTTTGGTGAAACGTCAGCGCGTCGGCGATGGCGAGGTAGTTGGCGGCCGGGTGCGTGCCGATCTCCTCAAACTTGCGGATGTCGTCGTCCTGCTTCGCGTCGGCAGCGGTGAGGGGCCACAGGTCGCGGATCTTGTCGCGCTTGACGTAGAGCATACCCGTGCCGTGTGGCGCCAGCAGCCACTTGTGCAGGCTCGTGGCAAAGTAGTCGCAGTCGAGCGCGGGCTGGTCGAACGCGAAGTGTGCAAACGAGTGCGCCCCATCCACGATGACGGGGATGCCTTTGGCCCGCGCCATCTGCACCACGGCGCTTACCGGGAGGATCTGCCCGGTGAGGTTGATGATGTGGCTCATCAGGATGAGCCGGGTGCGGGGCGTGATGTGCTCCTCGAAGCGCCGGACGATCTCGCTGGGGTCCTCACACGGCGTGGGGATGGAGAACTGCACCAGCTTGATCCCTTCGCGTCGCTCCCGCTGCTTGAACGTGTTGATCATGCGCGGGTAGTCCTGCGTAGTCGTGAGCACCTCGTCGCCGGGCGCAAGGTCGAAGCCGAACTGGCAGATCTGCAGGCCTTCGGAGGCGTTGCGGGTGAGCGCAATCTCTTCGGCGTCGCAGGCGAAGGCGCGGGCCAGCCGCTGCCGTACCGTCTCGCGCTGCGGCTCCAGGATGCGCCACATGGTGTAGACGGGCGCCTTGTTGGAGTAGTCGAGGTGGCGCTTCATCGCCTCCTGCACCATCGCGGGCGCGGGCGAGACGCCGCCGTTGTTGAGGTTTACCAGCGAGCGGTCTACCGTGAAGGCGTGCTGCACCTGGTGCCACAGCGCCTCGTCGCGCGCGGCCTCTGCAGGCGCCATCGGTGCCGACAATGCTTCGGCGAGGGCGTCCAACCCCGCCGGATTCAGCGTGGCAGCCGCGGCAGGCACCGCGAGATGGGCAAAAAACTGGCGACGGGTTGCGCGCATGGGACGTCTCGACTTGACCAACGGTGGCCCACCGACGTAGATAGGTCACGTAAACTTCGTGCGTTACCGCAATCTAGCGCTCCTTGCGCTCGGAAGCCATCGCCCACTTACCTGACTCGCCGCCTCCATGCCTCGTGTCCTCTGGTTTGCTCTGGGTAGCCTCGCCGTGCTCGCACTGATCGTGGTGACGGGCATGGCGTGGCCCGGCGCGCCGGACGATCAGGTGCCGCGCATCCAAGGGATCACGCTGGACTCCGTCTCCGACCCGGGCATGGACGCCTTCGTGGAACTGCGGGCGCTGGGCGTGACGCACGTCACCGTCATCCCCTACGGCTTCACGCCGCGTGACCAACCGAACGAGCTGCGCTTCAACACCGATGCGCGCTGGTTCACCGAGAGCGACAGGGGCATCACCACGATCGACACCCGCCTGGACAGCCTCGGCATGCACCTCATTATCAAGCCGCAGCTCTGGCTCGGACGCGGCGGCTGGACGGGTGAACTCGCCTTCGACACCGAGGACGGCTGGCAGCGCTGGGAGACGCAGTACCGCGCCTGGATGATGCACTACGCCAACCTCGCCACCCGCTTGGATGCCGCGATGCTGGTCGTGGGCACCGAGCTGGGCGCCTTCACGCAAGCGCGCCCTGACTTCTGGCGCAGCCTCATCGCCCAGGTGCGCACCGTCTACAGCGGGCCTGTCACGTACGCGGGCAACTGGTACGACGACTACGACCAGGTGACGTTTTGGGATGCCCTCGACTACATCGGCGTGCAGGCGTACTTCCCGCTCACCACCGACCCTGATCCGCCGACCGACTCGCTGCAAGCCGCATGGGCCACCCATCGCGATGCCTTGGCCGCGCTGAGCGCTACCGCCGACCTGCCGGTATTGGTGACCGAGCTGGGCTACCGCAACATCGCCTACGCCGCTGCCGAGCCGTGGCGGTGGCCAGAGCGCGGCGAAACCACCGACGCGGCGGCGGCGGCGCTCCAGTCGCGGCTGTACGAAGCGGCGTTCAGCACCTTGTGGGACGAGCCGTGGCTGGCCGGCACCATCATCTGGAAGTGGCACGGCGACATGGGCCACCGCCGCGCTGGGCGGGCCAGCATCGGCTTCACGCCGCAGGGTAAGCCTGCCGAGGCCGTTTTGGCGAAATGGTACGGGCAGCCAGGGGAACCGAACGCCCGCCCTGGCGAGTGAGAACGGTGACGGTATCACGTATCATCCGCTTGACCCCGCCCCATGCACATCGAAGCGTTCACCCTGCCGAAGGCCGGGCACACCCGCGAGCAGAACGAAGACGCCTTCGCCATCGGCGCCCACTGGCCGCTGCATGTGGCCGTCGCTGACGGGGCGACGGAGACGGGCTATGCTCGCTTGTGGGCCGCCTGCTTGACGGATGCCGCCGTGCAGGATACGCCGCTTGACGAGGCCATCGCCGAGGCACGGCAGCGCTGGGGCGAGACGCTTCGGCAGCAGCCTGCGCAGTCGTGGTATGCCCAGGCCAAAGCCGACGAGGGCGCCGACGCCACGCTGCTGCGTGTCTCGGTCTTTGCCGAAGGCCGCTGGACCGCCGAGGCTGCGGGGGACACCGTCCTGTTCCACCTCCGCCCTGACGGGGCAGGAGCGCTGGACGAGCGACTCCGCTGGCCGCTGGCCGAGGTGGAGGCGTTTGGCACGCATCCGGTGCTCCTCCACAGCCGCCCGCAGGCCGCCGAGCCCGCCCTGCTGCGCCACGGCGCCGACTGGCAGCCCGGCGACGTCATGCTCCTGGCCACCGATGCGCTCGCCGCCTGGCTTATGACGTACGGACCCACCCGCGCCCTCGCGTGGGAGGCCGATACCTTCGCGTCGGTCATCGACGCCGCCCGCACGACGGGCGCCATGCGCAACGACGATGTCACGCTGCTCATCATTCACTGCGGCGAGATCCCGAGTCGCGACGACGCATGAGCCTGCCCACGCCCAGCCAGTATCAGGAGGCGCTGCAACACCCGCCATCGGCGTTTGTGGATCGCGAGCTGCAGCAGGCGCTGCCCGAGGAGACCGTGCTCGGGCTGCCGCGTGCGCTCACAGGCGCGTTTGCCGTTGTCTTCCCGGTACGGGTGGGCCGCGAACGGCAGGCAGTGAAGTGTTTTCTCTCCGAGGTGCCTGGGCAGGCGGCGCGCTATGCCGCCCTCGCCAAGCACATCGAGGCGCACACTGTCCCCGGCTTCCAGCCGTTCACGTACCAGCCGCATGGCATCCGCATAGAGGGGCAGACCCATCCGCTGTTGCTGATGCCGTGGGTCGAAGGCACCTCGCTCAACCGCTTCGTAGAAGCCCACCTCGACGCTCCCCAAACGCTGCGCCAGCTCGCAGAGCAGTGGCTCGCGCTAATGAGCAGCCTCGACGCGGCGCAGGTTGCCCACGGCGACCTCCAGCACGGCAACGTCCTCGTCCGCACCACTGGAGACACCATCGAGCTGAGCCTCGTCGATTACGACGCCACCTTCGTGCCTGCGCTGGCCAGCCGCCACAGCGCCGAAGTGGGCCATCGCAACTACCAACACCCCGACCGTGATGCCGAGACGTGGGGACCATTCTTGGACCGCTTCTCGGCGCTCGTGGTCTACATCGCGCTACGTGCCCTCGCCGTCGATCCGTCGCTGTGGGCGCGCTACGACACGGGCGAGAATCTGCTCTTCCGCTCCGACGATTTCTACGACCCGGCGGCCTCGGTGCTGTTCGACACGCTCGCCCAGGTGGACGAGATTGCGGATGCCGTGGCGATGTTGAAGTCCGCCTGCCACTATCCGCCCGATGCGCTGCCGCCATTGGCCCTAGTTGCTGAAGGGAAGGGCGAGCTGCGAGGCAAGGCCAGCCGTGCGCGTGCGTTGGCGGAGGATGCGCAGCGGCCACCGCGCTCAGCGTACGAGCGGTGGGCCGCCCCGGCGCTACTGCTGGCTGTGGTGTATGGAGCGGGGCTGCTCGCCGCTGGCTGGAGCGGCGTCGGTGGCGGCGTGCTGGCAGGCAGCGTCGCCGCGTTGGTGGGCAGCGCCAGCATCCGGCACAGGCGGCACCCGAAGGTGCGGCGCGCACGACGGCTCCGCGCCGAGCTGGAGTACGTAGCCAAGGTCCTCGCCCAGGTAGATGCTGAAGAGGCTCGCCTCGACGCCGAACTCGGCCGCTTGCACGACCGCCTCGATGACCGCCTCGCGCAGCGCCTCGCCGAAATCCAGGCCGAGGTGGTGAACGACCACCTCAAACACCACTTCATCCACGAGGCAGGCCAGGTTAGCGGCATCACCCACAAGGCCATCGTTCGCCTCAAGAACACGGGCGTGCGCACGGCCATCCACATCACCCCCGAGCGCCTCGCCACCATCCTCAGCTTCTCGCCCGAGACGCGCGCCACGCTCCTCCGCTGGCGCGACGGGCTGGAGGCGCGCTACCAACACCACGTCCCGAGGGCGTTACCGTCCGCCGAGGTGCAGCGGCTGCGCAGGCACTTGGACCACCGGGCCTCCACGCTGCGCGCCGAGCGCGGCCGCCTTCACCAACGCCGCCGCCTGCAGGCGCAGGAGCAGGATCGCTTGGCACAACGCCTCGCCAACGTGGAGGCACCCTCGCTGACACAGTACCTCGGCTTCCTGGCGGGGGTGCGGCGCTGAGGACCGCTGCCCAGCAGGGCATGCCATATTGCATCACATCTTCGGCGCATCAGTCGTGTGGTGAACGATATCTTGCCGCTCCACCGACCCAGCCCCTCTACGTTCTGTGTTTGCCCTCTACCGTCGCCTCTACTGGCCGTGGCTGTGTCTCGGCTTCACGCTCTTCGCCATCGTGTGGTCGTCGCTGTGGTTCGGCCTGACGGAGCGGCAGCTCACGCTTGCGCTGGTGCTGGACCCGTTCATGCTGGAGGTTATCTACTGGAACACCTGGGCGTTGGTGGCGCCGTTGATATTCTGGCACACCCCTCGCCACACGTATCCCATCCAGCCGTTCTCCGCACGTTGGCTGCTTCACATACCGCGCGCGGCGCTGGTATCGGTGGTGGTGTACGTGGTGAGCCTGGCCCTCTTCGCGGCATACTTCAGCGTGATCACTGCGGTCACATCGATTGAGTGGCCCACCACACTGCGTGAGCGCGTGGATATCCGTCTGGCCCACCTGTTCAGCTTTGGCCTGGCGTTTGGGACCATCGTGTACGCCCTGCTGGCCGCCCTGGCCCTGACGTGGCATCACGGCCGCCGCTTGCACGACGAGCAGCGCCAGTCCGCGATGCTGCGCGCCCAACTGACCGAGGCCCAACTGGGCATGCTCAAGATGCAGCTGCAGCCCCACTTCCTGTTTAACACGCTCAACACCATCTCGGCCACGGTGCATGATGATGTGGAGCGGGCCGACCAGATGTTGACCCACCTCGGCGACTTCCTCCGGCTCACGCTCGACAATGCGCACCGCGCCGTGCTTCCGCTGAACGAAGAGCTCGACTTCTGCCGCCGGTACCTCCAGATTCAGCAACACCGCCTGGAAGACCGCCTGGCGGTGCATACCGACATCGACCCTGCCGTGCACGATGCCGAGGTCCCGTACCTCATCCTGCAGCCGCTGGTGGAGAACGCTATCGTCCACGGGGTGGGGCGGCATCGTGGGCCTGGGGAGGTAGCGATCCGCGCCCACCTGCGGCACGGCGGTATCCTAGCACTAGAGGTGCGCAACACCGCGCCAGACGCAGCCCTCAACACCATTGCTGATGCCGCTGCGCTGTCATCGGGGATCGGCATGGCTAACACCAAGGCTCGGCTGGCGCAAATGTATGGCGAGGAGGCCTCGTTTGCGCTGGCTGTTGACGGCCGCGAGGTGGTGGCCCAGATCCGCCTGCCCTACACCGCATCGGTCGCACACGGGCATCCCGCTGTGGAGGAGCATGTAGCGTATGGATGAGCGCCGCCGTATGCCACCGCTCCGCACGGTCGTCGTCGATGACGAGCCGCCCGCGCGCCGCAAGCTCGCTCGTTGGTTGGGCCAGGACGACGGCATCGAGCTGACCGCCGTCTGTGCCGACGGGCGTGAAGCGCTCGACGTGCTGGCCGCCACCGCGGTCGATCTCCTCTTCCTCGACGTCCAGATGCCTGAACTGTCGGGGTTTGACGTGTTGGCGCACCGCCCGGCCGGGCCGCCTCCTGTCGTCGTCTTCGCCACCGCGCACGACACGTACGCGATGGATGCGTTTCAGCACCATGCCGCCGGGTACTTGCTGAAGCCGTACGACCGCGCCCGCTTCGAAACGACGCTGGCCCAAGCCAAGGCGCAGCACGCGGGCCGGGCTGCGCAAGCCGCCGAGGACGCGTTGGTGCACATGCTCCGCACCGTCCAGCCGCCCACCTACCTGCAGCACATCGCAGCGCGCACAGCCGACCGCGTGGACTTGGTGCACGTCGATCAGATTGACTGGATCGAGGCCAGCGGTAACTACGTCACGCTCCATGCCGGGACGCGGCAGCACCTCGTACGCCAAACCCTCACCCGCATCGTGGCACAGCTCGACCCCCGGCAGTTTGTGCGCATCCATCGGTCGGCCGTGGTGCGCGTCGATCGCGTCGCGTCGCTGCTGCGCGCCTCTCACGGCGACCTGACCGTGACCCTGCGCGACGGCACGCTCTTGCCCATGAGCCGAACGTACAAGGAGCAGCTGCGCGGCGTGCTGGCCGTAGGGTTCTAGGCAGGCAGTTACCGCTTCGTCACAGTATAGTCCTGCCCATCCCACACCCCGCACGAGGCGAGGGCAGCAGAGGTAGGTTGAGCCACACGATGAGTCGTGTTCGTGCACGACCCTCCGACGCTCCACCACTCAACCTCGCTCCTCATCATGCGGACGTTCCTCACCCTCCTTCTGCTGTGCACAACTGTTCAGCTTGGCCTTGCGCAGACCGTAACCAGCATCAGCTTCGAGACTAGCCAGAGTATGGACGGCCTGTACCTGGACCCCGCATCAGACCAGTTGTTTGCCACAGGCGGCTTCCAAGGAACCAAGGTATACCTCATCGACCGGGGCGGGGACTTCCGTACGGCGGGCGATGGCCTCGTTGGCCCCATCCACCTCACGCGCTCCACCGATGGCAACCTCTACGCCACCGACTTCAGCCCCCAATCGACGCAAGGAACGGTGAGCCGAATCACGCCTGACGGCCGCCGCACCGTCTTCGCGCGTGTCAAGGCGGGACCCAGTGACATCGTCGCCGATGCCGACGGTAACCTCTACGTCACGCACTACGGGGGCCTGAATACGGCCGATGGCCGCAGCGTCTCCAAGATCACGCCCGATGGCCAGGTGAGTGATTTTTCCAGTGGGGGCCGCCTGGTGGCTCCCGTCGGCATCGCGATGGACGACGAGGGCTTCATCTACACGGCCAACATCTTTGATGGGCGCATCGTGAAGATCGCTCCTGATGGCAGCCAAACGCTTTTTGCTGCGCTGACCCCGGTGGCGCCGTTCACCATCGGTCACCTTGCGTGGGCCAACGGGCGCCTCTTCGCCACCCACCTGGGCGCCCATCAGATCTACGCCTTCGAGCGTGACGGGACGAAGCGCGTGGTGGCTGGTTCGGGGCAGCCGGGCCACACGGATGGACCTGCCGCAACGGCCACGTTCAGGAATCCGAACGGCATCGCGGCCTCCGTAACGGGCGATACCCTGTACGTGAGCGAGTACGTGGGGTCCACCCGCCAGCTTCGCATGATTACAGGCGTTGGCACCACCTCGACGTCGGCTGTGGATCGGCCCGCGTCGCCCACGTTGAACCTGACGGCCTACCCGAACCCGATGACCACCCAAGCCACGATCACGTACACGCTGCCGCGCGCCGAGCACGTCTCGGTGGTAGCCTATGACCTGTTGGGGCGCGAAGTGAAAAACGTAGCGCAAGGCTTCCGCGCCGCTGGGTCACACGTCGTAGAGTGGGTGCCGCAAGGCCTCGCCGATGGCGTCTACGTGTTGCGGCTGCTTGCCGGAGCATACACGGGGGCACACACGGTAATCGTGCGGTAGGAGAGCCGTTTACAGCTCGTCGTTTGGCAGAATCGTCCCGAGAATATCTTCTGCCGTAGGGCGCACGAGAAACAAGATGGCGCTGTGTGGGATGATGAGGTACTTCGCGTCGCGATACGTCACCGTGATGGCCTCCTTGCGCATGAAGTAAGCCACGTCGCCCGGGTCGGCCTGTAGCGGAAGGTAGCGCTTGATGCTACTCGTCTGCTTCCACGTTTCGTCCTCGGAGTACTCGGGGTTGGGCACGACGTAGCCCGGCCCCACCTTCACCACCCGGCCGTGCTGTACGCGCTCGCTCTCAGCCACGCTCGCCGGGAGGTAGAGGCCGGCCTTGGTCTGCTGTTCGCCTTCGTCCGGTGCGATGAGCACGCGGTCGCCTACAATGATGAGGCTCTCCACGGAGGATCAGGATGCTAACGGCTGAGGATGGTGCGGCGCCCTGCACGCCGGGCACAGCGATTGGTTCGCACGGTCTTTCCAGAGGTACAGAATCGTGTATATTGGAGCCTCATCAACCCCACTGGCGGCATGGTTTTAGGCAAGGTCATCGGCACCGTATGGGCCACGCGCAAAGACGAACAGCTGACGGGCATGAAGCTCCAGATCGTCCGCGAGGTCACGCTCGATTTCGCTGAGAAAGCCAAGTTCACCGTCGCTGTCGACAGCGTGGGCGCGGGCGTAGGCGAGATCGTGCTGATGGCCCAGGGCTCCAGCGCCCGCCAGACCGACCTGACGCGCAACAAGCCCGTCGATGCCGTCATCGTGGCCATCGTGGATACGCTCGACGTGCCGAAGGCGCCTGCCGTGGAAGCGGCGGAAGCGATCCTCGCCGAGGCCGCCGCATGAACCTGGGGCGCGTGACAGGTGCCGTGTGGGCAACTCGCAAGGACAAGCGGCTGGAGGGGCGCCGGATGCTCGTCGTGATGCCGCTGCGCTTCGACGGCACCTCCGCTGGCGACTACCTCGTCTCCCTCGACACCGCCGACGCAGGCCCCGGCGATGTCGTCCTCTACGCCTCCTCCAGCGAAGCCGCCATTCCGTTCCGCCCCGGCCTCACACCCACCGACGCTACCATCGTGGGCATCGTAGAGCGCGTGGATGAGCGCGGCGCAACCTGGTACGCCGAGGGGCAACAACCCCTCAAGCAAAAAGAGAGGGATGCATGACGCACCCGATGTGGATTGTGGCGGTGTTGGCGTTCATCGTGGCCGCGTCCGAGTGGCTCTCGCTGCACACACGCCTCAAGCGCATCGGCTCGGGGTTGCTCGTCATCGTCTTCGGCGCCCTGGTTGCCAACCTCGGTATCATCCCCACGGGAGGTAGCACCGCGGTCCCCGTCTACGATGGCGTGTTCAGCTACGTCGCCTCGCTCGGCATCTTCTGGCTGCTCCTGCAAGTCAACCTCCGCGATCTGCTGCGCGCGGGCACACCGATCCTCGTGCTGTTCGCGGTCGGCGCCGTGGGCACGGTCCTGGGCGTGATCGTCGGACTACTCGCGATTGGCGGCGGTGAAGTGTTTGGGAGCGATATGCCTGCGTTGGGCGGCATGTTCATCGGCACCTACATCGGCGGAAGCGTCAACTTCAACACGGTGGCGCTGGCGTTCGATGTCGTGCGCGATGGGGCGCTCTACGGCGGCTCGGTCGTCGTCGATAACATTGCCACGGCGCTATGGATCGGTGCCACGCTGGTAGCGCCCAAAGTGCTGGCGCCACTGTGGCGGAGCCGTAAACGCGCGGTGGAGGCCAGCAGTGCTGAGGCAGGCATGGCCATACCACCCGACGAGGAGGCAATGGGCGCTGTGGATGTAGGCGTCTTGCTGGCGTTGGGGGGAGCGGGCTTGTGGCTCTCGGATGTCACCTCGGCGTGGCTGGCAGCGCAAGGCATCACGCTCCCGTCCATTATCATCCTGACCGCCCTCGCTCTTGTCATCGCCCAATTGCCGGTTGCCAAGCGGCTGCGCGGGGCGCACGTCTTCGGGCTGTTCGCCGTGCTCGTGTTCCTCACCGTGATCGGCGCCTACTGCGACCTAGCGGCACTCCAAACGATGGGCGATCTGGCCGTGCCGATGACCATCTTCGTGTTCATCACCGTGCTCATCCACGGCTGCGTGACCTTCGCGGCGGCGTGGTTGCTGCGCTACGACCTCGACCTGGCGGCGGTGGCCTCGCAAGCCAACGTGGGCGGCAGCGCCTCGGCGCTGGCACTGGCCAAAAGCATCGGCCGCCCCGATCTGATCTTGCCCGCGGTGCTCATTGGCACGCTGGGCAATGGCATCGGCACGTTCATCGGCTACGGGCTAGCCGTTTCGGTACTGCCGCTGCTGGCCTGAAGCTGATCCCGCGCGCCCGTTCTGACCATTACGCTGTGTGGATAGCTGCCCCTGCCGCTGCTGAGGGGCCGTCCCGTGGGCGCGCTGCGTCTGTGTGCCCCGCTGCGATGTGCCATTGCTTGCGGCTTGCGGCCTGCGCTGTTGGTTGGCAGCACCACTCGGCAAGAACTCACGCGGGATGCGGGGCGTCTCGGCGAAGCGGCCATGCTCGTTAAGCGGCACCCATTGGTTCGGCAGCCGGTAGAGGTAGCGCCCGATGCCCCACTGCGAGGCGGCGCGCTTCATCGCGCTCGACAGCCCGCCCTTCACCGACTCCACATCGGTATTCTCCGCGCCGTCCCACTTCGTCACCCACTCGGCCTGCCCGTCGTCGCGCAGTACGCGGATGGAGAGCCCGCAGAGCAAGCCGCCGTTGGGGCCTGGCGCAAACTCGTTTCGCCAGTTCTGAGGCCCGCACACGGCGTCGAGCCGCGCCATGATCGCGCGCGTGTCCAGATAGGCCGCCGCCAGTGCCTTGCCCGTGCGTTTGGACGTGGCGATAGGTTTCCACTCAATATCGCGAGGGGGGAAGTAGCCCTGGAGGGCCTCAAAGTCGATGGATGGCATAGCCGTGTGGCGTTTAGTTGTCGATATAGACAATTTACCTCCACATGGGTGACACCTTCGTGTCATATGCGCCGCAGCAGGGTATTCAAAGCTGCTTGTGAAAATTGCTTGTAAGTGTACAATGTACGCTTTTGATTGTCGGTGCTAGCGATCATGCTGCTGCTCGAAGGCTAGCTGGGCTGAAGCGAACCTCTGCAACGCTCAGGCCCAGCTTCTCTAGCGTCTCGCACGCAGCAGAGATATCCAATGCGAGGCGCGCAGGGGCAGCGAAGATCGTCACTAAAGTGTCTCCATCGCGAAGTATGTAGCCTGCATCACCTTGAAACGCGCCCATCACAAGGTGTGCATGCTCCTCGGAAAAGGCATGATTGAGCTTCAGCTGTACATCGATCATAGCATCAGTTAGTTTGGTGGGGACAGGCCTCAATATCGACGCGGAGACGCTTGGCCGCTCCAGTGGGGTTACGTGGCGTGCTGCTGATGGTGAGTCTGCAGCCGTCACGGTTGGCATAGGAATACAGAAGAAACCCCCACGCATGGCCACGGCTTTTCGCTTTCTGTAAGCGCCACCCGTTCTTAAGGGCCCACGAGATCACCTTCTGGATGTCTTTGTTCGGATGCTTGTACTTGGGCATGCTCCTGCACGTTGCGTAAACGCCGTGATGCGCATAAGGTTAGAACAGCGTATGGGTTTCTCACGTGAGGCGGCCAGGTATCGAAACGGCTTGCTAGCGCTCTACAATCCAACATGCTACCAACAGTATTTCCTAAAGGTAGGAAATCGTCTTCCGACATATCCCAGTTGCCCCAAACGAGAAGCGCCCCAAATCGGCCTAAGTGGCTAATTTGGGGCGCCTTAGCATGGTGGGCCTGGCTGGATTCGAACCAGCGACCTCTCGCGTGTGAGGCGAGCGCTCTAAACCGCTGAGACTACAGGCCCGTCAAGAAGGGTGCGCATGGTACGCTATCCCGCTGCGACGAGTCAAGGGGCTGCATAGGATCTTTGCGAAGCGAAGCCGAACTGCGCTACCGTGTCGCGCTGTGCGAAGACAGGGTGTGTGTGCTGGTAGCGCGTGCGCGGTGCGATGGCGGGCCGCATGGCTGGAGCGCTACGGATAGGGGCAGCAGGAGCCACGATGAGGGGCTGCGGCGTCACGGCAACAACCTCAGCCTGGGGCAGCACAGCGGCTTCAGGCAGCGCACCACTCAGCGTGATGCCGAGCGCCACAACGCACACCAGGAGAGAGGTCCATGTAGCCAGCGTCGTCAGGCGTTCTGTGGCGGGAACAGCGCTGCACGCCATATCCTCACGCTGGAGCCTGCACCGGAGGCGGTAATGCATGCCTACAGGTGCCTGGATGCGGCAGCCGTAGCGGCAGAGGGCTTGGCGCAGCGACTGCAACTCTTCTACGTGTGCAGCCACCTGCGGGTACTGCGCCATGTAATCCTCGAACGAGGCCCGCACCGCTGGGTCCATGGTGCCGTCTACATACTCGCACAGGTACTCGTCGAGGCCATCCAACAGGGGATCGTCCGATTCGTCGTAACGGTCGTGCATGGGCGGCGCAGGTGAGTGCGTGAAAGGC
>JBCCMF010000010.1:0-31325 GCA_039026435.1 Bacteroidota bacterium
ACTGGCCCCGTCCGGGCAGCCGATCTGGCAAGACCTGGCGCAGGTCTCGGCCAAGGCGTTGCTGCGGATGGAGCGCGAGGGCGTCACGCTGGGCCACCTGCTCACCGATGCCTCGCTACACAACGCGATGGTCGTGCACGCGGCCTTCGGCGGCTCCACGAACGCGCTGCTGCACCTGACGGCTATAGCTTACCATGCGGGGCTGCGCCGCCCCACCGTCGCAGATTGGCTGCGCGTCAACCGCTCGACGCCGCGCCTGGTGGATGCGCTGCCCAACGGCCCCGTGGGCCACCCGACGGTGCGCGTCTTTCTGGCGGGCGGCGTGCCCGAGGTGATGCTCCACCTGCGCAGCCTAGGCCTGCTCCACCTCGACGTGCCCACCGTCAACGGCCTCACGTTGGGCGAGACGCTCGACGCCTGGGCGACCTCGCCGCGCCGCGACCACGTGCGCGCTCGCCTCATGCTCACCGACGGCATCGACCCGGACGATGTTATCTTCTCGCCGGAGCGCGCCCGGCAGCGTGGCCTCACGCCCACCACCGCCTTCCCCACGGGCAACCTCGCGCCCGACGGCGCCGTCATCAAGAGCACCGCCATCGACCCGAGCGTGGTGGATGCCGATGGCGTGTATCGCAAGCGCGGACCCGCCCGCGTGTTCACCAGCGAGCGCGCTGCCATCCGTGCCGTGAAAGACAGCGTCGTCCAGCCCGGCGACGTGATGCTGCTCATCTGCGCAGGGCCGAAGGGCAGCGGCATGGAGGAGACGTACCAGGTCACGGCGGCGCTCAAGCACGTCTCGTGGGGCAAGCACGTGGCGCTCCTCACCGACGCCCGGTTCAGCGGCGTCAGCACAGGCGCCTGCGTGGGGCACATCGGCCCCGAAGCGCTGGCGGGCGGCCCCATCGGCTACGTGCACGACGGCGACATTATTGAGATCGAGGTGGACCGCAACACACTCAGCGGGCACGTCCACCTCATCGGCAGCGCGGCGGATGAAACGTCAGTGTGGAGTCGCGCGCGCGGCGACGCGCTCCTTGCAGAACGTAGCGCCCGTCCCGACCTTGCGTCCCGCCCCGATCTCCCCGACGACACACGGCTGTGGGCGGCCTTGCAAGCGGCCAGCGGCGGCACCTGGGGCGGCTGTGTCTATGATGTAGACCGCATCGTGGCCTTACTCGATGCAGGTGCGCAGGCGATACAGGCCCAACCCATTATTTCCACGACTGATTGACTCCTCAATGATACGTACCTCCCTGCTCACACTCGCCGTGTTATTGTGCTGCACGGCTTGCCGATCCACCACGCCTGTGGTCCGTGTGGTGCAACCTATTGTCTATATCGGCAACGGTGCGGGCAACGCCGATGAACCCTTGCGGGCCTACAGGCTGAACCCGTCCACGGGCGCGCTGACGTTGCAGAATGAGACGCCGGGCCTGCTGGGCCCCAACTATGTGGCGACCTCACCCGATGGGCAACGGCTCTACAGCGTCTCGAGCGCCCCTGAAGGCGGGCAAGGAGTCGTCAGCGCCTTCATCCGCAATACCGACACACAGGCGCTGACCCTGCTCAACCAACAGCCTACCATGGGCAACGGGCCATGCTACGTAGCTGTGGATGCCGAAGGGGAATGGGTGATGGTGGCCAACTACAGCAGCGGCAACGTGGCGCTCTACCCCCTGACTGAAACGGGCGCGCTGAAGCCCGCCAGCGATGTGCAGCAACACAGCGGATCGAGCATCGACACGGACAGGCAGAACGGACCGCACGCACACTACATCGACGTGGACCCGTCGAACCGCTTTGCGCTGGTCAACAACCTCGGCACTGACGAGATTTGGGTCTATGCGCTCAACAAGCAAGACGGCACGTTGGACAGCGTACACACGGCCCAGGCTGTTCCAGGAAGCGGCCCCCGCCACCTCGCCTTCGACTATCGAGGCTCGGTGGCCTATGTCCTCAACGAGCTGACGGCCACCATCACCGCGTATCGCTTCGCGGCCAACGGCGCCATGACGCCCTTCCAGACGCTCCCCATCGTGCCCGAGGATGCCGACGGCTTCAACAAGAGCGCCGACATCCATGTACACCCCTCGGGGCGCTTCCTCTACGCCTCCAACCGGGGCGACTTCGATAGTATCGCCGCGTACCGGATTAACCGTGACGGCACACTCATCCCGCTACACCACACGACGGAGGGCATCGTCTGGCCGCGCAACTTCGCCATCGACCCGACGGGGCAGATCATGCTCGTGGCCAACCGCCGTGCCGACACCGTCACCAGCTACCGCATCGACCCGAACACGGGCGAGCTTACGCTGCTGCGCACAACGGACGGCATCGCGCAGCCCGTCGTCGTCAAGTTTGCGCCGTAGGCACTGCTTCGCCTAAAATGCTGCACGCATATCGCATAAGGGCCTCGCTTGGAACTAGGCGGCTTCAAAAAGCTGCGGCGCCGTGATGACGCGCAATCGTTCTTGCCCAACCTGCTCCTGAACGCCCGGGTCCATACTGTCCAGCCCCGTGAACCCAAAGACGTGAACACGGTCAGGGTTGATGTTCATCAGACTTGCCACGTGTGCGGCGCGGGATGTCAGCTTATGCACATCGCGTGTGCTGAAGTGCCCCCACTTGCACTCGCCCACCAAAAGGTCACCCTCTACCCCTAGCGCAACGACATCCACCTGATCATCACTTGATGGCGCCCACCAGTCGCCCACGCGCAGTGGACGAAAACCTGGAGGCATGTCACGTCCTCCAAGGCGCACATAGTCTCGGCAAACAGATTCGAAGATCGGCCCCATGTAGTCATCCAACATCGGAGCCACTTTCGCCTGAAAGAGCACGCTCGGGTCGGCCAAGCCCACACTTCCTGCACGTAGTAGCGGCGCAACAAATCGGTGCCAGCCTGTGAGATACGGATCGGTCAAGCGGTAGACCACCTTGCGCGAGCGAGTGGGGTTCTTTTCGGTGATGGGCACGGCGCGCTCTACGAACCCCATCTGCTCCAGCCATTGCAAAGGCCGCAACAACGCGCCTCCTGAGCGGCCTACCCGGCTGGTGAGCCTGCTCCACGTCGCATCGCCGCCCGCAATGGCCTCAAGGATTGAGTAGTGGACGCTCGCCTCACCCAAGAACGCGTCAAGCAAGTGCTGCGCGTCATCCAGCAAGCGGCTGGAAGGATGCAGGAGCAGGTCGGCCATGTTGTCTTCGAACGGGATACCTCTGTCCAGGAGGGCCAGGTGGCCAGGCAGGTTACCCACGAGGGCATATGTGTGGAGCCAATCCTGTGGCGTGTAGGATGGCACGAACGCAGCCACGTCGCGATAGGAGAAGGGGGCAAAGACCATGCGAGCCGTCCGCCGACCATACAGCGGTTGATCCGCTGCCTCCAGCCGGGTCATGGCGGCCATGTACGAGCCGCTGAGGATCAGCTTGATGCGCGTACCGCTCCAATCGTGGTCCCAAACTCGCTGTATGAGCGACGGCAGTGCGGGCGCCGCGTCTGCCAAGTACGAAAACTCGTCCAGCACGACTAAGAGAGGATTGGCATTCTCACCGTTGCCTGCCTTACTGCCCAGGTATCCCAACAAGCCTTCCCACGATGGAAACCCGACGCCTTGCTTGAGCGCCTCATCCTCGTAGTGGTGCCCAATGACGTGGCTCAGGCTAGCCAGTTGCTCAGTCTCCGTACGACGCGTGGCCTGATAGTAGATTCCGTTCACCTGGCGGGCGAACCGCGACAGCACATAGCTCTTTCCAATGCGCCGCCGACCCAGAACAAACGTCAGGTCCGGATGGGGGCGCTCCCAGATGCGGCATAGCGTGGCCCATTCATCGTCGCGGGCGACTATATCGGCAGGCTTTCTCAACGTGGCGTGGCTTAGTGTTGATACGCACACCTTCACTACTTCCACGATTGGAAGTTCCTTTTATGGAACCTGTAAATTCTCCCAGACAGCCTTGCTTCGCTGGCGCGACGCGGTCACCAGCTACCGCATCGACCCCAACACAGGCGCACTCACCCTCCTGCGCACCACCGACGGCATCGTCGAGCCCGTGATCGTCAAGTTTGTGCCGTGATGGCCCGTCAGTACAAGAAGCCAATCTGGAAGCGCGCCGAGGTCTCGTCTTCGGAAAACCCGACACTGGTGCTGACGACGAAGTAGCCGAAGGCGCTGAACCACGCGCCGCCGCCGTAGCCTCGGTGCCACACGCTCGACGACTCGCCGTCAGTCCAGACGCGGCCTTGGTCGGCGAAGCCGAGCAGCCCGACCTCGCCGCGCAGGATGTAGACGTTGGCGTTGAACAGCTTCATGCGCAACTCGGCGTTCTGGTAGAGGCTGCTGCGCCCGGCAAAGCGGGTGGTGCGGAAGCCACGTAGGTTCTGGGCGCTGCCCAGCGTGCTGGCCATGTAGAACGGGAAGTCGCCGGCGATGTGGCGGCCGCCTGCCCGCAACGCGAGCGTTATCTGGGGCGACAGTGAGGGCGAGAGGTAGAGCGAGACGTCGCTGGCGACAGTGCCGAACGACTCGCCGTTCTGGAGCAGGTCGCTGTTGGCGTCGGCAGTCAATGTCCAGCGCACGCCTTGGCGCGGGTTAAGCGGATCGTCGGTGTTTTCCATGGTGACGAACGCGCCGAGTTGCGCGTAGAGCTGCTCGTCGAAGGTGCTAGCCGAGATGCCGGGCTGCGGCAGGGCGAGCACGCCCGTCTCCTCCACGTCCACGTATTGCAAGGCCGGGCGCACGCCAAACATCACCGTCTCGGAGACTTGCCGCTCTACGCCAAACGCGACATCGGCTTGGGTGAAGCTGGCGTTGTAGAAGTCGCGGTCGGCGGTGCGGGCGGTCTCGTTGCCCAAGCCAAAGAAGTTGCGTACCAGATCGGGCGAGCGCCACGCGAGGTCCACATGGCCGTTCCAGTCGCGGAAGAGATCGACGTAGGTGCCTTGGTAGATCACGTTGTAGCCGAACGTACGCGAGGCGATGTTGGCTTTGAGCGTGTGCTGCCGCGCGAAGGGCTCCTTGCGGAAGCCGTGTTTCACCGAGCGCACCCCGCCGCCTAGAAACAGGCCATCGTCATCGTTGGCCTGGATGAAGATGACCGGGTGGAGGCCGTTGTATTTGAAGTCGGCGGGGTCGTAGGCGTTCACCCAGGGGATGTCGGAGCGGGTGACCTCGCCGGCTGAAGGAACGTTCCAGGTGTTGTCTTGGTCAGGGGTGTCGTAGAAGAACGAGCGGCGGCGCTTGGGGGCATCGGCCTCGTCGATGTCCACAAATTCGTCGGGCCCAGCGCCGCCGATGGCGCGGACGCGGATGGGCCGCGCGGTGCCGCTGACCTCGAACCGGTCGTTCCCGCGCAGGCCGTAGAGGCGCACCTCGTCGGTCTCGCCGGGGTAGAACATGCGTTCGTAGATCACCTCCCGATCCACGCCTTCCTTGGTCGTCTTCCACACCTGCACCTGCATCGAGTCCGCGTAGTGCGTCACGAGGAAGCGCTCGTGCTTGTCGCTGCCCACCACATCCACGATGCGCGCCTGCATGTCGTAGACGGTTTTGGCAACGCGCACCAGCTTGGCGCGGCGCGTTTGCATGATGTCGATGAACTCCTCCCCATAGAGCGACTGAATCTCGGGCGGCCATACGGCTACGGCCTCGCGGAAGACCTGGTTTGTCAGGCGGGCCTGCATCTGCTCGGCGAGGCGGATCCAGTCAGCGCGGATCAGCTCGCTGGCGAAGCGGCGGTCGAGCGAGAGGCCGCTCTGCGTCAGCCCTTTGAGGTTGCCGTACTTGGGGCCGTAGCTGTTGAACTGCGGCATCACGTACCGGATGAAGCCCGGGAGGAAGCCGTCGTAGCGGAAGAACGCCCAGTCGCGATCGCGCGGGATGGGCCGGTAGACGTGCCCGTTGTCGTCTTCGGTGTCAAACTCGGCCCAGCGCCACTGGTCGGCGTGGCGATCCCAGTCGCCCAGCCACATGTCGAACAGGCGCGACCGCACCCACGCCTCTTGATCTACGTAGTTGTCGTTGTCGTCTTCCAGCTCGCGGAAGAGCTTCGGCGACCCCTCGGCGTCATCGGTGCGGCCGAAGCTGGGCATGTTGCTGAGGTCACCCGCCGGGCGCTCCTCGAAGAGCATCACCTGGTTGGCATACTGCTCGCGGTAGATGCCGAGGCGCGGGTCGTCCGGCATGACGACCATCTGCGGGTTGGTGTGGTAGACGCCCGCCGCATCGGCCAGGACCGGGATGCTATAGGCGCCAAACGGCTGCATGGCGATGGTGAGGTCCTGGATGAAGTCGTGGACGAAGGTGCCCCGGATCTCGCTGGGCACGAACGGCTTCTTGTCGATGGAGCGCACCACGAACTCGCGCCCCTCGGGGTTGGCCAGGCGGAGCGAGAGCGTCTGCTGCCCGCCGCCCTTCTTGATCGGCGTGAGGCCGCCGTAGGCGTTCTCCAGATCGAGGATGGGCATCTCCACCTCGGCGATCCAGGCATCGCGGTAGTCGTCGCCCTGTAGGAAGCGGCCGAGGGCGCCGCGGTCGTAGCTGGCGTTGATGGCGCGCACCACGGTGCTGTCGCGGTAGCTGGGCGGGTCGATGACGTCCTCATTGGGAATCTCGGCATCTACGCGCTCGCGCAGGGCCGTGGCGAGCTCCGTGCGGAGCAGACATGTGCCGTAGTTGGCAGTGCTCGTGCCGTGGTCCGCAGTGCTCCACGCCTCCAGCCACGTGCTGCCATTGTCAAAGTAGTGCAGCGTCATGAAGCCTTGCTGTGTGGCCGAGAACTGCGCGCCGTAGCCGCGCAGCGCCGCCTCCGCCTGGCCCGCGCTGCCGCTGACGAGGTAGTGCTGCTGCTCGCCGTCGTGCAGGTTCAGGTGATACTGCAGGTTGGATTCGTGCCCGGCGGCATACACCAGGTCCGGGTGTTGCCCGAGTAGTTCAGTGAGTGCCGTGCGCAGGCGATCGTAGCGCACGTGACCCAGGTGCTGGCGGTTGTATCCGAAGCTCTGGTTGTACAGCGGCCCCAGCGAGCCGATGACGGGCAGCGGCACCACGAGCGCAGGATGCAGGCTGCGCAGCGGGAACAGGTGCTGCCCCCACGTGACGCGCCCCGCGTGCCTGCCGTTGGAGAACATCGGATGCCCGCCCACGACCACGAGCCGCTCGTCGTCGCGCTTCTTGATGAGGTCGTCGAGCTCTTGCAGGAAGTCGCCGTCGGTCTCCAGGTCGTACTCGCCCGTGTCGCCGTACGGCTGGCCGTCTTTCTGGAGCCACCACTGCGTGTCGAGCGCGATGAGGCGGATCCAATCGTTGAGCTTGACCTCGGCGGGGCCAGGGAAGCCATTGCTCGGCTGGACGACATCGGTGCTGTCGAGGCGGGCCTCCAGGTAGCGCTCGAACCGCTTGACCTCCATCGCCCCCGTGCGGCGGCCGCGCTCCCACTCCTGATAGCCGGGCACGAACACGAAGCGGCTGTCCATCTCGTCGGCATAGCGCAGCAGCAGTTCCAGCGAGGCCGAGCTGCTCACTTCGCTAGTCTCGACCTCGGGGATATAGTCGCGGGCGCGGATGCTGTTGCCCATCAGCACCACGGCGCTCTCTTCGCCAGCCGCCGCCGCTTGTCGCTTCACCGCCTCCAACGTAGGGCGCAGCGCGTCGGCGCTGGCCAGACCGGTGTTGCCGAGCAGGAAGACCTGATAGGCCTTGGGCTGGTCGGTGGGCAGCGGGCGGGCACAGCTGTGCTCGACGTTGGTGGCGATGTACGGCGTGGTAGTGGCACACCCGACCGCCAATGCGGTGAGCAGGCCGAACGCAAACAGGCGCAGCATGGATATTCTGGGCGGAGCGTGGAAAGCGGGGGCGGCTAACACGCGGCGCGGAGGACCGAGTTCGCGACCTGCACCGTACAGAAGAGCCGGGGACGAAGCGTTACACTTCGCACCCGGCTCTGTACCTGCTAGATAAGCCCGGTATGGTTTACTTGAGCAGCATCATGCGGCCGCTCACGCTCCACGTCTGCGTCTGGCCCTGCGCCTCAACGCGGTACAGGTAGACGCCCGAGGGCAGCGTGCCCATCTCTACGAGGACGGACTGCTGGCGGCCCTGTGCCACGCTCTGCTCCATGACGCGCACCTCGCGGCCCGCAACGTTGTACAGGCGCAGCGTCAGTTGGCTGGCCTCGGGCACGTCAAAGACGACGCGGGTGCTCGGGTTGAACGGGTTCGGGAAGTTGCCGTGCAGCACCAGGCTAGAAGGCAGCTCGCTTTCCACCTCGTTGGAGACGCGGAACGGCAGGATGTCGGTCGCTTCCACCGGAAGGAGCTGATACCCTTCGTCGGGGCCACCCGTGCTGAACTGCCCGATGACGCCTACATACGTGAACATGCCGTCTGGGATGGCCTCGCCTTCGATGTCGGTGTCGTCGGCATTCGGCGTGCGGAAGGTGACCGTGCCATCGGGCAGCGTGTCGTCGCGGAGGCCGTAGGTGGTGCGCGCCTCGAACGTGCCGCTGGCGCCCACGATCTCGACGCCCGGGATGGCAACCAGAACGCTCTCGTAGCGCTCGCCGTTGTCTGCCAGCTCAGCCAGCGTGATCTCGATGGGAGCAGGCAAGTCGCCCGAGCTGGTCACGTCGAAGCTCACGAGGTCGTCTTCGTTGATCTGCTTGAGCTCGCGGAAGCTGGAGAGCGTGCCCGTCACCGTCACGCGGTCCCCCGGGCTGATCTGCCCAGCCGCCAAGCGGTCGAACACGTCGCCTTCGGGCTGGCGGATGCTGAGGCCGCCCGTCTCGTCCTGCACGCGCAGGAAGTCGCCCTTGGCGCGCGTCACGACACCGCTGAAGCGTACCAACGTGCCGTCGTCGAGCGCACGTACGGCGGCCAACGACTCGGCTTCGACCACACTGGAGGCGGCACGCGTCACCACGACGCTACGGCCTGGGCCTTCGGTGCAGAGGGTGCCGTCGCTCGTCACCACGCGGTGGAAGATGGTCGCCGTCCCCCCGGGCTCCACGCCTACTTGTGCGAGCAGCCCATCGACGTCGGCCACGGGCACCTGGATGGAGGTGGCATCGCCGGCGCTGACGGAGGTGAGCACGGTGGTGAAGTCTTGCGTTGCGGATACCTGCCACTGGTAGGACACCATGTCGCCGTCGGGATCCGTGGCGGCTTGCCAGGAGACCTCGAACGTGGCATCGCTGGTGCCGGAGACCTCCAGCGCCGCGCCTTCGGGCGGCGTGATCAGCTCGGCCGCGGCGGGCGGCTGGTTGTTGCCATCGCCCTCGATGCGGATGTCATCGGCTTGGATGGGCTGCAGCTGATAGCCCACGTCAGCATCGCCCGTGCTGAACTGCCCAATCACGCCGACGAAGGTGAACGGCTCCGTCGGGATGGGCTCGCCGTCGATGTCGGTGTCGTCGGCATTGGGGACGCGCAACGTGATCGTGCCCGTCGGCAGCGTTGGGTCGCTCAGCTCGTACGTCGTGGCGGCCTCGAACGTAGCGCGCATGCCACCCACACCCGCCTCAGCCGGGATCGACAGGTTGGCGACGCGCACCAGCTCGCTCTCGAAGTCCTCGCCGCCCGCTGCGATCTCGGCCAGCGTGACCGTCATCGGCGGCGGCGGTGGGTTGCCCGAGGACAGTACCTCGAAGCTCTCCAGGTCGCCGCCGTTGATCTGCCGAAGCTCGCGGAAGGTGGACAACGTGCCCGCGATGCGCACGCGGTCGCCGGGGTTGATCTGGCCCGCCGCGATCTGGTCGAACACATCGCCGCTCGTCTGGCGGATCGTGATGGCCCCACTCGGGTCCTGGACGCGCATGAAGGCGCCCTTGGCCCGCGTCACCACCGCCTCGAACTCGACGCGCGTACCGTCGGGCTGGCTGCGGATCTCGCCCAGCTGACCACCATCGCCATCCGGCGTGATGTCCGTCGCATCCACCGGGCTCAGCTGGTAACCCACATCGGGCGCGTCGCTGCTGAACTGCCCGATGACGCCTGTGAAGGTGTACGGGCCCTGCGGAATCGGCGTGCCTTCGATGTCGGTGTCGTCGGCGTTGGGTGTGCGCAGCGTGATCGTACCCGGCGCCGTCGTCAGGTCGGCGACTTCGTACGTCGTGGCGGCCTCAAACGCGCCTTCCGCCATCGTGCGCAGGCCGGAGATCGTGACCAGGACGCTCTCGAAGCGCTCGCCGTTGGTCACCAGGTCGTCCAGCGTGATCGTGGCTGGCGTAGGCACATCGCCCGAGGAAAGCACCTCGAACGTAGCCAGATCGCTGCCGTTGATCTGCTTGAGCGCCCGGAACTCCGACAGCGTGCCCACGACGCGCACGCGGTCACCCGGGTTGATCTGTCCAGCCGCTACCTGATCGAACACGTCGCCGCTCGTCTGGCGGATCGTCATGCCGCCCGTCTCGTCCTGCACGCGCAGGAACGCGCCCTTGGCCCGCGTCACCACGGCCTCGAACTCGATCTCCGTGCCGTTGTCCAGCATGCGGAGCTCGGCAAGCGTCGGCGTGACCATGCCGCCGGGCACGATGTCCGTCGCATCAACGGGGCTCAGCTGATAGCCTACGTTCGGTGCATCGTTGCTAAACTGGCCCACGACGCCCGTGAACGTGAACGGGCCCTGCGGAATCGGCGTGCCTTCGATGTCGGTGTCGTCGGCGTTGGGGGTGCGCAGCGTGATGCCCGAGTCGCCTGCGAGCGTGTAGGTCGTACTCGCCTCGAAGGCGCCCATCGCGTCGGTGATCTCCAGGTTGGGGATGGTGACCAAGACGCCCTCGTAGCGCTCGCCATTAGCCGCCAGCTCGGCCAGCGAAATGGCGAGTGGCGCGGGCACATCGCCCGAGGAGAGCACCTCGAACGTAGCCAGGTCGCTGCCGTTGATCTGCTTGAGCGCCCGGAACTCTGACAGCGTCCCGACGACGCGTACGCGGTCGCCCGGGTTGATCTGCCCCGCGGCGACCTGGTCGAACACGTCGCCGCTCGTCTGGCGGATCGTCATGCCGCCCGTCTCGTCCTGCACGCGCAGGAACGCGCCCTTGGCCCGCGTCACCACGGCCTCGAACTCGATCTCGTTACCGTTGGGCTGTGCCCGAAGCTCGGCGAGCGTGCCCGTTCCGGTCTGCCCATCGTTGTCGGTGATCACGAGGTTGAACGCCGAGGCGCCCAAGGTGGCAGTGCCCGTCACGTTCTGCAGCGTGAACGTCAGCGTCTCGGTGCCCTCGTCCTCGGCGTCGTCAGTGATGGTCACGGTGACAACCTGCGGGCTGCCGTTGCCTGCGGGGAACGTGACGGTCTGGGTAGCAAACCCGCCTACGTCGGCGGCGTCGCCGCTCGTGAGCGCCACATCGACGGTGACGTCAGCGTCGGGGATAGAGCTGATGCGCACTTCGAACGTGGTGGTGCCCGCGTCTTCCGCGACGGTCGCTGTCGTCGGATCCACCGAGACGATCTGCGTGCTCACGTCGGCCGGGGCGCCGGGCGTGGCCAGGGCGGTGACGAACGAGCCACCGTCGGGGGCACGTTGGACCGAGTCGAAGTCCTTGTTGCCGTTGGCGCCTTCGTCGAACTGCGTGGTCAGGCCGAAGAGGGCCAGCAGGGCGGTGTCGTCGGCGTCGTTGGTGCCGTAGACGACCGCGTCGATGACGCCTGCCGCGGTGGCGGGGGTGTCTTCGGGGAAGCTGGCAGCCTCGCCCAGGTAGAGCGCCACGGCGTCGGCGCCGTTCTGCAGGCCGTTGCTCGGAAACTCGATGCTGATGCCCGGCACATCCACGTTGCCCACCAGGAAGTAGCCCTTCGCGGCGATGGTGAAGCCGTCGAGGTCGATGGCGCGGTATGAATCGTCACCGTTGCCGTTGTAGAAGACGAGCACGTAGTCGTCCAGCGCAATCTCGGCGTCGGTGCCGTTGTAGAGCTCCACGAACTCGAGGACGTCAACGCCCTCCGTGTCCGCATCGACTTCGTTGATGACGAGACCCGCCACCACATCGTTGTCTTGGATCGACAGCGTCAGCGTGGAGGGGCTGTTCAGCTTGGCCGAGGCGCTCTGGTTCTGCAGCTCGAACGTGATCGACTCGCCGCCTTCGGCTTCGTCGTCATCCACGATGTCGAGCGTGATCGTCTGCGGATCGGTCGAGCCTGCGGGGAAGGTCAGCGTCTGCGTCGTGAAGCCACCGATGTCGGTGGCATCGCCGCTGGTGAGGGCTACATCCACCGTGAGGTCGGTATCGGATGCGGTGGAGAGAGCGACCACGATCTGCGCGGTCCCAGCGCCCTCGTTCACGGCCAGCGTGGCCGTCTGGAACGCGAAGCCGGGCTGGTCATCGTCGATGATGTTCACGATGAAGGAAACCTGCCCCGCGAGGTCAGCGCCTGCCACGTTAGTGAGTTGGAAGCGGGCTTCTTCGTCGCCTTCGTTGGCCGTGTCATCGACCGTGGCGACGGTGATGGGCACTGTGCCCCCGGTCGCCGTCCCTGCCGGAATCGTGACTGGGATGGTGCGGCCCGTCAGACCTGTAAAGTCGGCTTCATCGCCGATAGTCAGCGTCAAAGCAGCTGTAACGGCGGCCGCTGTCGGTGCGCCATCCTCGGTGTTGACGACCGCGTTGACGACGGTGCTCCCGCCCTCGTCTACCGAAGCTGTCGCCGCGTCGAGACCTACGGTGAGGCGTTGTGTGTAGCGCGCGTTGGCCGCGCCTGGGGTAGGAACCGCCACTTGAGGCGCCCCAGTGCCATCGGGGAACCGCTGGAGGCTGTACACCTCGCCCTGCCCGTACTCCCCTTCGTTGAACTGTGTGCCGTCGTTCAGCGCGCGCAGCAGGTCGAAGTCTGTAGCGTCGTTGGTGCCATAGCCGAGCGCCGCGACTAAGTTGAAGGTGGTCGGTGCCGTCCCGCTTGGGAAGTCGGCGGCCGCGCCTACGTAGAGCGCGACGGCGTCAGCGCCATTTTGCAGGCTGATGGTCTGCGCGAGGTTGACATTCGGCACGCCGGGGTCGCCGAGCACGAAGAAGCCGTTGGCCGCGATCATCTGGCCGTCGAGGTCGAAGGCGGCGTAGCTCTGGTCGTTGCTGCCGTTGAAGAAGACGAGCACGTAGGGGTCGAGCGCGACGGCGGATGCGTCGTTGTTGTAGAGCTCGATGAACTCCATCTCTTCGGCCCCAGGCTGGTCGCTATCGAGTTCGTTGATGACGAGGTTAGCGGGCTGCTCGTCGTCGGCCAGCGTGAGTGTGAGCGTGCTCGGCGGTGTGACGCTGCCGTTGCCCTGTACGTTCTGCAACGTAAACACGAACGTCTCCTCGCCTTCGAGATCGGCATCGTTGGTGATGGTCACCGTCACGGTCTGTGTCAGCGCACCCGCAGGCGTGAAGGTGGCGGTCTGCGTCGCGTAGGTGTCTAGGTCAGCGGCATCGCCACTGGTCAGCGCTACATCGACCGAGAAGTTGGCGGCGGGCGCTTGCGTGAGCGTCAGCGTGAAGTCCACGGTGCCGTCGGCTTCGTTGGCGCTCGCCGTTGCGGCTTGGAAGGCCACCTGCGGGCCGTCGTTGTCGGTGATGGACAGCGTGAACGTCCCGTTGGTGCCCGCCGAGGCGCCCGTGAAGTTGTTGAGCGTGAAGACGAGGTCTTCGCTGCCTTCGATGAGGGCGTCGTCGTTGGCCGTCAGCGTGATCTGCGTAGTGACGCCGCTGGCCTGTCCCATCGGGTAGCTGATGCTCTGCGGACTCGTGAAGCCCGTCAGGTCGGCGAGGTCGCCCGACGTGAGCGCGACATCGGCGGAGGCCGCGTTTTCGAGCGCTTGGCCGTTGGAGGTCGTCATGGTGACAGTGACCGTCGTGCTGCCGTCTTCAGCAATGGTCGTTGCGGCCGTGTCGAACGAGAAGGTGACCGATTGCTGGGCGTTGGCGGTACCCGGCGTGGGTGCCGTGGTGGTGAACGTCGCGCTGCCATCAGGGTCGCGCTGGATGGACTCGGTCGCGGTGTCATTGTACTGGGTCGTTTGGCCAAGGCCCGTCAGCAAACCGGAATCGTTACTGTCATTGGTGCCATAGACGACGGCGTCGATCAGGTTCGCCTGGGTCACAGGCGTGTCGTTCGGAAAGCTGGAGGCCTCGCCCGTGTAAAGCGCTACCGCATCTGCCCCGTTTTGCAAGTCGTTCGGGGTGAAGACCGCCAAGTCGACGTTTGGCACGCCTGCTTGACCGATAACCAAGTAGTCGCCAGGTTGTAGCGTGATGCCATCTAGGTCGATGCTGTCGTCGTAGGAACGGTCATCGCTCCCGTTGAAGCGCACGAGGACGTACGGCGAGAGGTCGACCGCGGCGTTGCCCGTATTGTAGAGCTCGACAAACTCGGCCGAGTCGGTCCCCGATTGATCGGCATCGATTTCATTGATGACAAGCGTCGGCAGCGGCGCTTGGTCGTTGTCGGCCACGGTGAGCGTGAGCGTGCTCGTTGTGCCGATGATGCCACCTTGCGGGTTCTGCAGCGTGAACACGAAATCTTCGCTGCCTTCCACATCGTTGTCATCCGTGAGGGTCACCGTCACGGTCTGCGCCGTGGTAACGCCCGCTGGAAACGTCACCGTCTGCGTCGTGTAGGTGTCTAGGTCGGCGGCAGCGCCACTCGTTAGCGCCACATCCACGGTGAAGTTGGCCGCGGGAGCCTGCGAGATGCTCAACGTCAGGTCCACCGTCCCATCGCCCTCGTTGGCGGCCTGGGTGGCGCTGGTAAAGACGACTTCAGCCGCGTCGTTGTCCGTGATGGTGAGCGTGAAGGTGCCGTTGGTGCCCGCCGAGGCGCCCGTGAAGTTGCTGAGCGTGAAGACGAGGTCTTCGCTGCCTTCGATGAGTGCGTCGTCGTTGGCCGTCAGCGTAATCATTGTCGTGGCGCCGCTGGCTTGCCCTATCGAGTAGCTGATGTTCTGCGGACTCGTGAAACCCGTCAGGTCGGCGGCGTCGCCAGACGTCAGGGCGACATCGGCTTCTGCTAGCGCAGCAAGCGGTTGCCCATCCGAGGTCATCATCGTAACCGTGACCATCGTATTGCCATTTTCGGCGATGGTCGCCGTCGCGGCATCAAACGAGAAGGTCACCGTCTGCACTAGCGACGCATTGGCCGCGCCAGGTGTGGGTGTAGCGGCTATGAACGTACCTGTGCCATCAGGGCTGCGCTGGTTGGACTCAGTGTCTTTGTTACCGTTCTCGCCTTCGTTGTACTGGGTCGTTTGCCCAAGACCTGTCAACAAACCGGAGTCGTCACCATCGTTCGTATCGTAGACCAACGCGTCGACAAGGTTGGTCTGTGTTGCGGGCGTGTTGTTGGGAAAATCGGCAGCTGAACCCGTGTACAGCGCTACGGCATCGGCGCCGTTCTGAATCCCATTACTAGTAAACAATGTGAGGTCAACGTTGGCTACGCTCGCACTGCCCACCACGAAGTAGCCGTTGGCAGGGATAGTCTGCCCATCCAGATCGATGGCTGCGTAGCTCTGATCATTGCTCCCGTTGTAGAGGACGAGCACGTAGGGCGAGAGGTCAACGGGGGCGTTGTCGAGGTTATAGAGTTCGATGAACTCGGCCGAGTCGCTGCCCGTCTGGTCGGCATCGACTTCGTTGATGCGGATCTGCGCTTGTGCGGGGAGGGCAAAAGCCAAGAGGGCAAAGAGGAGGGTAAGCCGGGGTATCACGTTTCGCATGACGGGGGTGTTGATGTGGAAACTGCAAAAGGGCACGCCAAAGGTCGGATGCGTCGTTCCGTGCTGAATGACAAAACCATTATGTTTTTGGGGAGATGCGATGGAGGCGCGGGGACACGCATCAAATGTATTGTAAAACAGTGCGGCGTCCTCATCGGGGCGCGGTTGGAAACGGATTGGTAACGACATCGCTACGTGCTGGCCGAACCCACACGGCTACTCCTCTGCCGCATCGGCATACAGCGTAGCCACGCGCACCTGACGGTGGAAACGCACGCTGAGTGCGACGGCGGCCACGGCAAGCCCCGCCACCAGCCCCCACCACAGCCCCACGCCTTCCCAGCCCATCGGGAAGCCGAGTGCGTAGCCCACGGGCAGCCCAACGACCCAGTATGCCGCCAAGCAAATCAGCATGGGTACCCGCGTGTCCTTCAAGCCGCGCAGCGCGCCGTTGGCGGTAGCCTGGGTCCCGTCGAAGAGCTGAAACACGGCGGCCACGCCCAGCATGCCCACCGCCATCCGCACCACCTCGGCGTTAGCCGGGTCGTGGATGTCGATGAACAGGTGAATCACGGCCTCCGGCACCAGCCAGAACGTGAGCGCCGCGGCGAGCATGAAGCACCCCGCCAGCCCCACGGCCGTCCAGCCCGCCCAACGCGCGCCGTCGCGGTCACCCCGGCCGATGGCGTGTCCCACGCGCACACTCGCGGCAATCCCGATGCCCAGCGGCACGGTGAACGTCAGCGCCGCCGCCTGGAGCGCCATCTGGTGCGCGGCCAGGATATCTGTGCCCAACCAGCCGACCATCAGCGCCGTCACCGTAAACAGCGTAGCCTCCAGCCCCAGCGAGACACCGATCGGCCAGCCCAGCCGTGCGATCTCCTTGATGGTCGCCCAGTCGGGTCCGCGCAGGTGGGCGAACACGCCGTACTGACGGAATGCGGGTCGCAGCTGCACGATGGCGGCGAGCGCCAGCACGTAGTACCAGTACACCATCGTCGTCGCGTAGCCTGTGCCCACGATGCCCAGTGCGGGGAAGCCGAGGTGCCCAAACATCAGCACGTAGTTGGCCCCGATGTTGAGCGCCACGCCGCCCGCCATCACCAGCGTCACCAGGCGCGGCCGATGTAGCCCTTCCAGCAACCCGCGCAGGGCCACGAACCACAGCCAGGCCACAAATCCCGGCGAGACCGCCCGCAAATACGCCGCCGTGCCTGTGATCACGTTGGGATCTTGGCCCAATGCCAGCAGCACGGGCTCGGCAAACCAGAAGAGCGCCACCACAGGCACCGTCAGAAACACCGCGAGCCACATGCCCTGCCGCGTGTAGCGCCCGATGGGCTCGTGGTCGTCGGCGCCGTGGGCTTGCGCCACCATCGGCTCGAGGGCCAGGATGATGCCCAAGCATACGATCCCGACCGAGAAGAACATGGCGCTCCCCAGGGCGATGCTGGCCAGCGGCTCGCTCCCCAACCGCCCTACCATGACCGTGTCGATGAAGCCCATCGACATCTGCCCCACCTGCGTCAGCGCGATGGGCAGCGCCAACACGAGCGAGGCTTTGACTTCGGCGCGGAGGGTCATAACGAGCCGACCGGTTCAGCATAGCCGAGAACAACGCGCTCGCAACTCGACAAGTGTTTCAACAGGTCGATCAATCCTCGTAGATGCGCACCACGCGGTTGCCGTCGGCGTCGATGGAGGCGCGGTACATGCCCGCTGTGTTGAACGGCATGGTCACGTTGCCCTGGGCATCGAGGGCGATGATGCCGCCCGTGCCGCCGAGTTCGGTCAGCTTGTCCATCACCACGGAGCGCGCGGCCTCGTCGAGCGAGGCGTCGGCGTAGCGCATCATCGAGGCGACGTCGTGGGCGACGACGCCGCGGATGAAGTACTCGCCGTGGCCCGTGGCCGAGATAGCGGCCGTGGCGTTGTCGGCGTACGTGCCGGCGCCGATGACCGGCACATCGCCCACGCGGCCGAAGCGCTTGTTGGTCATGCCGCCCGTCGAGGTCGCCGCCGCCAGGTTGCCCTCGCGATCCACCGCGACCGCGCCCACCGTGCCATAGGCCAGCGCTTCGGGCGCGATGTCAAGCTCGGGGTCAGGCGACGGGAGACGCATCCCGTGCGACGACGACTGCTCGCGCTCCAGGGCGCGCTGTAGTTGCTGGTAACGCCGCTCGGTGTTGAAGTAGGCGTTGTCCACCCGCTCCACCTGGAAGCCATCGGCGAACACTTCGGCGCCATCGCCCACCATCATCACGTGCCGCGACTCTTCCATCACCAGGCGCGCCAGCGCAATGGGACTCTTTACGGTGGTCAGGCCAGCCACAGCGCCGCTGTTGCGCGTGGCCCCCTCCATGATGGCGGCATCCAACTCGTGTGTGCCCTCATGCGTGTAGACCGCACCGCGCCCAGCGTTGAACAACGGGTTTTCCTCCAGCACCTGCACCGCGGCCACCACAGCATCCAGGCTTGTCCCGCCTGCCTCAAGGATGGCGTATCCGGCATCCAGCGCCTCGTTCAAGCCTGCCTGGTAGGCCGCCTCGCGCTCGGGCGTCATATTTTCCCGTAGGATGGTGCCTGCCCCGCCGTGGATAGCCAATGCGATGGGCTGTACGGCAGGCTGCTGCTGCGACGTCGCCTCCGTGCAAGCCGGGAGCAGCACAAGCGCCGCGAGGAGAACCAGAACAGGGAGATTTTTCATAGTTGACGCCGACGAGGATGGAAGGGGTGGAACCCGAAATTAGCGAAAACGAACCTGCCAGGGTGTGATTTCCCGAATTGTAACGGCATGTAATAAAATCGGAACCTTTCGCAGCTTTACTTCTTATTCGACGATTTTATTGCTCACACCGCTCTGTTTTATTGTATCTTTGACCCTGTGTAGTGCTTCAGGGCTCCGGCAAAGAGTACAATGTCTGAAGGTCTTGGCGCGTTACACGCCCACCTACACAGCTTGGCATTCAGGATAGATTTGCCAAGGATGACCTCCAAATGAAGAACTGATCGGTACTCACGTGATCGAAACGACGTCCACCACTGTCCCTGTCATCAAGGAGCGGATCACCACGCGCCAAGAGCAGAACCGGTTTGCGGTACTGCAGGAGATGAGCGACGAGGACCTGATGGAGCTGTTCCAGGCCGGTACGGTCGAGGCGTACAACCTCTTGGTCGAGCGCTACTCCGAGCGGCTCATGCACTACCTCTACGGGTTCATGAGCGATGTGAAGCGTTGCGAAGACCTCCTGCAAGACACGTTCCTCCGGGTCTACCGCAACCGCCATGCGTACCGGCGCATCGCCAAGTTTTCGACGTGGCTCTACACCATCGCAGGCAACCTCGCGCGCTCTGAATACCGCAAGCGCAAGCGCCAGCGGACGTACTCCCTGCAGTCGGCCAGCCGCGACAATGAGGAGTATGAGCTGCAGATTCCGGACGAGACGTTCTCGCCCGACAAGCACACCGAGAGCACGATCCAAGACCACTACATCCAGGAAGCGCTCGGGGAGATCCCGCCCACGTTCCGCGAGGTGGTGGTGCTGCGCGATGTACAGCAGCTGACCTATGAGGAGATCGCCGACATCACGGGCTTGCCGATGGGCACCGTCAAGAGCCGCATCAACCGGGGGCGCACCAAGCTGCAGGACCTGCTGAAGGACATCTACACGATGCAGCAGCAGCGCGAAGACCTTCTCGGCTAACCGCTGACGTATCCGGCTCGTGTCTCTCGCGCCCCGACCCAGCCCGCCGCGCATCACGCGCGTCCTGGTAGATCACGGCATGCAGACTCTTGACCTGGCGTGGGCCGATGGCAGCACAACGGCTATCCCACTCGATGCCTTGCGTCGTGCCTGTCCCTGCGTGACGTGCCAGGGCGGACACGAGCACATGGGCAGCTTGCCTGAGCGCGATATCTTCCTGATCCCCTCGCTGATGTTCTGGAACGAGGTCAAGGTAGAGCCTGTGGGCGGGTATGGCTTACGCTTTACGTGGGATGACGGGCACGACACAGGCATCTACACGTGGCGGCGGCTGCGCGCCATCCACGACCTCATGCAGGAGGGTTGACACTGCGCCTACTCCACCAGCTCCGGCAAATCAACGATGCGATAGCCGCGAGCACGCAGACCACTGACGATGAGCGGCACGGCATCCACCGACGCTTGGCGAACTCGATACATCACGTGCAGCAGAATAATGGAACCGGGTTGGACGTGGTCAAGCACGTGCGCCGCAATGGCCTCGGCGCTGTCTCGGACTTCGGGGTACGACTCCGGCTCCACATCCCACAATATGCTCGTCCGGTTGGTCTGCTTTAGATACCAGGGCAGCACCAGGAGCCGCTTGCCGTAGGGTGGGCGAAAGTAGATCTCATCCTCGTACCCCGTTCGTCGGATCAGGCTGTCCGTAACCTCTACCTCACGGCGCATGAACCCCAAGGGCTTGAGCACCATCTGCGCGTGTGAGTAACTGTGATTGGCTAGCGTGTGCCCTGCCTGCACGAGTCGTACGCCCAATTCAGGATGGGCAGCAAGCTCACGGCCTGTCACGAAGAAGGTGGCGGTCACCTCCAAACTATCCAACATCTCCACCATCGGCTCAGTGCCAAACGGGGTTGGGCCGTCGTCGAAGGTGAGGGCAACAACCGAATCGGCGCGACTGCCATGTGTGACCAGCTCGCCGAACAACTGCATCGACCGGGAGCGACTGAGCTGCCAGGCGACATACGTTAATGCAATCAAGGCAACCAGTACCCACAGCGTACGCCACAGCCACGTCTGGCGTCTCACATCTACCCTCTTGATTGATGGGGTTGGCCGTCTAGACGCGGCTCAGACCGAGTCGGTCGCATAGCGTCAGGTCAGCAAGCCGACGACCGTGAAGATGAGCACGAGGCCAACGAGAATGCCCAGAGCAAGGGTGAGGTCGTGGCGCAGCTTCTTGTTCATGGCGGAGCTCCAATAGTGGGGTTGAAAAGCGCTTCCAAAAAAGCAGGCCTTCGCCAGAAAGTCAAGAGACGCTATCGCACGCGTGTAAAAATGCGATCGAGCCGTGGCACAAACGTCTCGGGATCGTGCGAGAAGAAAATGGCCACGGGCTTACCGATGAGGTGGTCGTGCGGCACAAAGCCCCAAAACCGTCTGTCCTCAGAGTTGTCTCGGTTGTCGCCCATCACAAAGTAGTAGTCTTGTGCAAACGTGAAGGTAGTCGCTGGCGCGCCATCGATCCAAAATGTACCATCGGCGCGGCGCTCGGCGGTGTGGCCCTCGTAGTCGCGGATCACCATCTCTACTTCAGGCCATGTCTCATCGGTCAGCGCCACCGTGGCGCCTGCCTTGGGCACGGTGACCGGGCCGTAGGCGTCGGTGGTGTAGCCTGCACCGCTGGGGAACAGATCGAGCACGTCAGCCATCGCATCAGACAACACGTAGGGTGTTACCGTGGCTACGTAGCTCCACCCGGCCAAGGCATCGGCCATCGCCTGGGTACCCATCACGAGGGTGGTGTTTGACGCCCCCACCGGGCGCACCTGCTCTGCGCCGAGTTCGATCACACGCTGTGCGTTGAGCCGCATGCGCTCGTCGGCCAGAGTGACCTGCCACCACTGCTGCTGGTTGGGGTTGGGGACCGCCGCCTCGCCATTCACATACGTCACCTTGTCGCGCAGCATCACCGTATCGCCCGGCAAGCCGACCACGCGTTTGAACCACCGCGCCTTCCGGTCGATGGGTCCCGCCTCGCGCGGGTAGTGAAAAACGATGGCGTCGCCGCGTTGCACGCTGCTGAACCCTGGCAGGCGGGTGGATGGAAACGCGATGCCTGGCAGATACACATCGGTAAAGGGGATGGCCAGCGTGCGCGGCGTAGACGGCCCGTAGTGCAGCTTCGACACGAGGATGCGGTCGCCGGGGAGAATGGTGGCCGCCATAGAAGGCGTCGGCACGACGAACGGCTGGATGATGAAGGTGAACACAACGGTGCCCACAGCAACGGCAAACGCGAGCGACTGCCCCCATGACTTCAGCTCTGTTTTCCAGCGGCCTTGGGCGGGCCCAGTGGCACGTTGGATAGGACGGGCCTTGGCGCGGGCACGACGGCGGGAAGCAGGCATGGGTGGAGAGCGCTTGTGTATGTAACGACCGGACTGTGTAGTTAACGCACCCCTCGAATGATTCGTACAGGCCTCGTGCAGCTGCACCCACCCACCTTTGATGCCACCAGCCTGCTGGCGACCTACGGCGTCCGGCTGGCTGCTCCTCGCATCTGGCCCGACCTGCTGTGGCGCCTACCGCCGCTCTCTGGCCACGACCGCGTGGTGTACCTCACCTTCGATGACGGCCCCACCCAGCACACCCCGCGCCTGCTCGACACGCTTGCACGCTACGACGCGCGGGCCACATTCTTCTTGCTCGGACGGCAGATGGACCAGCATCCGCACACCGTCGATCTCTTGCTCGATGCCGGGCATACCCTGGGCAACCACGGCTACACCCATCCCGACCCGTGGCGCACCCCCACCGCCGTGCTCTTGGCCGAATTTGAGCGCACGGCGCAGCGCCTGACGGGGCACATCGGCCAGCCGCCCCGCTGGCTACGCCCACCCTACGGGCACTTCACCCGTGTCCTGCGCGCCTGGGGCCTCTCGCGCAGGCAGCGCATGGTCATGTGGGACGTGATGCCGGGCGATTTTCTGCGCGGCGTCACCAGTAGGCAGATCACCCAGCGCGTGCTGCGCACCGTGCGGCCAGGCTCTATCGTAGTGCTGCACGACAACCCAAACGTGGCCGAGGTCACACCGCCTGCGCTTGCCGCCCTCCTCTCCGACCTCAGCGCCGATGGCTGGCGCTTCGCGGCGCTGTAGCCTGACACTCGGCGTGCCAGATGGCTGTTGACGTCTCGGTTTGGGCCCCACCCTCGTGTCTCTCTTTCCGGATCAGGCGATATTGCTGCCGCCAGTGCATTGAGCGGGGCTTGTCCCATTCCGAAACACCCTGAACCTCGAGTCGCCTCATTTTAAAACACTCAAAAGGCTTAACGCTATCAACTGTGAAGAGCCTGTACGCAGCGCCAATAACTTAACCGCCTGCATTACGGGAAGATAGGATAAATCCCCCTACCTGTGCCTGAGGCCCTTTTCTTTGTTGCCACAGCGCCTTAGAATGGAACGGATTTCGTAGGGCGTAACACCACGTATCTCCCGGCAGCACGCGGCCTGCACTTTTGCGGGTTATCCCGCTTTACGACGGCGGCTTTCGGTCGATACATCGCTCAGAACGGATCTCTTAAACCCATTCCTCAGTGATATCCATGCAAGCGACCTCAGCTATGAGCTTCAGCATAGACCACCATTCCAAAGACACCGTGGTCATTCAGGTGGGCAAAGCGCTTGACTTCCGCAACGCCGCCGAGTTCAAGACCTTGTGTCAGGATGAGGTGCAAGCTGGCCGCCGCAATTTCGTCCTCGACTTCTCCGAAACGGGCATCCTCGACTCGACGGGCCTCGGCTCCATCTTCTCGCTCTACCGCCAGGTCTCGCCGATGGGCGGGCAGGTGGTCTTTGCTGCCGTCTCTCGGCCCGTCCAGGTCGTTGTGCAGCTCACCCGCACCTACAAGGTGTTCCGGCAATACCCGACCGTACTCGACGCGCGCAACGCACTCTCCTAAGGTACACCCGTCGGTCAGGCCTTCGCCTCATGGAAGCACGCGTCCTCATACAGCCCCGCCTGAATCTCAGGCCCGCCAGGCAAGAGCAGGCGGCAGCGCAGCCGTGCCGCATCGCGGACTTCACCAGCTTCCGCGACCTGAACACGCTCATGGACGATGTGCATGCCCTCTTTGACCAGTGGGAGCAGGAAGACCGCTACGCCGAAAGCATCACCATCGACACCCTGATGCGGCTGCGCCTCTCGCTCCATGAGTGGCTGGCTAACCTCGTGCAGCATGCCGACTTCGCGGCCGCCACGCCTGAGATCACCCTTTCTATTACGCCGGGCGAGCAAAAGCTGCACTGCAGCGTACAGGACAACGCAGCGTTCTTCGACTTGATAGGCGAGCTGGGCACACGGCACGACGAGCTCACGCCCATGCCAGACCGCGGGATGGGCTTGCTCATGCTTCAAGCCTGCACCGATCACCTCGCCTACTACCCCATCGACGGGGCACGCAACCAGCTCTCTTTTACGATCTCTGATACCGACGACGCCGGCGACCCATGGCTGAATATTCCATTCTCGTCGTAGAGGATGAGCATACCTTACGTCGGCTCCTCCAGTATCGGCTCAGCAAGATCTACGACGTTCGGACGGCACCCAACGGGGTAGAAGCGCTACGGCTGGTGAATGAGCGCGTCCCCGACCTCATCATCTCAGACATCATGATGCCTCGGATGGATGGGTTTGCGCTGCAGCAAGCGCTCCACAAGGACAAGAAGACGCGCGTCGTTCCCTTCATTTTCCTCACGGCCAAGGCTGACGAGCAGAGCCGCCTCCGGGGCATGCGCACGGGCGTGGATGACTACATCACCAAGCCGTTTGACATCGAGCAATTGCTCTCGCGCGTACAGCGCCTGCTGGAACGCACGTCTACGTTCCAGAACGTGTTGCAGGAGCGCATTGGGCAAGAGTTTTCACAAGCCTTGATGCCTAAGCGGATGCCCGAGGTAGCGGGCTACCGCACGCTCTACCATAACACCCCGCGTGAGCATGGCGGGGGCGACCTCTTTGACTGGACCAAGGTGGAGGACAAGGGCTACCTCTTCACCGTGGGCGATGTCATGGGCAAGGGCGTGAAGGCCAAGTTCTACGCCTTCAGCTTCCTCGGCTACATCCGCTCGGCGCTGCACTCCATGCTGGCCACGTTCAACTCGCCTGCCGAGCTGCTCACCCAGCTCAACCGCCTCCTTGTGGACGATGAGATGATGGAGGAGACGTTCGCCTCGCTGCTGCTCTTGTACTGGGAGCCTGCCGCACACCGGGTGACCTATGCCAACGCCGGGCACTGCCGCCCCTTGCTGGTCTTACCCGATGAGGCGCAGATCGTTGAAGAGAGCGATATCATCCTTGGGCTGGACCCTGGGGCCGTTTACCAAGACTACAGCTTCACGCTCCCCGAGCGAAGCGCGCTGCTCGCCTTCACTGACGGCCTCTTGGAGCAACCCCTAAAAGGCGGCGGCATGATGGGTGAGGCGGGCGTCCAAGACGCCGCCCAGGGCCGCCTCGGCGGCACATCACCCATCGACTCTATCCTGCGCGACACCCTGGCACGCAGCAGCAGCCCCACCTTCACCGATGACATCCTCGTCTTTTGGCTGGAGCGCCAGCCTTAGACGAGATCGGGGCTCTGCAACGCATCGGGCACTTGGGCTGCTATGTGGCGCGCAATGGCCGCCATGATCTCCGCCGCCGCGCGCGGCTGGCGCGCCATCAGGGCCTGTAGCGCTGGCCGAAAGAACGCCAGCATCACCGTGGGCTCGGTGGCCTGTGCCGATGTAGGACGCCGGAAATCCCCCAGTAAAGCACGCGCGCCCACAGCATCACCAGGTCCTACCTGCCCGATCCGCCGCAGCACATCGGTACCCTGCTGCTGCTGGTCGCAAACCAGCCGTCCCGTCCTGACCACATACATACCCAGTGCGGGGTCGCTTTGCTGAAAGACGTACTCGCCTGCCTGGTACTCGCGCTCGTAGACCGCCTCGGCCATAGCCACGATGATCCAACGCGGCAGGTCTTGCAAGAAGGACACGCGCTCCAGCACCTCGGCACGTTGCGCAGCCACGCTCTTCCCCGATGACGGGATGGCCATTCGATACCATCGCCGCACGCGTTGCCTCAATGTAGCCATGTCGCCTCAGAATGCGTGACCGATGCCGAAGTGCAAGTTACGCCCGTTGTCGCCCGGCGGGCGCCCGGCCGGATTGTGCACCTGCGCGGCCCAATCCAACCGAACGACCAGAAACTCCCACGCCAGACGTACACCGACACCTGCGCCTACGCCCACTTCGCGGTAGAACCTGTCGAAGCGAAAACGTCCGGCGGCATCGCCCGGGTTTCTCGGTCCAAACCATACGTTGCCCGCATCGGTGAAAAGGACAGGTATCCAATCGGCTTTCAGAAAGTTACGGATCACCGTCACCCGTAGTTCGGTGCTCAGCTCGAGCTTGATGTCCCCGCCAAGGATGTTGGTAGGTGCTTCATTCGCATCGCCCGTCAGGTTGGCTAGGCTCAAGGCTCCCGGCCCAAGTTCGCGCAGCCGCCATCCCCGCACGCTCGTGGCCCCACCGCTGTAGAAGCGCCTGTCGAAAGGGACGATCTCAGATTGGCCGATGGGCTGCGCGACACCGACAAGGGCTTTCCAGGCCCACACCGACCCCGGGCCCAGGCGGCGGTACTGTCGCGCATCGCCCACGAGGCGGGTGTACTGGCGGTACGTGAGGCGGTCATCAGCCGAGTCCCCACCCAGAAAGCGCAGGCCGGGCAGCGATCCTTCCACCGCAGAGGGCGTGAAGACCAGCCCGTCAAGCGCACGCAACATGTTTCCCCCCACCTCGGCAGCCAGTTCGTAGCTGTACCCTTCGTCCCGGCGCAACGGGTGTACTCGCGCCGAGCGCAACGTGTAGCGCAACGCGCTGTTGACCTGCGGCTCGGTGTACTCCTCGCGGATCTGCGCCCGCTGCACGGGGTCTTCAATGACCTCAAGGACCTGCCCCAGGAAGTTAGCCTGAAAACCCTGTAGGGTGTCCGGGTTGCTCAATGTGAGGTCTATGACGTCGAAGAACGACGCCACGGTGGGTCGGTGCTGCATCTCCAAGCGCAGGCGGGCGGTGCCTCGCCCGCGTATGATGAGTCCGATGGCATCTCGGCGCGCCGAGAGGAACGTCAGCGAGAACTGGCTGCGCGTGTTGAACGGCCGGAAGACGCGATCCACCCACCTAAACGGGGGAACCAGATAGGGGTACTGCAGCGAGGCTGACAGCTCCAGTTGCTGCGAGGTGAACAACCCCTCGCTGAAATCACCGGCGATGGACCCCGATCCGCGCAGCCGGAACGCCTCGCCGCCGCCAAACAGATTGGTGTTCTCGTAGGTCAGGCCGAGGCCGCCCCCCAGCTCCGTGTCTGTGCCCGTGAACACGTCGTTGCGCTGCAGCATGAACGCCTCGCCCCCCAGCAGATGGCGCGGGCGCGTTTGCAGGGCGATGCGATACGGGAGCCGGAGTGCGCCGTCTTCGGTCAGGCGAAGGGTATCTTGCGCTTGTGGCAGGATGTCGGTGAAGCCGAACAGCCCCGTTGCCTCCAGTTGGCGCTTGGTGGCTAGCAGGTCGTTCTGCCTGTACCACGCACCGGGCTCTAAGGCCAAGACGCGCATCAGAAATGCCGGACGCAGCTTCGACTCGCCCACCATGCGTACGGTCACCTCTCCTCCGGCTACCCCGGCATCGGACGACACGGTGATGACGGTGTCGGTGCGCACGGCGGCGTTGGGCTCGGGCCCTTCGACCTCTATGGCCACATCCCCCACGCGGTAGCGCTCGCCAGGACGGATGCGCAGCCGCACGTCGAACGAGTCGGGGCGGGCCGGGACGATCAGGGCGCGCACCGAGTCCCGGCTGATGGCCGCATAGCCCTGGTTCAGCATGAAGGTGAGGATGCGGCTGCGCTCCTCAAGTAAGGTCGGCTCCGAGTAGCGCGCACCGTCGGCGCGGTAGACCAGCGGCGAGGCGGCGTTGATGGCTTCCGGCTTGATCAGGGACGCTTGAACGAGCTGGCGCTGGACGTCGAGCGGCAGCATGTCCAGCCCGTCGAGCGTCATCGTGCGGATGTAGGTGGGCGGTCCTGGCTGGATATCGAAATCCACGTGCACGCGTCCAGGCCGCACGGTGTCGATGCGGGCGGCGATGTTGGCGCGGCGGAAGCCCTCCTGCTGGTAGTAGTTGCGCAGGCGTTCCACATCGTCGCGGACGACGGTGGTATCGAGGTAAGCTGGGGGCTCGCCCACGGCCACCATCGCCTCGCCAATGCGCCCGCCCAGGCGCTCTGAGCCCAGCTCGTACAGCCAGAGCCACCAATACAAACCGGGGATCCCAAAGAAGCGGCGGTTGGCGCGCGTGCGGATGCGCAGCGCCATCTCCTCGCGGTCAAAACGCACATCGCCCGTGAACCGGACGCGCGTGACAATGGGGGTGCTGCTGTCCGAGTTCTGGGCGAGGGCTTGGCGCTCTGCTACCCCCACGAGGAGGCCGAGCAGCAGCACGGCAGCGGTGGTTGAGGGCAGCCGCCTCGCACGGACACTCGTCCAAAAAAAGAAAGCCCGACCAACGTGGCGGGCTCTGCTGATGACGGCAACAGCGATGCTATTCCTCTTCGAAGTAGAAGTCTTCATCGTGCGTCGGATAGTCCGGCCACACTTCTTCGATGCTCTCATAGGGCTCGCCTTCGTCTTCGAGTTCCTCCAGGTTCTGGAGCACTTCCGCAGGCGCGCCCGTGCGCTCGGCATAATCCATCAATTCGAGACGCGTAGCAGGCCACGGGGCATCTTCCAGGTGCGAGGCCAACTCAAGAGTCCAATACATACGCTTGTACAAACAATGTGGATGAGAAGCCGCGCATCCTAGCGCAGCAAAGTGACGGACTATAGCCCGGGTATCGGCAGAAAGCAAGGCCTAAACGTGAGGAAATTGCACCGAGGCCTTGTTCACCTGGGCTGTCGCAGACGCGGCGCTCAGTCGAACGCGATGGTGGAGGTCTGGGAGGCTTGCAACAGCTCCTTGTACTTCGAGGGCGTCATGTTGGGCGTCAGGAAGTAGATGGGGTTGACCTTGCGCCCCTCGCTGTCGCGGATCTCGTAGTGGAGGTGCGGTCCTTTCGAGCGCCCGGTGTTGCCGCTGATGGCAATCTGCTGGCCGCGCTCCACCTTGACCCCCTCGCGGATGCCGCTGGGTACGCCGCTGAGGTGGGCGTAGAAGGTGGAGTAGCCGGTGATGGGGTGTTCTACCTCCACAAAGATACCGTAGCTGGGGCTCCGGCCCGTCTCCTTGATCACGCCGTTGCCCGCCGCGTAGATCGGTGAGCCCCGCTCCAGCACAATGTCGATCCCGTAGTGCATCTTCTTGGTGCCCAGGAAAGGGTCAGTGCGGATGCCAAAGTGGGAGATCAAAGGCCCATCGGCAGGCAGGATAGCGGGAAGCTCATCGAGCCAAGCGCCATGTTCTTCGGCTAGGCCGGAGAGCTCGCGGTAGCTTTGATTCTGGAAGCTCACCTGCCGCTCCAGCTGGTCCAGCCGCTCCGCCGCGTTGCGCAGCAGCGACGAGGTGGTCTCGCTGAAGCCGTCGAAGGCGCTGTACGGGTTGCTGCCCCCAACGCCCACTTCGCGGACATCAAGCGGGATCGCTTCGGCATCGAGCATGGTGCGGTAGAGCGTCTGGTCGCGCTCAGCCAGCTCGTCTACCGTCGCGGTCATGTCTTCCATGCGGGTGATGAACTGCTTGAGCTCGCCGCGCAAGGCCTCGTTCTCCGACTCCAGCGCGACTTCTTCGGGCGAACCCACCGTCTGATCGAGCGTCAGCACGAGGGCGGTAGCCAGAACCAGGGCGAGGGCAAAGATGCCAAGGCCATACCCAGCGTAACGCTTCCGGCTCGGCTTGGCCTCGACAAAGGCACACTGCTCCGGATCGTAGTAGTAGTAACGGTTTTTCGACATGTGGTGGAAGCTGGCGAGGAGAGCCGACGCAGAGGGCCGAAGGGTGGGAGTAACAGACCAGCGACGGGTATGGTAAAAGCGCTGATTAGGCTAAGCAAAGGCAGGATTTGAGTTTAGCCGTCGTAAAACAGACCTGCAAAACCGTGTGTTCCATGCAGCCCCGAATATAGGCGCGCCCCGCAGGGGTGTCAACGCAGGGTCACCGGGCCTCGCGGGGTTTTGACAAGGTGGTTTCAACTCACGGCAAACGTGGTGCTACTCGTGTGGTGCTACTCGTAGTCGTGCTCGAAGTACGGCGTGCCCCGTTCGAACCCCGGCTTGCCCTTCTTCTCAATACGGCTGGCCAGTCGTTTGGCAAACACGTCGGCCGCGTCGTACCCGTAGTTACTCAGCAGGTGGTTCATGGCGATCACCTCGCACAGCACCGTGATGTTCTTGCCCGGCGTGACAGGCAGCTGTACCATCGGCAGGTCCACCCCGAGAATGGGAAACGTGTCCACCACCATGTCGATGCGGCTGTACTCGACCTCGGGCTGCCACTCTTCGATGCTCACCACCACCTCCACACGCTTCTGAAAGCGGATGGCGCGGATGCCGAACATGGCCCGCACATCGACCAAGCCGAGGCCGCGGATTTCCATAAAGTGCCCAACGAGGTCGGTGCCTGAGCCCATCAGCACGTGCTCGGCCTTGCGCGTGGCGATGACCACATCGTCGGCTACCAGGCGGTGCCCGCGCTCCACGAGATCGAGCGCTACCTCACTCTTGCCAATGCCTGAGCGCCCAACGAGCAGCAGCCCCACGCCGTAGACATCCACCAGCGAGGCGTGGATGCTGGACTGCATGGCAAACTGATCGGCCAGGAAGTCGCCCAGCACGTTCATAAACGCCGTGGACGGCACAGGCGTGGCGAAGATGGGCACCTCGGCCGTCGTGGCAAGCTGCACGAGCGCCGGGTCTAGCGTGTTCGACTCCGTCAGGAAGATGCACGGCACGGCAAACTGGATCAGGTTGCCAAACGCGGCCTTGCGCTGCTCGGGGTCGAGGTGGTCGAGGTAGCGGTTCTCGGTGTTGCCGAGCACCTGCACGCGCTGATGGGTGAACAGATCGACGTAGCCCGCCAGCGCCAGCCCAGGGCGGTGCAGGTTCTCCTCGGTCACCGCCCGCTCCTCCCCCACGTTGGGGTTGACGGCCGTCAGCTCGATGCGGGCGTGTTCGCGCAACGCATCGACGAGGTAGGCGACGGTGATGGACGGCTTGCGGTAGGGCTTGGAGACACGAGGCATGGAGGCACGCGTTACGGCACTTCTACGGTGTCGAGGATGCGCTGCACAATCTGCTCACTCGTCACCTCCTCGGCCTCGGCCTCATACGTGATGCCGATGCGGTGGCGCAGCACGTCCATCGCGATGGAGCGGATGTCCTCGGGCGTGACGTAGGCGCGGTGCTGCAAGAAGGCGTGTGCTCGGCCTGCGAGGTTGAGGTTGATCGTGGCGCGCGGCGAGGCGCCGAAGTCGATCAAGCCGCTCAAGTCGTTGATGCGGTACCGCCGGGGCTCGCGCGAGGCGACGACCAAGTCCACGATGTACTGCTCCACGCGCTCGTCGATGTACATCTCGTTGATGACACGGCGCGCCTCCAGGATCTGCTGCGGCTGGGCCACGGGGCGCAGCTGCGGCTTGGCACCCGTGCGCGCCATGCGCCGCATGATCTCCAGCTCCTCGTCCTTCGTTGGGTACCCCACCTTGATCTTCATCATGAAGCGGTCCACCTGCGCCTCGGGGAGCGGGTAGGTCCCCTCCTGCTCGATGGGGTTCTGCAATACCTATCGCGGCCTCGTTTCAGTAAACAAGAAGGCCGAGAAAGCGCGCAACTTCACCCAGTGCGATAGCCTGCTCATTGGCGGCGACTGCGGCGCGCACACCGTGCCCTATGTCGAAA
>JBCCMF010000011.1:0-31061 GCA_039026435.1 Bacteroidota bacterium
CTCGCGTGAAGCTGGAGACGATGGGCCTGAAGATCGACACGCTCAGCAGCGAGCAGGTCGCCTACGCCACCGACTACTCGGCGGGCACCTGATTCGCCGTCCATAGCTGATTTGGAACATCAAGGGCGATCCGGCAGTGACTGGGTCGCCCTTGCATGTACATCGCAGCGCTTGGAAATGGAAGAGCACCCCTTCACACCCGTTGCCAAGGTCGTCCGGATGAGCGCGCTAGGCAATCAGCTCAAAGACGTGGCGTATTGGCGTACCCAGCCGCCAGAAGCGCGCCTCGCCGCCCTCGAAGAAATCCGACGGGAATACCACCTGTGGCGCTACAATGAGGCGTATCCCCGACTTCAATGAGTTTGTCGCGTTGTCAAGCGCGCATGAGTCGCACCGCTCCCACCAATGACTGATACCTTCGATATCCTGGCGCATCTGCTCCGCCAGCGCATCCTCGTGATCGACGGGGCGATGGGGACGATGATCCAGCGGCACGACCTGGAGGAGGCCGACTTCCGAGGCACGCGCTTCGCCGAGCACACGCATCCGCTCAAGGGCAACAACGACCTGCTGGCGCTCACGCGGCCGGACCTCATCGAGGGCATCCACCGCCAGTTTCTGGAAGCGGGCGCCGACATCGTCGAGACCAACACGTTCAGCGCCACGAGCGTCGCGCAGGAAGACTATGCGCTGGAGCACATCGTTTACGAGTTGAACGTGGCGGCAGCGCGGCTGGCCAAGAACGCGGCAGAGGACCTGAGCACGCCCGAGAGGCCGCGCTTTGTGGCAGGCGCCCTCGGCCCGACCAACCGCACGCTCTCCATCTCGCCCGACGTCAACGACCCTGGCTACCGCGCCATTACGTTCGATGCGATGGCCGAGGCGTATGCCGAGCAGATCGCTGGGCTCGTCGATGGCGACGCCGACATTCTGCTCGTCGAGACCATCTTCGATACGCTCAACGCCAAAGCCGCGCTCTATGCGATCCAGGAGTACGTGCGCGCAGGCGGCAAGGCGCTGCCCGTGATGATCTCGGGCACCGTCGTGGACCTCAGCGGGCGCACGCTCTCGGGGCAAACGCCGGAAGCGTTTTGGATCTCGGTCAGCCACACGCCGAACCTGTTGAGCGTAGGTCTCAACTGCGCGCTCGGCTCCAAGCAGATGCGGCCGTTCATTGGCGAGTTGGCCAGTGCCGCAACGGTATCTACTAGCCTCTATCCGAATGCGGGTTTGCCCAACGAATTCGGCGGCTACGACGAGTCGCCGGCGTTCATGGCCGAGCAGGCGCGTCGCTACGCCGATGATGGGCTCATCAACATCATCGGCGGGTGCTGTGGCACGACGCCCGAGCACGTGCGCGCTATGGCGGAGGCCGTGCGCGGCGTCACGCCACGTGCGCTCCCCGAGAAGCCGCCATACCTGCGTCTGTCTGGTTTAGAGCCGCTCGTGGTGCGACCCGAGACGAACTTCGTCAACGTGGGCGAGCGCACCAACGTGACAGGCTCGCGCCGCTTCGCCCGGCTCATCAAAGAAGGCGATTACGAGACGGCGCTCTCGGTAGCGCGCCAGCAGGTGGAGAACGGCGCCCAGATCATCGACGTCAACATGGACGAGGGCTTGCTCGACTCTGAGCAGGCGATGGTCACCTTCCTCAACCTCATCGCCTCTGAGCCCGACATCTCGCGCGTGCCCATCATGATCGACTCCTCGAAGTGGAGCGTGATTGAGGCGGGGCTCAAGTGCGTGCAGGGCAAGGCCATCGTCAACTCGATCTCGATGAAGGAGGGCGTAGCCGAGTTCAAGGCACACGCTCGCCTCTGCCGCCAGTATGGCGCCGCCGTCATCGTCATGGCCTTCGACGAAGAGGGACAAGCGGACACGCTGGAGCGGCGCAAGGTCATCTGCGAGCGCGCATATCGTATCCTGGTCGACGAGGTCGGGATGCCGCCGCAGGATATCATCTTCGACCCCAACATCTTCGCCGTCGCTACGGGCATCGAGGCGCACAACCAGTACGCCATCGACTTTATCGAGGCCACGCGCTGGATCAAGCAGAACCTGCCCGAGGCCAAGGTGTCGGGCGGCGTATCGAACATCTCGTTCTCGTTCCGCGGCAACAACACCGTGCGCGAGGCGATGCACGCCGCGTTCCTCTACCACGCCATCCAGGCCGGGATGGACATGGGCATCGTCAACGCGGGGCAGCTGGAGGTCTACGAGGAGGTCGAGCCGGACCTGCTCACGCGCATCGAAGACGTGTTCTTTGACCGCAGACCCGATGCCACCGAACGCCTCGTGGAGCACGCCGAAACCATCAAGAGCGACGGTGCGCAGGTAGAGGCCAAGCGCGACGCATGGCGCGAGGGAACCGACGTAGAAGAGCGGCTGAAGCACGCGCTCGTCAAGGGCATCGTGGAGTACATCGAGGCCGACACCGAGGAGGCGCGGCAGCAGTACGCCACGCCGCTCGAAGTTATCGAAGGGCCGCTGATGAACGGCATGAACGTCGTCGGCGACCTCTTTGGAGCGGGGAAGATGTTTTTGCCGCAGGTGGTCAAGAGCGCGCGCGTGATGAAGAAGTCGGTGGCCTACCTGGAGCCGTACATCGAAGCGATGAAGGCCGAGTCCGGTGCGGAGAGCACCCAGCAGAAGGTGCTGATGGCAACCGTCAAGGGCGACGTACACGACATCGGCAAGAACATCGTAGGCGTGGTGCTGGCCTGTAATAACTATCAGGTGATCGACCTCGGCGTGATGGTGCCCGCTGCCAAGATTCTGGCCAAAGCTAAGGAGCACGCGGTCGATGTGATTGGGCTCTCGGGGCTCATCACGCCGTCGCTCGACGAGATGGTGCATGTGGCGAAAGAACTCCAGCGCGAGGGTTTCACGCAGCCGCTGCTGATTGGCGGAGCGACGACCTCGAAGGTACATACCGCCGTCAAGATTGCGCCGCACTACGAGCACCCGGTGGTGCATGTATTGGACGCCTCACGCAGCGTCTCGGTGACGAGCAATTTGCTTTCCGAGACCGAGCGCGACGGGTTCGTGGCCGAGGTCGCGGCTGACTTCGAGCAGGTCCGGGAGGCGCACGAACGCCGCCACCGCACCACGAAGTATCTGACGCTGGAAGAAGCGCGTGCGAACGCGCACGCTATCGACTGGTTGGCAGCACGTATCGACGTGCCGAACCGGCTAGGCGTGCAGGCCCTAAACAGCGTTTCCATCGCCACGCTGCGGCAGTACATCGACTGGACGCCGTTCTTCATCGCGTGGCAGCTGAAGGGCAAGTACCCACGTATCCTGGATGACCCGAAGCGCGGGGCCGAGGCGCGCAGCCTCTTCGCCGATGCCAATGCACTACTCGACCGGGCCGCCGCCACAGGCTGCCTCCGCGTAGACACTGTGTATGGCCTCTTCCCAGCCAACGCCGCGGGCGACGACATCGAACTGTACACAGGTGAAGACCGCTCCCACGTTCGTGCCACGCTCTACCAACTGCGGCAGCAAACGGAGAAGGGACGCGGCAAGGCCAACCGCTCGCTCGCCGACTTCATCGCGCCCAAAAGTGCGGGCATCGCTGACTACATCGGCGCCTTCGCCGTCACATGCCATGGCGCTGAAGTACTGTCGGCAGCCTACGAAGCCGACCACGACGACTACCACTCCATCCTCGTCAAAGCCGTCGCGGATCGGTTGGCCGAGGCGGCGGCTGAGTGGTTGCACGCCCACATCCGCACGGAGGCGTGGGGCTACGCGACGGACGAGGCGCTGGACAACACCGCGCTCATCCGCGAGCAGTATCGCGGCATCCGCCCAGCGCCCGGCTATCCCGCCTGCCCCGACCACACGGAGAAGCCCACGCTCTGGGACTTGCTGGACGTGCAGGCGCACACCGGCATCACGCTGACGGAGCACTTGGCGATGCGTCCAGCAGCGTCGGTGTGCGGCATCTACTTCGCCCATCCCGAGGCGCAGTACTTCAACGTCGGGCAGCTTGCGCGAGATCAGGTGAATGATTACGCAGCGCGCAAGGGCATGCTCGTCGAAGACGTGGAGCGCTGGCTCGGCTCGCGGCTGGGCTACGAGCCGCAGACAGTTGTCGTCGTTTGAGTCAGGCGTCTGTGAGGCGGTCGATGACAATCGGCCTCAGAGGCTCTTGCTCGATATCGCGTTGGCGGTGTATGAGTGGGACCCAGCGCTCCCTGAAGTCGGGAGATTGCCGAGCTGATTCCGAAAGGGCATGCAACTCTTGTCCGAGCTTCATCCACATGCTCACCTCGACCTTGACCGCGGGATCTCTCCAGAGCAGCTTCACTGTGCGGCGTGCATCAGGAGCATTCTTCCAGAGGTCGCCGAAGAGCTCAAGGTACAACTCGGCATGATCACGCCAGCCATCGCTAGTGCTATGCCAGAGCGCTACTTGCGGAACCGATTGGCGCGTGAGCAACGGGGCAAGATAGATGTTGTCGAAGAACGCACGGTACCATTGACGGAGTGCGTCTTCCGTGCGATCAGCTTCAAACAGTGCCAGCCCGTAGCTGAACGTCAGGTGCGGGTCGCCGCGGTCGTCAGGATAGGCAGTATGGTATCGGTCATATGCGTCGAGCGCCGCGTCCAGGTCGCCTGTTAGCTGCGTCAGCGGAGGAATGAGATACCGCACGCCCTGGTTGTCATTCGGGTTGAGGTGTAGCAGCGCGTTGTACTGCTCCAACGCCTCATCATAGCGGCCTTGCTGCCAACATATCCACCCGATGCCTTGCCGAGCGCGCATATAAGGACGGGTTTCGAGCTCACCCCACCAGTAATACGCTTTCGGCGACTCCGTACCCAACGTCTCGCGGGCGATGCCGTACGCCTTGCGGTACAAGGCCTCGGCCCTCACCAAATCATCATCGGCTTCGGCGACTTTGGCGAGGCCGTTATAGGCATCGGCGAGGAACGGGTCGATGCCGAGGGCACGTGTGAAGCACTGCTCTGCGCGGTCGAGGTTGATCCTCAGCGCTTCCCAGCCGTCGTACACTAACTCCTGGGCATTCCACGATGCGTTGTGGGCGGCCGGACTGAAGGGCAGTTGCCACAGGTGCACAGGCGCCTCTAGCAGCGGGAGGCCATCCATTGCCGCACCCATTGACCGCCGGGCCGCCGCCCGCGTAATCTCGGGCAGGTAGCGCGCGTCGAGCACGGTCAGATCGAGGGCATGTGCCATGTCTCGGTGCTTGGTGCTCACCGTGATGGCCGACACCTTGAAGTGCTCCGCGACCTCTTGCTGTGTCAACCCGCTGATCTGCAGGCGGTCGAAGGTGTAGAGTAGCGCTGCTGCCCACGTAGCAGGTTTACGGGTCCGCCCCAGATCCGTCGTAGCGGCGAAGTCATGCCACAGCCGGAGCGCCCCATCGAGTAAGGAGCCCTGCATGTAGTCGGCGAGCTTGCGCTTGAACAGGCGTGCTACGGCGCGCACTGTTTTTTCGTGTGCAGTGAGTTTTTTAGGCATAGGTGTCGCGGATCGGGGAAGAGATAGCGCCAAATTACGACACGGATTGCGTTCCGTAGAACAGTAGAAACGACGAACGTTCGGGCCAGCCATCCGTTGATGAGAAAGCTGCTTTCTCGAATGGTTTGCCGTACCCCTGCATGGATCTTTTTGACGTACTGAATGAGGCGTGGGATGACCACGACGCGCCCGACTCCTCCGAACGCCTCTACCTCGCCGACGCGCTCGCGCTCGCTTACCGGGCCCACTTTGCCTTCATCAACCGCCCGCTCATCAACTCGAAAGGCCAGGACACGTCTGCGGTGTATGGCTTCACGTCGAGCCTGCTGAAGCTGCTAGAGGACGAGAAGCCCGAGCACATCGCCGTTGTCTTCGACGCGCTCGACGGCCCGCCTAACTTCCGCGATGAGCTATACGCCGAGTACAAGGCACACCGTCCGCCGATGCCCGAGGGGCTGCGCGGCGGCATTCCGTACATCAAGCAGATCGTGGAGGCGTTTGACATTCCCGTGCTTGAGGTGCCGGGTGTAGAGGCTGACGACGTGATCGGGACGCTGGCGAAGCAGGCGTCGCAGGACGGCGTGGATGTCGTGATCGTCTCGCCCGACAAAGACTTTCGGCAACTGCTGCAAGACGATCGGTCGGCCGAGGGCGAGCACGGCGCCATCTCGATGATGCGCCCGGCGTACAAGGGCGAGGAGTTCGACCTGGAGACGGCCGACAGCTTCCGCGAGAGCTATGGCGTCGAGCCCATCAAGTTCATCGACATCCTGGCGCTCTTGGGCGATGCGGCCGACAACGTGCCCGGCGTGCGCGGCATCGGCAAGAAGACGGCGCCGAAGCTCGTGGCACAGTACGGCAGCGTGGAAAACCTGCTTGATCACGCCGAAGAGATCAAGGGCAAGCGCGTCCGTGAGGGCCTGATCAACCACCGCGACGAGGCCACGCTGAGCAAGCAGCTCGTCACCATCCTCACCGATATCGACTTCGAGGAGCACGGCCAGAACGTAGACTGGCAGCGCCTGCGCCGCACCGATCCACATCTGGACCGCATCGAAGACCTGTTCGACGAGCTGGAGTTCGGCAAGCGGCTGCGTACGCGTATCAAGAACTACCACGACGGCAAGGAGCGGCCAAAAAAAGCTACCTCTACCACCACGCTGCCCGAGGATGATCCGGCGCTAGAGTTTGACTTCGGCCCGTACGAGCCCGTCAAGGCGATGGACGAGGACAAGGTGGAGTACCACACGGCGCTCAATCACAAGCAGGTGCAGGCCGCGCATGACCATATCGCCCAAGCTGAGCGCTTCGCCTTCGACACGGAAACCGACAGCCTCGAACCCATCACGACTGGCCTCGTCGGCGTCTCCGTCTCGGCGAAAGAGCGAACGGCGCACTACGTCCCGACGCCGCTGCCGGATGGTACGCAGACGGCCGACTTACTCGACAAGCTGCGGCCGTCGCTGGAGAACGACGCGCTCAAGATTGGGCACAACTTGAAGTTCGACCTCGCCGTGTTAGCGTCGCACGGGCTGGAGGTGCGCGGGCCGCTGTTTGACACGATGGTGGCGCACTACCTGATCGAGCCCGAGGCGAGCCACAAGATGGACGACGTGTCGAGCTTCTACCTCAGCTACCGCCCGCAGCCCATCACCGCGCTCATCGGCACGGGCAAGAACGCCAAGTCCATGCGCGACGTGCCCATCGCCGACGTCGGCCCGTACGCCTGCGAGGACGCGGACATTACGTTCCGGCTGATGGATGTGTTGAAGGCGAAGCTGGAAGAGGACGGCTTGCTTGCCATCGCGGAAGAGATCGAGTTTCCGCTGATCCGCGTCCTCGTGGACATGGAGCGCCTCGGCGTGCGCGTAGACGCCAGCGTGCTCGAACCCATCTCCGACCAACTCGGCGCCGAGATGGAGCGCGTTGAGCAGGCGATCTATGATGCCGTTGGGCGGCCGTTCAACGTGGGCAGCCCCAAGCAGCTCGGCCAAGCGCTCTTCGGCGACGTGCCAGACGACGCGCAGCGCGAGCAGGCCAAGGTGTGGGCCGAGGAGATGCGCGACCCGAAGGCGGCAGGCAAAACGAAGAAGCAACTCGCCGCCGAGGAGCCGACGTTCGGCATTGCCCTTCAAGACAAAGGCAAAACAAAGTCGGGACAGTTCAAGACCTCCGAGGACATCCTCGAAACGCTGACCACCGAGACCGACAGCACGGTGCCGCGCCTCGCACTCGACTGGCGGAAGCTCTCGAAGCTCAAGAACACGTACGTGGACAAGCTCCCCGAACTCATCAACCCGATGACGGGCCGCATCCACACCGACTTCAACCAGACGGTCACGGCCACGGGACGGCTCTCGTGCCTCCCCGCTGGGACACTCGTGAACACCGAGCGCGGGCTCGTCGGTATCGAGACGGTACAGCCGGGCGAGCACGTCCGTACGCCCTATGGCCCTCGCCGCGTTCTCGCCTGGCAGGCCACGGGCGTCAAGCCGACCGTCGTGCTTCGACTCTCGAACGGCCTCACGCTGCGGTGCAGCCCCGAGCACCGGCTGCGGAGCCGCCTGCGCTGGCTTCGCGCCGATGAGATAGACGTGGGGACGCCGCTCTACATGACGCACTCCGACGGGCTGTTCGGCTCGGAAACGGTGCTTAGCCTCACGCGAACGGCCGCCTACACGACCCGGAAGTCGCCACGCCTTCCCGAGCAGTGGACGACGGAACTCGCCGAACTCGTCGGCTACGCGATGGCGGACGGCCACATCTCGCGCAGCAACTACAACGGCAAGCCGAGCAAGCTCGTCCTCGCGTTCGGATGGAAAGAGGAAAAGCTGATCCAGCATCTCGCTGGCCACATCGAAGCGACGTTTGGCAAGACGCCGACCCGCCGCCGGACGCGGACGTGCCCTGTGCTCGAAGTGTCCGGGACGGACATCGGCGGGGCGCTGGAGCAAATCGGGGCAGGAGGCTTGTCGGGAGACATCCGCGTGCCTTCGGGGCTATTCCGAGCGCCAGAGGCCATCGTCGCCGCGTTTCTTCGGGGCTATTTCGAGGGGGACGGCTGCGTGGATGTCCGGTACGGGATCAGCGTACGCTCGGTGAGCCGAGGAATGCTGGAAGACGTGCAACAGCTTCTCACGCTGTTTGGCATCCCGTCCAGTATCCGTCAGGACCGGCCCGACCCGCGCGGGTACGCGCCGCGCCACACGCTCCGCATCCTCGGCGATCGCTCCAAGCAGACGTTCCACGAGCGCATCGGCTTCCTCTCGGACGCGAAGTGCCAGAGGTGCGCGGAGGTCGCCAATATGCCTACCAAGAAGAGCACGGCGGAATTGCTGTCCCTGCCTGACGACTTCGACATCCGGCCGCTTCAGCCCGCGCTGTACGACGCCCTCCGGGACGAGGAAGGGCGAGTGCCGAATGCGGTCACGCAGTTCACATCGGAGCTCCGGGGCACGACCGACACGGTCATGCTGTCTCGCGCCGAGTGGATGGTGGACCACCTCGCGAGCGCTGCTCCGAGCCACGCGCCGTTCCTGCGTGAGGCCGTTGCAGCTCAGTATTTCGAAGTGACGATAGCTGCCGTCGAACGAGAAGCAGAGGTCCCGATGTTCGACATCGCAGTGGACGACGTGGAGCAGTACACCGCGCAGGGGATCGTCGTGCATAATTCGTCGAGCCCAAACCTGCAGAACATCCCCGTGCGCACGGAGCAGGGCCGCGAGATCCGCCGTGCGTTCGTCGCCGAGCCGGGCTACAAACTCCTCGCTGCGGACTACGCGCAGATCGAGCTCCGCATCCTCGCCCACCTCTCCGGCGACAAGGGGCTGATTGAGGCGTTCGAGCAAGGCCTCGACATCCACACCGCCACGGCCGCCCGCGTGTTCGACCTGCCTTTGGAGGACGTGACGCGCATCCAGCGCAGCCAGGTGAAGCAGGTTAACTACGGCATCCCGTACGGCGTCTCCGCGTTCGGGCTGGCGCGACGCATGCACATCACTGTCGGCGAGGCGCAGCCGCTCATCGAGCAGTACAACCGCAGCTACCCGCGCGTGATCGAATACCTCAACGAGCTCATCGAGAAGGCCCGCGAGAACGGCTATGCCGAGACGCTGCGCGGTCGTCGCCGTTACCTACCGCAGATCACCAGCCGCGACTTCCGCGACCGCTCCTTCGCCGAGCGCGTGGCGGTCAACATGCCGATCCAAGGCACGCAGGCGGATATGATCAAGATCGCGATGGTCAGCATCCACCGCCGGTTGAAGGAGGAGAACTTCGAGACGCGCATGATCCTGCAGGTCCACGACGAACTCGTCTTCGAGGTGCCCGACGGGTCCGGCGAGCACGCCAGCGAGATCGACCGCGCCACAGCACTCATCAAAGACGAGATGGCCCGCGCCCAGCCCCTCGGCGACGTACCCGTTGTCGTAGACGTCGGCATCGCCGACAACTGGCTCGACGCGCACTGATGCCTGCGTTCGACCTCATAGTGATCCTTGAAGCGATTGCGCCGTTTGCCAACCTTGCCTCGGTCATTAGCTTGGGCATGAGCTTGCTGATTTGGTAGCGACTGCGCAGTTTGCATCGCCAATACTCTCTACTCTACCAAGGCCCAGTCTTGGTGGAAGAATTACGGCAGATAATGAGGAGTCTCTCGGAATCTCACTTCTCCAATGAGCCTCTGAACATGTCCGAACAGCTTGCACTTGTGGCTGAAGCTACGTTGTTGCTGCGCCAGATTGAACAACATGTTGAGAAGGAGGTCAAAATCCAAGTGCAGGACAGCCTTGTGATGTTGAGTAAGCAGCAAGGATCACTGCGTGACCGAGACGTTGAGCGCTTGTTTAGAGCAGTCAACAATGTGGCAGGCACTGTTGATTTGCGTGTCGATAATCTCAGAAACCGTTTGAAGCCATGAATGACGACTATACAGAACTCGCATTTAAGCTCATGCAGCTCACGCGTGATGGGAAGCTTGAGTGGCAGATTGAGGCTCATGAAGGGCTTGGCGAGAGATTGATGGCACGAATTGGGACGATGACATTCGTGCTAGAGCCAATAGAAGCCCGACAGTCAAGAGTCGTCATTCATGGACGCCCTCAGTTTCCCCCACGGGTCGAGTACTACCTGGTGGCAAACGACGAGCAAGAAGACAAGGAGCCAGTGGTTTCCCCCCCGTTTTCTGCTGGAATCGCCTTGGCAAACGTCGCAAAAAGCCACGGAAGGCGGCAGAGAGTCCACGATATAAGAACTAAGCTCGACCAGTTCATCACCTCTGATTAACACGAACCCATTGCATGGAAACCATTGAAGTAGCGACCGACGCCCACCCATTCTTCGACATCGAGGAGACGGTGGCGGGCATTACGGCGCTGCGGCACAAATCGAACGGCTTGCAGGTCTTGCTCTTGCCCGAAGCGGCGGCCCCCGTCGCCACGGTTATGATCACCTACCGCGTGGGGAGCCGTAACGAGGCCCTCGGCCATACGGGCGCGACGCACTTCCTCGAACACATGATGTTCAAGGGCACTGAGCGCTTCCACAAGAAGCACGGCACGTCCATCTTCAACACGCTGCAACGCGTGGGCGCCCAAGTGAACGCCACCACGTGGCTCGATCGCACCAACTACTTCGAGCTGCTGCCCAGCGAACACCTGGACCTCGCGCTCCAGATCGAGGCCGACCGCATGCGCGGCGTTCTGCTCGATCCCGACGACATGGCGAGCGAGCGGACCGTCATCCTGAATGAGTTCGACCGCGGCGAGAACGAGCCGCTCCAGGCGCTCTACCACGCGGTCTGGGCGGCGGCGTACCAAGCACACCCGTACCACCACCCGACCATCGGCTGGCGCTCAGACATCGAAACGGTGACGCCCGAGGGGTTGCGGCACTTCTATGACACGTATTACTGGCCGAACAACGCCACGCTATCGGTGATTGGCCAGTTCGAGGTGGAAGAGACGCTCGACGCCATCCACACCTACTTCGGCGCGATCCCGAGGGCGCCCGAGCCGTGGCCCGAGGTGACGACGCAGGAGCCGCCGCAGCAGGGCGAGCGCCGCGTGACCATCCGCCGTGCCGGGCAGCTCGGTTCGCTGATGATCGCCTTCAAGTCGCCCGACGCGTTCTCGACGGATACCGACGCGCTGGATGTGCTGACGACCATCCTCACCGAAGGCAAGTCCAGCCGCCTGTATCGCAGCCTCACCGCACAGGGCAAAGTGGCCGCGTTGTTTGGCGATGCCTCGCGCCTCCGCGACCCCGGGCTGATGTTCGTCTTCGCGATGCTAACGCCTGGCACCACACACGACGAGGTGGAGCAGGTCATTCTCGACGAGCTCCAGCGCCTCGCCACCGACGGCCCGACGGAGGCCGAAGTAGCTCGCGCGAAGAACGGGCTCAAAGCCGAAGAGGCGTTTGCCCGCGACGGCTCGTATCAGATTGCCTCGCAGCTTAACGAAGCCATCGCAGCGGGAGACTGGCGGCTGTACGCCAAGTACCGCGAGCGCATCGACCGGGTCACGCCTGCCGATGTGCAGCGCGTAGCCGCGACCTACTGCATCGAAGACGCGCGCACGACCGGGCGTTTCATCCCTAAAGTAAAGTAAGATGACCAGTGAACTAACGGCGGCCGTGCCGCTGGCCGAGCGGGTTACGCAGCACCACATCGGCGGGATGCTCCTGCAGACGTTACCCACGCCCGTCCGCGACGTGGTGGCGGTACGCGGATCCTTCCGAGCCCATCCCGACTTTGGCGCCGACGAGGACTTGGTCCAGACGCTCTGCGTGAAGATGCTCGATAAGGGCACCACCAGCCGGGATCAGTTTGCCATCGCCGATGTGCTGGAGAATCGAGGTGCCAAAGTCAGCTTCCGCACGGACGGCGACCGCGTGGCCCTCACGGCCAAGATGCTGAAGGCCGATGCCGCCATCGTGCTACCCCTGCTGGCCGAGCAGATCCACGAACCGCGCTTTGGCGAGGCGGAGTTTGAACAGGTGCGCGCCCAGGTCGCCGCTGAGTTGCAGGACAATATGCAGAGCACATCCGCCTTGACGAGTGTAGCTTTTTCTGAGCGGCTCTACGCGCCCGCACATCCCAACTACGACCCGAACCCGGCCATGCAGCTTGAGCACCTCGCCCACGTCACACTTGGCGATGTGCGTGCGTTTCATGCCGAGCACTTCGGCGCTAACGAGCTGGCGGTTACGGCGGTGGGCGATCTGGACGAAGAGGCCCTTGTCACGTTGATGGCGCAAGGCTTCGGCACCTGGGCGCCGCACACCCAGCCCGCCACGTTCGTCGCCGAGGCCCAGCCGCAGCAGCCGGGCCGCACCAACGTGCCACTGGCCGACAAGATGAACCTCGACGTCGTCCTCGGTCATGCCGTGAATCTGCGCCGTCAAGACCCCGACTACCTCGCGCTCTACCTCGCCGACTTCATGCTCGGCGGCAACTTCTCGTCTCGCCTGATGGCCACCATCCGTGATGAGCAGGGGCTGACGTACGGTATCCGAAGTATGCTCAACGCCATCGGCACCGAGCATGATGCGGACTGGCGCGTGAAGGTCACGCTCAGCCAAGCCAATCTGGAGCGTGGCATCGAGGCTGTGCGCGCCGAAGTCGCCCGCTTCATCGAGGAAGGCATCACGGAAGACGACCTCGATGCGGCGAAGACCACCGTGGCGGGCACGTTTCAGGTGAGCCAAGGGACTACGCGTGGGCTCGCATCGCTGCTGCATACCAATGCCGAGCGGCAGTTTGAGGTCAGCTACCTAGACGGCTACACGGACGAGGTGCATGCGACTACCCTCAGCGACATACACGCGGCGATGGCGCGCCATTGGTCGCTCGATAGGCTGCAGGTGGCCGTGGCTGGAACGCTGCCCGACTGAAAATCCGCTACGCCGCGCGACGTATTGCTGGAGGAGCATCTGCCTTGGGCAAGCATGCCTCCAGGTGATGCTTCAGGGTAGCGATGCGAATGGGTTTGGCCACGCAGTCGTCCATCCCGGCTTGGATGCACTGCTCGTGCGTGCTGGGCAGCGGCGATACCGTCAGGGCGATGATGGGTGTTGGGAACGCGTTGATCGTCTGTTCGAACGACCGGATGGCCCGCGTGGCGGCAAAACCGTCTAAGCCCGGCATCCGGCAGTCCATCAGGATCAAGTCGAAGTCATTCTTCTGGCAGGCTTCGACGGCCGCGTAGCCATTCGTAGCGGTAGACGTCACGCAGCCCAGCATGGTGAGGAGGTTGATAGCCAAACCACGGTTAATCTCGCTGTCGTCGGCAACGAGAACCCGCAGCCCTGCGAAGGCGGCATCGGGAGAAGAGGAGATACGTCGCATCGGGTGCTTATCGAGGGTGCCTCTAGAGACACCACTTAACGTTAGGGTGTGGACCGCCGACTTCGCCCTCAATAGGCCAGCGGTTGTTTGCCCGATAGTATCGGCGCGCTCCGTTGTACGTTAAGCGGGTGAGCGCAAATAAATTCTGGCAGCAAGCAGCGAACGGTTCAGGTGCTACTTGGCCCTAAGTAGTTGCTAAACAATAGGATGTGACGCAGGGTGGCTTAGCGCTCTGGCATCACCAGCGCCAGGATAATGTAGACGATCAGGCCTGGGAAACCCGCCATGAAAACGCTGAGCAGCACATAGCCTACACGGACGATGGTCGGGTCCCACCCGAAGTAGTTAGCCAAGCCACCGCAGACGCCTGCGACGACGCGATCATTGCGAGAACGGGTCAGTTGAGACATGGTAATGTTGGAGTTAGCTGTCGCGAATGATACGGATGCGTTCTTCGGCCGAGCGCGGTTCAGGCTTTGGCATGACGGCCGCCAGCAAGAGGTAGGCAATCAAGAAGGGGCCACCCGAGGCAATCGTGCCAATTACAAAGGCGATACGCACAATCGTGGGATCAATATTGAAATACTCGGCGATACCCGCGGCCACGCCAGCCACCTTCTTGTCGCGCGATTTCGACAGTCGTTTGGATTTGTCCTTTGCCTTTTCCTCAACCACAACACGGGTCTTTCCAGAAGAGGTCTTAACCGTCTTGCGAACCTTCTTCTTTTTCTTCTTCGGCCGCCACGAAAGCACGCCAAAGCCGAGCAAGATGATGAGCACGCCTGCTATCCAAGGCAGCAGAGCAGCGATCTGCGAGAGGTCTATGGCAAATGGGCTGAGGCCCATCTCCTGAAAGAGGTACGCGATCCCCACCATGATGATGGAGAGCCCGGCCATGACAGGGAGGTTGAAGAAGCTGTTCTCTTTCTTCTCCTCGGCTTCGTCGAAGAGCATCTCTTCCAATTCGTCTTCCGAGAGCGACTCCAGGTCGAAGTTGAGATCGTCTTCGTAATAAAACGAGTCGTCGGTCTTGGAACGATTGCGCGTGCGTGAGCTCATGGTGGCGGGGCCAGGGTGTGTCTTCGAAAGAGGTACGCAGACGGGAGGGGCAGGTTACAGCATTCGTCTCATATCGTTTCCTGCTCGGTGACTACGCTTGCCACCGCAATGTCGTGCGGATGGTGCGGAACGGCATCGTGCAGGCAGGCAGCGTAGCAAATGCCAAGGGTGTGGGCGGAGAGAGTGGCCAGAAACTCATCGTAATAGCCGAAGCCATGCCCTACCCGATACCCGGCACGGTCGAAGGCGAGCCCGGGGACGACCACGAGGTCGAGGGTGGCCAGCGGAACGGTGGGGCCTGCCTGCGGTTCGGGGATGCCCCACCGGTTGGGCACCAGCGGCGTACCGGGCGTGATGGCGATGTGGCGAAGGCGAGGGGCGTCGGTGACGCTCCGCTCGAAGCGCTCGACCACGGGGACGACGACGCGTTTGCCTGCGGTCCAGGCTGCCTGAGTTAGCCGTCGCGTGTCTACTTCGCGGCGGCGCAGCATCGGCCAGTAGATGTGGACGGTACGTGCTTGGCGGAACGCATCGTGCTCGGCCACGCGTGTGCAGATGGCTGCGCTCAGCTGCTGGTACGCCGCGTCGGTGAGGCCGCGCCGGTAGGCGGCACTTTGTTTACGGATAGCTTCTTTTGTCATGAGCACCTCGCACACGCACGGTACAGATCAGCAGCCCTCGAATCGCCTGGATGCCTTTGCGGCGTACTGCGACCGGATGAACCGACGCATCCTGGATGAGAAAACCCACTTGGGCATCAAGCGGTTCTTCAACCTCGACTCGGCGGCCTACCGCGACGGCACGCTCGACGGCCGGACGAAGGAACTGCTGGGCCTCGTGGCCCCCGCCGTGCTGCGCTGCAACGACTGCATCGACTACCACCTGACGCAGTGTGTGGAGGCTGGATTTACCGATGAGGAGCTGGACGATGCGCTCAACGTGGCGCTCGTCGTGGGCGGCTCCATCGTGATTCCACACCTCCGTCACGCCGTGGAAACGATTGACCTCTTGCGAGGGCGTGAAGAATCTGCGGAATAGCCTTTTTGAGGTGGTTTTGGGGATTTGACCCTGTATGGGCAAGCCTGCGAAACTTGCCCTCGGTCGAGCACATGCCGTATTTTGGCAAGTCTGTGCAGAACCGCCCGATTGAAATGTCGGGCCTGCCGCATCGCCGTTCGTAAACCGCTCTCCGACGCATGTTCGACAGCCTTTCCGATAAGCTCGAAGGAGCCCTCAAATCCGTCACCGGGCAGGGCCGAATCAACGAACTCAACATCGCCGAGTCGATGCGTGAGATTCGCCGGGCGTTGTTGGATGCCGATGTCAACTACGAGGTAGCGCGGGCGTTTACGAACCAGCTCAAGGAAGAGGCGATGGGCGAAAAGGTGCTCAACGCCGTCTCGCCAGGCCAGCAACTCGTCAAGATCGTCTACGACGGCTTGGTGGAGCTGCTCGGCTCGGAGCAGGTGGACGTGCAAATGGCGCAGAACCCGCCGACGGTAATTCTCGTCGCGGGCCTCCAGGGCTCGGGCAAGACGACATTCTGCGGCAAGCTCTCCAAGTTCTACAAGGAGAAGGGCCGCTCGCCGATGCTGGCCGCCGCCGATGTGTACCGCCCGGCGGCCGTGGATCAGCTCAAGACGCTGGCCGCGTCGATTAACGTGCCGGTCCACTCGGTGCTGGAGAACGGCGAGCCCGTCAAGGACGCCGTCCGCGTGGCGCGCGAGGCAGTAGAAGAAGCCAAGCGCAACGCGCACGACATCCTCATCATCGACACGGCAGGCCGCCTGCATGTGGACGACCAGATGATGCAGGAGGTCGAGGACATCAAGAACACGGCCAACCCAACCGAAATCCTGTTCGTCGTGGATAGCATGACGGGGCAGGACGCGGTCAACACGGCCAAGGCCTTCAACGAGCGCCTCAACTTCGACGGCGTGGTGCTGACGAAGCTCGACGGCGACACCCGGGGCGGCGCCGCGCTCTCCATCCGCAGCGTCGTCGAGAAGCCGATCAAGTTCGCCTCGACAGGGGAGAAGCTCGACGCGCTCACGCCGTTCTATCCCAAACGCATGGCGCAACGCATCCTCGGGATGGGCGACGTGGTCTCGTTCGTGGAGAAGGCGCAGGAGCAGTTCGACGAGGAGCAGGCCGCCAAGCTGCAGAAGAAGATCCGCTCGGAAGACTTCAACCTGACGGACTTCTACGACCAGCTCCAGCGGATCAAGAAGATGGGGTCGATCAAGGATCTCCTCGGCATGATCCCTGGCGTGGGCAAGGCGATGCGCGACCTGGATGTGGACGATGACGCGTTCAAGCACATCGAGGCCATGATCCAGTCGATGACGCCGCTGGAACGCGACAAGCCGCACCTCATCAACGGCAGCCGCCGCCGCCGCATCGCGACGGGCGCTGGTGTGGAAGTGCGCGACGTCAACCAACTCCTGAAGCAGTTCAAGGAGATGAAGAAGATGATGAAGACGATGACCAAACTGATGGGCAAAGGCCGTGCGGTCAACATCGGCTCGCTGCTTGGAGGACGTTGACACAATGACGCACAACGCCTCTGCGCTGCGTGCGCTGTATACCGAGCCACCCGGCTCACACGGCCAGCGACCGCTGGTTGATGACCTTCACTACTAACACAAAACACTACCCGTACCGTGGTTAAAATTCGTTTACGCCGCATGGGCCGCAAGCGCCGTCCGATCTACGCCATCGTAGCGGCGGACTCCCGCAGCCCCCGCGACGGTCGCTACATCGAAGACCTGGGCCGCTACAACCCCATGACTGAGCCCGCGACGGTCACGCTCAACAGCGACCGTGTCAAGTACTGGCTCGGCCAAGGCGCCCAGCCTACCGACACGGCGCGCAGCTTGCTGAGCCGTCAGGGCGTGCTGCTCGAGCTCCACATGGAGAAGAAGGGCGCATCGGCCGAAGAGATAGAAGCCGCTGTGGAGGCGCACAAGACGCGCCGTGGCGTGAAAGCCGAACAGGGCGTCAAGCTGACCGTCAAGGAGCGCAAGCAGCAGGCGCTGGCCGCCGAGGCAGAAGCCGCCGCCGCTCGCGAAGCCGAAGAAGCCAAGCTGCGCCGCGAAGCCGAAGAAGCTGCGCGCAAAGCGGCCGAAGAAGCACAGCGCAAGGCCGCCGAAGAGCGCGAGGCCCAGAAGGCCGCCGAAGCCGCCGCTGCCCAGGCTGAGCAAGCCGAAGCCAACGCCGCACAGGAAGCCGCCGACGCCGAAGCTCCAGCCACCGAAGCCGCCGCTGAGGCACCTGCCGCCGAAGCTGCGACCGAGGAAGCGGCTGCTGAGGCCCCCGCTGAGGAGGCTAGTGCGGAAGCACCCGCCGAGGAAGCTGCCGAAGCGCCCGCTGCCGAAGGCGACGACGCGCCGAAAACCGACGCGTAACCCAATTTTTTAGCGCGCCACAGGCTATGGTCAGTGGCGCGCGCTGTTCTTTGACGATTGCTGCATAGCCACGTAGATCGTATGCCCAACCCCGCATCGGACCAACTCGTTTGGGTCGGCACGGTGATCCGGGCGCACAGCGTGCGTGGCGAACTAAAAGTCTATCCGGAGACGGATGACCCGTCGCGTCTCTTCGACTTAACCCAAGTGTACCTGGGCTTGTCGGCGGAGCGAGTGACAGCGTACCCGGTTACGTCGGTGCGGACGATGGTGGCGAAGCGCAAGACGCAGATCGTGCTGGCGCTGGCCGGCGTCGGATCGCGCGAAGACGCAGAGACGCTGCGCTCGCGCAAGGTCTATGCGCATGAAGACGACCTACCGGAGATGGAGGACGACGAGTTCTTCCTCGACGATCTGATCGGCCTAGCCGTCGTGACGGACGCACGCGAGCCCATCGGGACGATGCGCGACTATCTTGAGCTGCCGACGTACGACGTCTACATCGTGTCGCGGCCTGGGCAGCCCGAGGCAATGATCCCCGCCGTGCCCGAGTTCATCGAGGCCATCGACTGGGATGCCGAGCACATCGTGGTGAAGCCCATCGAAGGTTTGCTTGGCGACGGCGCCGAGAGCGAACGCGACGTGAGCGACGAGGAGGCGACCGATGCGGATTGACATCATCACGGGTCTGCCAGGCATCGTGACGGGACCGCTCGACCAGAGCATCCTGCACCGCGCCGCTAAGAAAGGCTTGGTCGACATCCGCGTGCACGACCTGCGCGACTTCGCCGTCGGCAAGCACCGCCAGATCGACGACTACCCGTACGGCGGCGGCGCAGGCATGGTCTTCCGGCCCGAGCCGCTGTTCGACTGCATCGAAGCCATCCAAGCCGAGGTCGGCGCTGACGCCATCGACGAGGTCATCTTCCTCACGCCCGATGGCCAGGTGTTCGATCAGCCGATGGCCAACGCGCTGTCGATGCATCGGCACGTGGTGCTCATCGCGGGGCATTACAAAGGCATCGACCAGCGGGTGCGCGATGTGCTTGTGACCAAGGAAGTCTCCATCGGCGATTTTGTGCTGAGCGGCGGCGAACTGCCCGCGCTCATCTTGGTCGATGCGCTCGTCCGGCTCATCCCCGGCGTGCTCAACGATGCCCAGTCTGCGCTGACCGACTCGTTCCAGGATCATCGGCTCGATGCGCCGTGCTACACGCGACCCGCATCGTACCGAGGCATGGACGTACCGGCCGTGCTCCTCTCGGGCAACCACGCAAAAGTGCAGCAGTGGCGCGACGAACAGCGCCAGCAGAAAACCCAGCAAAGACGTCCTGATCTACTGGAGCGGTAGCCGTTTCGGGAGCGCTCGGGCCGCAAGTCTGCCTCGGCGGACTTTCACAACTTGATTAACACACACAACTTTAGGAGGTGCGTCATGGCTACCGACATCATGAAACTGGTCGAGGGGACGCAGCAACGCAACGACATTCCCGATTTCGCCCCCGGCGATACCGTAGAAGTTCACGTGCGCGTGATTGAGGGCGCCAAAGAGCGTATCCAGATCTTCCGCGGCGTCGTGATCCGCATCAAAGGCTCCGGCACAGGCCGTTCGTACACCGTCCGCAAGGTGAGTGGCGGCATCGGCGTGGAGCGTATCTTCCCGTTCGCCTCGCCCCGCGTGGCCAAGGTCGACGTCGTGCGCCGTGGCCGCGTCCGCCGCGCCAAGCTCTACTACCTGCGCGACCTGCGCGGCAAGGCCGCCCGTATCCGCGAGAAGCGCTACGACGGCAAGAAGAAGTAGGGCGCTCGGGGTTCGAGGCTCGGACGCGCTTCGCGCTTTGGGTTTTCGGATAGACAGCAGCGAACCGATGCGCGTGCGGCATCGTTTGAGTATGGAAACCGTCGGCGGTATACCCTCCGGCGGTTTTCGCTGTCTATACGGATGCCGCCAAAGCATAGATCATGTCATCCCGAGCGAAGCCGAGGGATCTCCCACTTCTTCGTTGTGCAAAACGCTGCGGGGGAGATTTATCTGCGGTGTGCTTCGCGCTCTCGACTGTGACCTTCGGCCACGCTCGGGATGACAAGCGGGAACGTCCGAACATTCCTTGGACTTGCCGACCTGAAACTTGAGACCCAAACGCATGAACATGGCCCTTTGGAATACGACGCCCGGCACGTTCTGGGCAAACGCCATTGGTGCGGCGGGCGCGGACTTGTCGATCATCCGAGCCGATCCGGCGCGGTGCGATCTGGCGCTGCGTGCAGGCGAGGTGGATATCGCACTCGTGCCCACACTGACGGCCATGCGTGACCCGGACATGTACGACATCTTCCCCGAGGTGGCACTGTCTACGTGGCACTACCCGTTTGCTCGCATCGTCATGCGAAACGACCTGAACGCCGCGGCGCACTCGCTGGCCTTCGACCCTCGCTACACGACCGAAGTGCTACTCGCGCGCCTGATCTTAAAGGAGCACTACGGCATGACGCCGCAGTTTCTGCCCGTGGATGCGGAAGAGCCCTCCTGGGTGCTCGACATCGACGCCGACGCCGCGCTGATTGTGGGCGACGAGGTGCCGTACATGCGCCCCGAGAGCTACGCGATGGACTTGGGGCAGGAGTGGTACGAACTCGCCAACTACCCGATGGTGTGGGGCTTCTTTGCCGCCCGCAAAGGCGAGGCCACGCCGGAGATGATGCTGGCGCTTCGCGACGCCGCTGCTGTAGCCGAGCAGACCCGCGAATCGGCGGCTACTGACGTCAGCCCCGAACTGCACCACTTCATCAGCGACGACCTCCGTACTCGTTTCGACGACCTCGCGGTAGCCAGCCTGACGGAATACCGCCAGTACCTCTTCTATGAGAACGTGCTGACCGACGTGCCTGACTTGAATCCGGTTTCTTTCCCTCAACTCGACGAAGCCGAAGCGGAGGACGACGCATGAGCGAGGGCATCAAAATCGTGACGAGTAACCGCAAGGCGTTCTACGAATACCACATCAGCGAGCGCCTGGAGGCGGGCATCGCGCTGGTGGGCACCGAGGTGAAGTCGCTGCGTGATGGCAAGGCCAACCTGCAAGACGCGTACTGCGCGGTCGATGGCGGGGAGATGTTCTTGTACAACCTGCACATCAAGGAGTACGACTTCGGCAACCGCAATAACCACGAGCCGACACGCAAGCGAAAGCTGTTATTGCACAAAAAAGAAATCGCCAAATACCGAAAGGCGGGCGCGGAGAAAGGCTATACCATCGTGCCGCTGAAAATTTACTTCAAGCAAGGCTTCGCGAAGGTGGAGATCGGCTTGGCGAAGGGCAAGAAGCTGCACGACAAGCGCCAGTCTATCGCCGAGCGCGAGTCAAAGCGCCGACTGGAGCGTGTGCAGCGCGGCGGTAGCTACGACTAGACCGTCGCCGTTTGTCGCCGCACCCTCAGCGATGGTAGTATCAGCGTTCCGAAACCCCAGCAGCGCGCAGCGCGCCCAAAAACCTAACCCCTAAAACGTCAGCGTCATGCGCACGTTGAAGGTGCGGGGTGTGAGGCGCGTGGGGATGCGCCGCCAGATGCCCGAGGCGTCCGGTACCCACGAGTAGGCGACGGTGTTGATCATGTTGAACATGTTCAGCAGTTCGCCCGTCAGCTCCAGCGTCAGCGGCTGGCCGCCGAGGCCGTTCTCCGTGATGAGTAGCGACTTGGTGGCGCCCATGTCGAAGCGCATGTAGCTGGTGTAGCGTGCCGAGAAGCGCGGCCCGGGCACTTGCGCCACCGTGTTGCCGATGGGCTCGCCAGGGATGGGCGGCGTGTAGGGCAGGCCGCTGCCGTAGAGCGCACGCATGTGCAGCTTCCATGTCGGCTCCGTCGGGATGTAGTCGGCGACGAAGAGGGAGACGGTGTGTCGCTGATCGGTGGGGCGGGAGACGAGGCCCGTGTTCTGCGGCGTCCGGAAGGCGCTGTCGAAGCGCTCCTGCGCCACGAGGTAGCTGTAGTTGACCCAGCTTTCGAGCCCGGGTACAAACTCGCCTCGGATCTGCAAGTCGATGCCATAGGCGGAGGCTGTGGCGTCGTTCTCGCCGGAGTAACGCACGCGCACGTTGTCGATGTCGTAGGAGATGACATCGGTGATGCGCTTGTAGTAGACCTCGCCGCGGGCGTAGAGCCGCTGTTGTGCAAGGAAGTACTCGATGCCCCCTACAAACTGCATCGACTGTTGCGAGCGCAGGTCGCGGTTGAGGGCGCCGAGGATGGTCTCGCCAGCAGCGGGCTGACCCCGCAACTCGCGGTACGTCGGCGCTTGGTAGTAAAGCCCCCACGAGCCGTTGAGCGTGACGCGGTCGTTCATGAGGTAACGCGCCGAGAGGCGCGGCGAGAGCGTCCACTCGTCGTTGAAATCGTAATAGTCGGCGCGCAGCCCGGCCGTCACGATGAGCTGGTCGTTGCCGAGCGGCGCAAACGCGTCCTGCACGTACGCGCCTGCCTGCCATGTGTCGAGGCTGGCGTCGTCCTGAATCGCATCGGCCACGGTGCGGACGACGTTCCCCTGGAGGTCTGGCCCGATGACGACCGACTCTTCGTCCAGCCGATCCTCAAACGCGAGGCTTCGCACGTAGATACCGCCCTCGGCGGCGTGCTGCGTGGTGGTATAGCGCAGGCGGCTCTGCCCAGTGATGGTCTGCACCGTCACGCGATTGTCGGCGCGGTCCTGCTGGCGCACTTGGCCGAGTTGCACCTGGCCCTCGCCTGTGCCCGGGTTCTGGGCGCCGGGATCGACTTGGTAAAGCACGGAAGAGCCCGTCAGCGAGAAGTTCTCGGTCTCGATGGTCTCGAAGTACGCCGCGTCGTTCGACCACTGCCAGCCGCCCTCGAGGTCGCTGTCGAGGCGCAGGCCGGAGAAGTACGTGCCGTAGCCGTCCTCCTGGAGGCTGCCCGCGTCGAATGTGGTCCACAGCGACTGCAAGTTCGACGGCGTCGTGGGGCTCTGGCTGACAGTGCCGAAGTACGTGCGCTTGGTGCTGGGGTCGAGTTGGAAGACGTGCTCGGCCCAGATGCCGAGGTAGGACAGCTCGTGGCGCGGGTTGAGCTGGAAGCGCAGCGAGGCTTGCAGGTCGGAATAGTCGGGCTCGTAGGCGCCCTTGAGCTCCTGCGTTGCGAAGAAGCGGCTGGCGCGGGCCTTCCGGTAGCCGATGAGCCAGCTCATCCGCCCGTTCAGTGCCGAGGCGCCCGCCGTGAGGCCCGCGTCGAGCGTAGAGAGGTAGCCGCTGCCGCGCACCTCGCCCTCGGGCGTGCGGTAGCCCACCTCCAGCGCCGACGACAGCTTGCCGCCGTAGCGCGCGGGGAAGCCGCCTGTGTAGAACGTCACGCCGCTGGTCATGCTCGGGTTGAGCAGGCCGATGCCTTCCTGTTCGCCCTGACGCGGTCGAAACGGCAGGTAGACCTCGAAGCCGTTGACGAAGATCAGGTTTTCATTGAAGCCGCCGCCGCGCACCGAGTATTGGCTCGAGAGCTCATTGTTCGTCGCCACGCCGGGCAGCACTTTGAGGCTGCGGAAGACGTCTTTGAAGGGCGAGGGGATGTCTTGTACATCCTGCGGATCGAGCGTGTAGACGCCCGCCTCGGGCCGCGCCGCTTCGGCCTCCACGGTTACCCCGCCCATCTCGACAGTTTGTGCGGTGAGGGCAAGGTCGAGCGTCAGCTCGGCGTCCTTCTGCGCGACCTCCAACTCGACCAAGCGCGGTGCAAAGCCGACTGCCGAGAACCGCAGCGTGTACGGGCCGAGCGGCAGGCGCAGGCGATATTTCCCGTCGGTGTCGGTGGCGGTGCCGTAGTTGGTGCCATCGACCAAGACGGTGGCGCCGGGAATAGGCGACTGGTCAGCGGCATCGGTGACCGTGCCGACGAGCGTGCCCCACACTTGGGCAGATGCCGTGAGCGGGATCAGGCTAAAGAGGAGGGTGGAGAACAGCAGGCGCAGCATCGCACGAAGAAATCAAAACGTAGAGCGGTAGCGATGCGGTCGAGGGGCAGTGCTGTGTTGTTGGGTGATTGTGGCGAGGCAAACGCGAGGTGGCAGGGCGCGTTCCTAGACGTCAGAGGCCAGAAAAGATGCCCCATCGGTGCAAACTGAGTAGCAGGAGCCACGGCATCGTCAGGCCAAGCACCGCTCCCGCAAGGGTTTGCGCCCAGGTGTGCGCCCCCACACGGACGCGCGCCCACGCCAGCATCGGCAGCAGTAGTACACCGATGAGCGCGCTGATAAGCACTCCGGTCGTGTTCTCAGCCGTCGTCCAGTCCGTCGTGACCAGGAAGCCGAGCACAGCCACCGATCCGCCAAGGCTCGTCAGGTGGACCGAGACCTTCCACCAGAGCGTGATGGTAAGCACAATGATAGCGTTGAGGATCATCCCTGCAAGTACGGCCAAGACCAGGGTGCGCGCCGTCGTCATCGTGGTGGAGAGCAGGGCCACGGCGAGCATGTAGAAACCCAGGCCAACGATGAACGGCCGAAAGCGCTCGCGCCTGTCACGGATCTCAATACTGCGCACGCGTCTGTCCTTGATCAACGCGAGGAGGTAGAGCAGCGGCAGTATGCCTAGCACCACGAACGCTACGCCCACCACCCACCACGTCTGGCCCGGCGAGGCCTGGAAGTATAGCATCAACACGCCCAGGACTACAGGCGGCAGCAGCAACGGACTCACCACATAGTTTAGCGTGTGCGCCGCCGCATTGAGGGCCCGGTCTACATTCACGACGTCAGGATGGTGATAATGACGACCAGCGCGAAGGCGATGGCCCAGATAACCAGATAAGCCACACCGAAGAGTATATACTTGACCAGTGTTTTCCTCCGGGTTTGCTGATACATGCGGCGCTGCGCCAGGAATAGATAAATGCTGCTGACACCAATGACGATCAAGCTCGCCAGATCGGACCATGTGTCAACGCTTATGCCGACAAGCGTCGTGATCCGCGAGGCACCGACCAGCAGCAGCAGCAGGGTGAGCAGGTACGCGAACGCGTGAACATGCAAGGAAAAGATGAAGTGCTCCGCGTAGAGGCGCCTCTGTCTAAAGTAGAGCAGCATGAGCAGGAGGGCTGAAATGGGTTGCAGCGCAAACATCATGATGGGCGTACGCTCAATCACCGTGGCCATAAAGCCGCTTTGGTCTTTCGAGGCGTTGTCCGCCCCTTCATCAAGTCGGCGTTCGAGGAAAGACGTTACAGAATTGCCTGTGGCGGACTCTTGAGTGCTGTCTGGAGGTTGTGGCGCTGAGGCATCCGGCGGGTCAAGGCGGGAAGCAAGCGAGCGGAGCGTTTCACCTGCAACAGCCAGCGAGACCGTAGCCGAATCTAGCGTCGCGGCAGCAGTATCCATCGGGATGGCATCCAAGCGTAGCAATACGGATGTCGAGTCAATGGTCTGTGCGGTTGTACTGAGCGTGCTGGCCGTCAGGCGCAGCGAGTCGGCTTGCGTCAGCGCGGGATCGTCATCGCCGCTGATGGTCACTAGGCTGCCTGTCCCGACGTCAAGAACAGCCATCCCAAAGAACATCAGGAAGCTGCAGATGAGGTAGAGCCGCAACGGCGGGAGGTAGCGCGCGCGGTGCCCTTCGAGGTAGGCACGTGTCAAGTGCCCGGGGCGGGTGAAGAGGTGGTGGAGGGTGTGGACGAAGCGGGTGTCGAGCGAGAAGTAGTCGCGGAAGAGGTCGGCTACAAACTGCCGGAACGGCTTGATGGGCGTCTCGATGTGCTGGCCGCATCGCGGGCAGTACGCGTCTGGTACGGCCTCGCCGCAATTGAGGCAAGCCGGAGTGTCAGGTGAGTCAAGCATGGTGCACGCTTGCGGCTGCTCCGCGCCGCGTGTCTAGTACGCCTTCGCGAATACGACGCGCCGCTTCGACGGCTTGCCGCTGATGAGGTCTACGCCGTCTTCCTCGGGGGCATCGAGCGGGATGCAGCGGATGGTTGCCTTGGTGTCGGCTTTGATCTGCGCTTCGGTCTCGGCCGAGCCGTCCCAGTGGGCGTAGACGAAGCCGCCTTTCTCGTCGAGCACGCGTTTGAACGCGTCGTACGTATCCACCGACGACGTGTGCTGCTCGCGGAACTGCAGCGCCTTGTCGAAGAGCCCTTGTTGGATGGCATCCAAGGTGGTTTCGATATGTTCGGCCAAGCCCTCTTGCGGCACGCTGGCTTTCTCGCCCGTGTCGCGCCGCGCCATCTCGACCACGCCGTTCTTGACGTCGCGCGGACCAATCGCCAGGCGCACGGGGGTGCCTTCGGCTTCGTACTGTGCAAACTTGCGACCGGGGCGGTACGACTCGCGGGCGTCGAGCTTCACGGTGAGGCCTTGTCCCCGAAGCTCGTGCTGGATGCGTTCCGCCACGCCAAGCACCTCGGCCTTCTCGTGCTCCTTGCGATAGATGGGCACGATGACGACCTGGGTAGGCGCGAGCTTCGGCGGCAGGACGAGGCCGCGGTCATCCGAATGCGTCATGATAAGCGCGCCGATGAGCCGGGTGGAGACGCCCCACGAGGTCGCCCACACATGCTCCAACGTGTTGTCCTTGGTCTGGAACGTGCAGTCGAACGCTTTGGCGAAGTTCTGACCCAGGAAGTGGCTGGTGCCCGCCTGGAGCGCCTTGCCATCCTGCATCATCGCCTCGATGGTGTACGTGTCTTCGGCGCCTGCAAACCGCTCGCTCTCGCTCTTGAAACCCTTGATGACGGGCATCGCCATGTACTCTTCGGCGAAGGTGGCGTAGAGGTCGTGGATCAGCCGCGTCTCTTCGATGGCCTCCTCCTTGGTCGCGTGCGCCGTGTGGCCTTCTTGCCACAGGAACTCCATCGTGCGCAGGAACAGGCGCGTCCGCATCTCCCAGCGCACCACGTTGGCCCACTGATTGACCAGCACGGGCAGGTCGCGCCAGGACTGGATCCAGTTGCGGTACGTGTCCCAGATAATCGTCTCGCTCGTCGGGCGCACGATCAGGTTTTCGTCGAGCTTCGAGGCCGGGTCGGCAATCAAGGTGCCGTCGTCGTTGACTTTGAGGCGCGAGTGGGTGACGACGGCGCACTCTTTGGCGAAGCCGTCCACGTGGTCGGCCTCTTTGGCGAGGAACGACTGTGGGATGAAGATGGGGAAGTAGGCGTTTACATGCCCCGTCTGCTTGAACATGCCGTCCAACACGGTCTTCATGTTGTCCCAGAGGGCATAGCCGTTGGGCTTGACGATCATGCATCCGCGCACCGGCGAGTGGTCGGCCAACTGGGCGGCTTTGACCACGTCAAGGTACCATTGCGAGTAGTCGGTGGCGCGAGAGGTGATAGCGTCAGCCATAGTGTACAGTGCGTGATGATTTTCCGAGACATCGCCCAAGCACTGGGCATAAAAAACGGCCCCAGAAGGCCAGAAACGAGAAGCGGCGCAGTGTTTGCCCGTGCGTTGGGCAGAGACGCAGTTCGGCCTGATATCCGGGTACGCTGGAGAGCGAGCGCCGTGGAACACGGGTATCAGCCGACTGTTTCTACGCTTCCAATGGCTTGTTTTTACGCTGCATCCGGCCGCCCCCGCCCGCAGCGTGCCGCTCACAAAAGCAAGCACATGGGCTTCAATGTCCTCTCCTTATTACCTGGCAGGTGCCTTCATGAACCAACCGTTCGGCTACAAAAAGTCATCCCGAACACAGGCCCTCCCGCTTTTCGCAGCAGCGTTCCTGCTGCTGGGGCTCTCGGGGTGTTACACCCAGCTTTCTACCGTGGGGTACTACGACGAGTACGATCGCGATCTCGATTACGTAGAGGTAGAAGAGTACGGCGATAGCGTGGCCGTCACGCGCTATTACTATGAAGACGAATACTACGCGGACGACGACTACTACAACCCGCGTCAGTACCGCGGCTACTTCAGCCGCTTCTACGACAGCCACTGGTACGATCCGTTCTACTGGAACGACCCGTGGTTCAGTGGCTACAGAGCCACGTTGGGGTTTGGCTTCGGCTCCCCCTTCTTCTATGATCCTTTCTACTCACCGTTCGGCTTTGGGCGCTTCGGTTTTGCAGGGTTCGGCTTCGGCCAGGGCTTTGGCTTTAACTCCTTCGGGTTCGGCTTTGGATACAGTCCGTTTGGCTATGGCTTCGGATACAGCCCGTTTGGATTCAACCGCGGCTTTAACAGAGGCTTTTACGCGGGGAGTTTCTACGGCAACGGCTACTACGGTGGCTTCCGCAACGGCGGTGCGTTTGCGAGTGGCAACTACGCCCCACGTGGAAGCACGTTTGGCCGCAACGTGGTCACGGGCAACCGCTCGCGCACGGGCACGGTGGCGGGTTCAGGTACCCGCAGCACCATGTCGAGCAGCAACGGTGTGCGCGCAGGCAGCAGCCGCGCCGTTAGCCGTGGCACGCGCTCCGGCGTACGCGGCGATCGGAACCGCGGTACGGTGCGCAGCGGCGGCCGCAGCTCAGGCGTCACGCGCTCTACCACCCGCACCCGCAGCAGCGGCGTCAGCCGAAGCACTGGGCAGACACGCAGCACGGTGGGGCGTTCATCGAGCCGTTCGAGCAGTCGTAGCGGTGTGAGCCGCAGTTCCTCGCGCAGCAGCAGCCGTAGCGGCGTCAGTCGTTCATCGAGCCGTTCGAGTAGTCGCAGCGGTGTGAATCGCAGTTCGTCACGCTCAAGCAGCCGTAGCGGCGTCAACCGCAGCTCCTCGCGCAGTAGCAGCCGCAGCAGTGGCAACGTAGGGCGCTCGTCCAGCTCCTCGCGCAGCAGCGGCTCGGTAGGGCGTTCATCGAGCCGTTCGAGCAGCCGCAGCAGTGGCAGCGTGAGCCGAGGCAGCTCGTCGCGCAGCAGCAGCGGAAGCGTGAGCCGGGGCAGCTCGTCGCGCTCTTCCTCGGGCAGCAGTCGCAGCTCCTCGCGCCGAGGCGGTCGCGGCGGTAACTAAGCCCCGCGTTCGTTCGTCCTTTCTTTTCGACTCATAAATTGAGCCGGGTCAGGCCCGTGCCACCGATGCGCGGGCCTGAGCTGTATCTATGCGGTACGTACGCCCGGTCTGATGTGCTAACTACCCTCAGCTATGACCTATCTACTCAAGCGGTCGCTCGCGTTTGCGGCCACCATCGCCCTCAGCATGCTCGTGATGCCGCAGGCGCAGGCGCAGACTGTGGAGGACGCCATCCGTGTTGCCGACCGTCTGCCTGCCGTCGGGGTGCGCCTGTCCGGCATGGGCGGCGCCAGCATCGGTGGCATCGGCGACTACGGCGCGCTGTACTCCAACCCGGCCGGGCTGGCCTACTACAAAGGGTCGGCGCTCTCGGGCACGCTCGGGTTTAACACCGCCACCAACGATGCCGTTTTCGAAGGCAGCGGCTTCCGAGAAGGCTTCGACAATGAGTTTACGTCCACCCAACTGGGCAACTTGGCCTACGTCTATGCCTTCCCGGTGAGCCGCGGCAGCTTAGTGTTTGGTGTGACGTTCAACCGGACCAACGACTTTGACCGCGAACTGCGCTTCGACGCCACGAATCCCAGCGGGACCATCACGGAGTTCTTCCTGCCCTTCGGCGACGAGTTCTCGGTGACAGAGATCGGCGCGGGCGATGACGGGCAGCTTGGCACGTTCGACGACGACATCGTGCTCGACTTCTCGCGCCCACTCTCGTTTGCGGCCTTCGAGACGTTTGCTACTGACCTGGACCGCGACTTCTATGAGCAGACGGGCGAAGTGGCCTTCTTGCCCGCCGTCGCCTCGGGCACCTCGGTGCGCCAGCAAGGCCGCGTCCTGGAGACAGGCGGCATCAACGAGCTCAACGTTGGAGGCGCTGTGGAAGCGGCTGAGAACGTCATGGTTGGAGTGGGGCTGAACGTGGTCTTTGGCAATTATGAGTTCCGCAGCACTTTCGAGGAGATCGACGAGCGCAACGAAAACGATGGCAACTTCGGCACGACGGACTTCGCCTCGCTTTTCTACGAGAACCGCTTCGAGACCGACATGGTAGGCGTCAACCTGCGCGGCGGCGTGTCCTTCCAAGCGACGCCAGCACTACGCATCGGGTTTTCAGCAGAGACGCCCACCTATATGGTCATGGACGAGGCGTTCTCCGGCATCGTCGAGACGCAGTTCGACAACGGCGACGTGTTCGTTTATGGTGATGAAGTCGTAGAAGACGCCTTCGACGGCACGTTTGAGTACGAGCTGCGCACGCCCTGGCGCTTCGGCGTGGGCGGCGTCTACCAGATCGGTCGCCTCACCGTGGCCGCTGACCTCGAGTTCGTGGATTGGACGCAGATGGAGTACTCGTCCGACGGGTTCGACGCGGCGCTAGACGCCACCAACGACGAAATTCGTGACGGCCTGGATGCCACGACCAACGTGCGCGTCGGTGCAGAATACCGGCTTGGCAAGTTCGACTTTCGCCTCGGCGGCGGCACCAGCCCCGACCCGCGCAACGACAGCTACCTCCGAGGCGCCAGCCTACGCGACCTGCAGCCTGACCGGCAACGGCAATATGGATCGCTCGGCTTCGGCTACCGCTTCTCCGACCAGTTCCGCCTGGATGCGGCGTGGACGGCGCAGCGCTTCGAGGACCTCTACCTGCCTTACAGCGAGGTAGACAACATCCCTTACGTCACCGAAGAGGTCACCCGTAGCCAGTTCGTCGTAGGCCTCACGTTACTCTACTAATCGCCAGACGTACACACAACAACGCATCCTCACATCGCCTCGCGGGCTTCGGTCGGTGGGGCGATGCGCGTCTGGGC
>JBCCMF010000012.1:0-30673 GCA_039026435.1 Bacteroidota bacterium
GCCGAGGAGGAGCGGACGTACGAGATGACCGACCCGATGGCCGACGCGTTTGCGCCTTCGTGGGACCGCGATGAGAAGCACCTCTACTTCCTCGCCAGCACCGATGTGGCCCTCGGCTCCGGCTGGGCCAACACCAGCGCCATGCAAGCCGACCCGGACTACGCCGCCTACGTGATCCTCTTGCAAGACGACCTCGACTCGCCTTTCCTCCCCGAGAGCGACGAGGAGCCCGTCGAAGACGAAGCGGACGAGGAAGAGAGTGAAGACGAGGAGGCCTCCGAGGAAGAAAACACAGAGGATGTCGAGGAGGAGGAAGCTGAAGAGGACGAAGGCATGCGCATCGAATGGGACGGCATTGCCGACCGCACACTGGCGCTGCCGATGGGTACGGGCAACTACCGCTACACCGAGAGTGGCCCGGCAGGCAGCGTCTTCATCGGCGACTTCGGCACGCTTCAGAAGTTCACGCTCGACAAGGGCGAAGCCGAGGTGTTCGCACGCGGCGTGAGCCAGCCGTCGATCTCTGCGGACGGCAAGAAGATGCTGGTGCGGATGCGCAGGCAGTGGAAGATCGTGGGCACCGCGGCACCGCCCAGCGACGGCGCCAAGGCGCTCTCGATCACGCTGCGGATGCAACTAGACCGTCAGGCCGAGTGGCAGCAACTCTTCGACGAGGCCTGGCGCTACGAGCAGGACTACTTCTACGACCCCGGCATGCACGGGCGCGACTGGGATGACGTCTACGACCGCTACGCGCCGCTCATCCCGCACGTGCGCCACCGCGCCGACCTCAACTACATCCTCGACCAGATGAACGGCGAGCTGTCGGTGGGTCACAGCTTCGTCTTCGGCGGCGACTTCCCGGCCGTCGATACCGTACGCGTCGGCCTGCTCGGCGCCGAGTTCGTGGCGGATCAGGGCCACTGGCAGATCGACCGCATCTTCACGACGGAGAGCTGGAACCCGCGCCTGCGGGCACCGCTGGCCCGCCCCGGCGTCGATGTGGAGGAAGGCTACTACCTGATGGCCGTAGACGGCGTGCCCCTCACCGCCGACACCGACCCGTACCGCGCCCTGGACGGCACCGCCAACCGCCAGACGCTGCTGCACGTCAACGACGAGCCGACGATGGACGACGCGTGGACGGTGCTCGTGGAGCCCATCCGTAGCGAGGCGGGCCTGCGGCAACGCGCCTGGGTGGAGGACAACCGCCGCCGCGTGGACGAACTCTCCGGCGGCAAGCTGGCCTACGTCTGGGTGCCCAACACCAGCTTCCCGGGCTACGTCTCGTTCAACCGCTACTTCTTCGCGCAGCAGGACAAAGCCGGCGCGGTCATCGACGAGCGCTTCAACGGCGGCGGTCTGCTGGACGACTACATGGTGGACCTCATGACGCGCGACCTGCGCGCCGCCATCACCAACGAGGTGCCCAACGGCGTGCCGTTCCGCCTGCCCGCGGGCATCCTCGGGCCAAAGGTGCTGCTCATCAACGAGATGGCGGGCTCGGGCGGCGACTTCTTCCCCTGGGTCTTCCGCCAGCAAAACGCCGGGCCGCTCATCGGCATGCGCACGTGGGGCGGGCTCGTGAAGTCGTCGGTGCACTACAGCCTCATCGACGGCGGCGCCCTCACCGCGCCTGACAATGCCGTCTTCGACCCCATCAATAACGTGTGGATCGGCGAGAACGTGGGCATCCCGCCCGACATCGAGGTGCAGCTGAGTGCTCAGGCTCACGCCGAGGGTCGCGACCTGCAGCTGGAGCGCGCCGTTGAGGAAGCGTTGCGGCTCTTGGAGACGGAATCCGTGCCTCGCGTAACGCCGCCCGCCTTCCCGGCGCCAGCGCGGCCGGATCGTTAGGGTTGCCGGGGGCGCACTACCTCATACCCTCTCTGGAAACTCGGTGTATACCCCAGGCATTGCCTAATACCAGCTCTGAGAGATGACTGTGCGATCCAACCCGAGCGGCGGCCACAGGCCAGAGCCGAGGGATCTCCCCCGTATGAGTTTTGCACAGCGAACAAGTGGGAGATCCCTCGGCTCTGCTCGGGATGACAAGATTAGACGGTGTGCTGCGCTGTAACTTGCCAGAGCTGGTATAAACCGTCCCCTCCGGGGGGCTGCCCGAAGGGCTGGGGGTGTATCCGCGTGCAACACATACACCCTCTGACCCGCCTAACGGCGGCCCATCTCCCTCGAGGGAGACGTTTTGGTGCTCGCTGCTCAGATGCGGTGCATGATCGGCACGACGCACTGTAACTCTGCAGAACTACTGCGAGCCGCCTAGAAGTACACCTTGTACAACAGCCGCAGGTTGATGCCCGGCTCCGGCATGATGCTCTTCACGCGTGAGAGGTGGTCGTAGTAGGTGGCGTTGGTGAGGTTCTGCACGGTCAGATCGACCGTGTGCAGTGCGCGGCCTGTGGTGCGGTGGAACTGGGCGAAGACGTCGGCCACGGCATAGCTGTCGGTGGTCTCCTCGAACGGGCCGAGGCGCGACTGGCTGTCGGCAGCGCGGACGGTGGCGCCTACCTTGAGCGCGCCGAGGCGACGCGTCAGCGAGACGTGGCCGCTCAGCGGCGGGATCCAGGGCAGCGGCTCGTCGGTGTCCGTGAGTGTGCCGTGGATGTAGGCGGCCTGCGTGCCTAGCTCCCAGCGCGGCGTGATGTGCCACGTGCCAGACCACTCGGCACCATACATGCGTGCGGGCTCGCCCACAATCTGGTAGAGCGGAAGCAGCAACCGCACGAACAGTTCGCCCGTGTTGCGGGGGAAGAGGTAGCTCTCGAACGTGTTGAGGTAGGCCGAAAGCCGCCCTTCCCATCGGCCCTGATGCACATGGGCGTACGCCTCAAACCCAAGGCCCGTCTCTTTGCCGAGATCGGGGTTACCCACCTCGAACGAGTAGGCCGCCAGATGCGGGCCACCCGAATACAATTCTTCGAGCGCGGGCAGCCGCAGCGACCGCGTCACGATCACGCCCACGTCCACGTCATCCTGCTCCCACGTGGCATCCACCGAGCCCGACCATCCGCTGAACGACCGCTCCCTTACGAGCCCGATGATGCGCGACTCGAAGGTGCGCTCTGGTGTCAGCTGGCGCACATCCAGACGGCCGCCCAGCTGCACGCGCCACGGTGCCCGATGCCACTCCTGATAGCCGAAGACGGCCGCGCTGCGCTGCAGCGTAGCCGGGGTAAACGTGATGCCGCCGGTGTTGTAATCGCGATACTGGCCCCACACGCCGAACGCGCCCTGTTGGAACGGCCCGAGGCGCTGCGTGCGCGCTACGATCTTGCCGTGGTACGCCACCGCCGCAAACTCAACGCCTGTGAGCCCATTGCCCTCAATTTCCTGATGCTCGTAGAAGGTATACGAGTAGTTCGCTTCGATGCGTGGGATGCGCGGCGTAGGCGGCTGGTACTCCGTGCGCGCCTCCAAATGGCGCCGCTGTACGTCGATGCGGACGCCCGTCGGGTGGGCACCGATGAAGCCGCCGGGAATGCCGTACGAGGTCGTGTACGCACTCCCCGCTACCCCAGCATAGCCACGCCGATACCGGTAGCTCACGCCCGCCGATCCGTTGAGCGTCTCGATGCCCGTGTTCTCGAGGCGTCCTAATGGCGTGTTGATGTCCTGCGCCGAGCGGTAGCTGCCATCGGCACGGACGGTCCACGCGCCGAACGGTGCCACGCCCATCACGCCCGTCGCCACGCTCTCGTTGACGGAGGCGACTTGGGTGCTGGCTTCGATGTGCGGGCGGTCGTACGAGATGGTGGGGATGTAGCCGCGCACCACGTTGACCACGCCGCCCTGGGTCGTCGAGGTGTAGAGCAACGCCGCCGGGCCGCGCACCACTTCGATGCGGCTGGCGGTCATAGGCTCCACGACCACGGCGTGATCCGACGAAGTGGCCGAGAGGTCGCCCGTGCGCTCGCCGTCTTCGAGGACGAGCACGCGCTCGCCGCCCAAGCCACGCACCACGGGGCGCGCAGGGGCTGGCCCCATCGACCGCATGCGCACGCCGGGCTGGCTCGCCAGCGTCTCGGCGATGGTGGTACCCAGGCTTTGACGCAGCGCCTGGTCTTCCACCGTGAGCACCGCACGGCCAAGGTCATCGGCGCGGAAGGCTTGCTCAGCCTCTACGATCACTTCGCCGGCTTCGATGGGCGAGGTGGACACCAGCAGCCGGACAACGGTGGTGTCTTCGGGCAGGATCTGCACCCGCTGAACCAGCGCGCCGTAGCCGATGCGGGAGGTCTTGAGCGTGTACGTCCCGGCAGGTACATCGACCAGCTTGAACTGGCCGGTCTCATCGGAGGCGGTAGAGCGCCCGGCCTCGTCCAGCACAATCTGGACCCAGGCCACAGGCGCTTCCACGTTGGCGTCGGTCACGGTGCCGATCAGGGTGCCGGGCCGCTGCTGGGCTAGGGCGCTTGCCACACAGCAGAGCCCGCACAGGCATCCCACTAACCCTCGGGCTGCCCGAGAGAACGTGGTACGAGAAGCGTTCGGGCAGCATGGGTTATTGCAAGTGGACATTATGGTGTGTCAGTGACGCGGACCGTAATGGGTGGCGAGGCATAATTGCGCAGGTCCTGATAGAAGAGGTCAAACGAGAGGGCGGCTTGCCCCAGCCCCTTGCCGCGCAGTCTGAAGGTCATTGGATCTTCCTGGCGTAGCCATGTCACGACGCTCGCGTTATCCAGACTCTGGCGCAGCACGAGTTCGTTGGCCTCGCTCACTTCGATCTCGGTGCCGTCGGCACGTAAGAGCCTGATCTGGATGAGTTCAGTCTCGGCGTTGAGGAACATGGTCAGCTCCCCGGTCGCCGTACCATCGTCTGCGGTCACCACGGCTGTGCCATCGACTTCCAGCAGCAGCTGGGCTACGTCGAAGCGCTGCTCATCATCGGAATCACTTCCGCTGTCACATCCCGCAATAAAGACCAAGAGCGCTAGGCACAGCGCGGCAGTGTTGAGCGTCCGCTTCATGATGATGGGTTATGACTGATTGGTGACACTGCAATGGGGCAAGGCTGCCCCCACCTTCGCCAGCCGAAGGCGGGGGCGTTTGTGCCCAAATTTACTCTACAACCACACTGATTGCGGGCGTCTTGAAGTCAGCATGGTCGCCATGCAGCAGTTCAAGCGTCAGCGTGGTGGTGCCTGCGCTGAGCCCCTTGAGGTGGAATTCGTAGTCCTCACCTTCGTGCTGCTCCCACTCGATGGTCGACGTGTTGCCGATGGCGTAGCCAAGGCTGAACTCGGGGTCGTCGATCGTGACCGTCTCGCCGTCGTGGTTCATGAACTGGACGAAAATGAGGGAGGTCTCGTCGCCGAGAGGAACGCTGATGGAGCCGGAGACTTCGCCTTCGTCCACGGTGACAAGCGTTGCACCATTGGCGCGGAGCATGAGGCCTTCGACGTCGGCATGCTCTTCGTGATCGTCATCCTCGACGTCTGTGCTGTCGCACGCGCTGATGAAGGTGAAGGTGAAAAGGAGTGCGAATAGAGATAGAAAACGAGTGTTCAAACGAGTGTTCATCGGTAGAAATCAGGAATAGCGTGTGTGTTAGCGGCACGCCCTGGCGGCTAGAAGCGGGCGGGGGCGTGTATGGGAGAGCGATGCAAGGGCCGCTGCTCCGTGCTGGAGCGGCGGGCTATCCCTGAGACGGCGGGCCGCGAGGCGGCGCGTTGTGGTGAACCGATGCGACGATGGGGAGGACGGTAGTGTCGTCTACGACGTCAATACGGCCGGTGTGTACCGCTGTATCCGTGCTCAGCGCACTCAGCGAGGGCGACAGGGCCGGGCAATAGGCACAGTTGAAGTGGTCGTGGTCCGCTTCGGTCCTGTCGGCGCTGAACGCGACCTCGTCGTCATGGTGATGGCTGTGGCTGCACGCCGCTGCGGCGTGCCCGTGATCGTAGAGGTAGTGCTCCACCGCGTGTGCCAACGGGTAACCCACCCCGCCCACCACGAAGGCGAACAGCAGGCCGTGGGCTTGCAAGCGTTGGGGACGGGTGAGCCGCATGGTGGGGCAGCAGAACGTTACAATTGAATCGCGCATAACGCGGCCTCCAGGCGGAGGTTCACGGTGAAGCACTTGGATGATCCGGTTTCACGCAGTGTTACACAACGAAAATTGGTTACTCAGGCTTCGCTGTTGCGCGTCTGCATCCACGGCGGATCTAGCTTAGCGATGACCTGATACACCGGACACGTGGACGCGTGCGCGCCCGGCAGGTAGCCCAAGCTCATCAGGAACTCGCCCGTGATTTCGCCGCCCGTGAACGCGAACGTTTTCTTGAACAGCCGCACCCACGCCCGCTTGGGGAGTGGATGATGATGATCGAGCCAGTTGGCGAATGAGCCGTAGGCGTCGCGCAGCTCCACAATGCGCCGCGCGTTGTGGATGGCCGCATTCACTTTTAGACGGTTGCGGATGATGCGTGGGTCAGCGAGCAGGCGCGCGCGGTCGTCCTCGCCGTAGGCGGCTACGGCGTCCACCTCGAAGCCGCTGTACGCCGCCCGAAAGCCGTCGCGCTTCTTGAGGATGGTCAGCCACGAGAGCCCGGCTTGGTTGATCTCCAGGACGAGCCGCTCGAACAGTTCGCTGTCGTCGCGGCGCGGGAAGCCGTACTCGGTGTCGTGGTACGGACCGTGATGGGGATGGCCGGGCGCTATGTCGCAGTAAGTGCTCATGCGGTCTCAGGTAGGCACGTCGCTGTCGGCAAGAGGCTGTCGGCAAGAGGCTGTCGGCAAGAGGCTGTCGGCAAGAGGCTGTCGGCAAGAGACTGTCGGCAAGAGACTGTGCACGGGTACTCGTGTGGCATCGGTGTCACTCCACCGTGGCGCCACCTGCACGTGCGGCGGCTACAAAACCGCTGGGCGCGTTGCGGAGGTTGCGGAGGGTGGCACGGCTCCAGCTGGCCACGGCGCTCCAGTTCTTGACGCCCGCCAGGTCTACGCCATCGAGCACGGCCCCGCGCAAGTCGGCGTTGTTGAGTTCGGCGTCGCGCAGGTCGACGCCCGTGAGGTTGGCGCGCAGCAGCCGCGTGCCGTCGAGCACGGCCCCGCGCAGGCTGGCGCCCGTGAGGTCGGTGTTCGAGAGGACGGCATCCGTCAGGTTGGCGGCGTCGAGCGTAGCGTTTTGGAGCAGCGCGCCGTCAAAGTCGGTGCTCACCAAGCGGGCCTCTGTCAGGTCTACGTCGTTGAGTGTAGCCGAGGCGAGGTCGGCGCCCTCAAACGTGGCGCGGGCGAAGGAGAGCCCCGAGAGGTCTTGCAGCGACAGGTCGGTGCGTGCCAGCTGCGCCGCATCGCCCAGGTTTCGCTTGCCGAAGCGTAGGCTGGGCTCCAGCTCGCGCAGGATGAGCAGCGCGCCCGCGGCCACGCTCCCAGCGTCGTCCTTGAGCAGGGGTGTCAGAGCCGGGATGACGACATCGCCCCGGCTGCGCCGGTCGGCCTCGCCAAACTGCACCACCTGCGCCCGCACCGACGCGTTGGGCAGCGGCCAGCGATCGCCACGTGGCTCGGCGTAGAGCAGGCTGCGGATGGTGGTGGTCTGCTCGAAGGCCATCAGCATGTTCTGGCGGTCCAGGATGCGGTTCTGCTGCACCAGCACCACGAGCTGCACCGCCACGATGAACGCAGGCACCAAGCCTACCACCACGTAGACACTGCGCACCCGCGTGAGCCGCGCCACGAGCGCTCCGGCGAAGTGCTTCGTTTCCCCCTTCGGCCATGCACTCCCGCGCGCGCCCGACAGCCAGCGCTCCCAGGCCGCCCACGCCTCTTCGGTGGCCTTGCGCAGATCCACACCCACGAACGTCTTCGTCAGCATGTTGCCGATGGTGCGTTGGGTGCTCGTGCGTTGCGCCTCGGCCCGCTCGGCAGCGGCCTGCAGGGCATCACGCTCGGCGCGCAAGCGCTCCGCCTCGGCTATCAGGGCAGGGCGGTCCCAATGCGGATCGGCGTAGTCAGGCATGGCACATGTTCGGGAATGAATTGCGGGCTAAGGCCTACGCAATGGCTGCGCAGCGCCGTTACATTACGGTTATACTTGATGTAATGACTGTTTAGGGCACATTCAGGTGCCCATGTTCGCTCTTCACGCGGCGGGCGGTGTACGCACGTTGCCTCGTTCAGTCTCCCTTGGATAGATGCTTATGCTGCGATGGATGATGGGCGTAATGCTCTTCGGGGGCCTCTTGCTGCCCATCCGCGCCGATGCACAACCCGCGCGCTTCACGATCAGCGGCTACGTGGAGGATGCCGAGAGCGGCGAGCAGCTGCCCGGGGCCAACCTCTACGCGCCCGAGCTAGGCAAAGGCACCGTCACCAACACCTATGGCTTCTTCAGCCTGACGCTGGCCCCGCAAGACAGCCTACGGCTCGTGGTCTCCTACATCGGCTTCCAGCCCACCGTGCTGGACTTGGTGCTGGACCGCGACGTGGAGCTGACCATCGGCCTAAGCCCCATGGCAGGCGAGCTCGGCGAGCTGGAGGTCATCGCTGAGCGCACCGAAACCATCACCAACACGTCGCAGATGAGCCAGGTGAACGTGCCCATCGCGCAGATCAAGGCCGTGCCCGCACTCCTGGGCGAAGTCGATGTGCTCAAGACGCTGCAGCTGTTGCCCGGCGTGCAGTCCGGCAGCGAGGGCACCAGCGGCCTCTACGTGCGCGGCGGCGGGCCCGACCAAAACCTGATCCTGCTCGACGGCGCCCCGGTTTACAACGCCTCCCACCTCTTCGGCTTCTTCTCCGTCTTCAACGCCGACGCGCTCCGCAACGTGACGCTCACCAAAGGCGGATTCCCGGCGCGCTACGGCGGCCGCCTCTCGTCGGTGGTGGACATCAGCATGAAGGAGGGCAACATGAACGAGGTCAAGGGCGCGGGCGCCATCGGCCTGATCGCCTCCCGGCTCACCGTGGAAGGCCCCCTCCGCAAGGGCACTACCTCGTTCCTCCTCTCCGGCCGACGCACCTACGCCGACGTGCTCGCGCAGCCCTTCATCGCCGCCCAAAACCGCGACAGCGACGACGATGTGAACGGCGGCTACTTCTTCTACGACGTCAACGCCAAGCTGAACCACATCGTCTCGCGCACCGACCGCGTTTTCCTGAGCTTCTACGGCGGGCGAGACCGCTTCTACGCCCGCGAGCGGTACACCTACGATGCCGGGGAAAACACCGCCCTCACCGATCGCTTCAACTCGGGCCTCGGGTGGGGCAACGTCACCGGCACGCTCCGCTGGAACCACGTCTTCAGCAACAAGCTGTTCAGCAACACCATCCTGACCTTCAGCGAGTACGAGTTCGAGATTGAGGCCGAGTCTGAAGAACAGTTCTCGGGCGGCGAAGGCCAGATCGAGGAGGAATTCTTCGGCCTGCGCTACTTCTCTGGCATCCGCGACTGGAGCGGGCGCATCGACTTCGACTACGTGCCGCGCCCCGAGCACTACATCCGCTTCGGTGCAAGTGCTACGGCCCACCGTTTCTCGCCCGGCGCGTCGCAGTTCGAGACAGAGGATGCGTTCGAGCGCGTAGACACCACCTTCGCCCCCAGCCCAGCCATCGATGCGGGCGAGTTCGCCGCGTACATCGAAGACGACATGACGCTCGGCGCGCGCCTCAAGGTCAACGCCGGCCTGCACGCCTCGGCCCTCACCGTGGGCGACGAGGTCTACACCTCGCTCCAGCCCCGCCTCTCCACCCGCTTCTTCGCCACCGCCGACTGGGCGCTCAAGGCCTCGTTTGCGTCGATGGCGCAGTACATCCACCTGCTCACCAACTCGGGCATCGGCCTCCCCACCGACCTGTGGCTCCCGGCTACCGAGCGCGTGCCGCCGCAACGGGCGTGGCAGGCGGCCACGGGCGTGGCGCGTACCTTCCCCAAGCGCGGCCTGGAGCTGAGCGTGGAAGGCTACTACAAGGCTATGCGCAATCTGATCGAGTTCAAGCCCGGCGCCAACTTCATCGGCATCGACACCGACTGGCAAGACAAGGTGGAGATCGGCGAAGGCTGGTCCTACGGCGCCGAGGTGTTTCTGCAGAAGCAAACCGGGCGCGTGACCGGCTGGTTCGGCTACACGCTCTCGTGGACCGACCGCCAGTTCGATAACCTCAACGACGGCATCCGCTTCCCCTACCGCTACGACCGCCGCCACGACTTCAGCGCGGTGGTCAACTATGAGTGGAAGCCCGGCCGCACCCTCTCGGCGAGTTGGGTCTACGGCACAGGCAACGCCATAAGCCTGCCGATTGCGCTCCACCTCAGCCAAGAAGGGCCACACACCGGAGACTTCTTCGGCCGCTTCTACGACGAGTTGGAGGTCTACACCGACCGCAACGGCTACCGGATGCGGGCCTACCATCGCCTAGACATCGGCCTCAACTTCACCAAGAAAAAGCGCTGGGGCGAGCGCACGATCAGCATCGGCGCCTACAACACCTACAACCGCCGCAACCCGTTCTATATCTACCTCGGTGAGGAAAGCACCGGCCCCTTCACCCGGGAGCGGGTCTTCAAGCAGGTCAGCCTCTTCCCTATCATCCCGTCTTTCAACTACAGCTTCGCCTTCTAGCATGCACCGCGCTTGCCTCCTTGTCATTGTGGCGCTATCCGTAATCGGGTGCGAGTTGGTTGTGGACGTCGATGTCCCGGCCTATCCCCCTACACTCGCCATCAACAGCTTTCCCGAAGCAGGGGCTGCATGGCAGGCGTATGTGACGTCGGCCTTGCCCGTCCTCTCCTCTGCACCGTTCGACGAGACCGGGGTCGATGACGGCACCGTGGAGGTCTTTCACAACGGCGAGCGGCTGGTGGCGTTGACGTACCGCCCTAGCTTCTCCGATGTCGACCCGTACGTGGCCGACGGCCCCGCCGTGGTTCCGGGACAGACGTACACACTTCGGGCTTCCGCACCTGGCTACCCCACTGCAGAAGCTACCACTACTGTCCCTGTCCCCGCCCCGCTCGACACACTCGGCGTGCGTTTCGCTGATGGCCCGAATGTCACCATCAATGATCTCCGCGCTGACTTACGCATCACGGACCGTCCAGACCACGACACGTACTTCTTCCTCGCCCTGCGCATACGGTCCAACCAATCCACCTTCAACCTGACCTTCGAGATCACCGACGCGCCCTTCCAACCCGTCACCGTCTTCGGCGACAACGAAGTGAGCGGGCTCTTCTTCACCGATGCTACGTTCCGCAATCAGTCTGTTGACTTCAGTATCCAAACTAATGTGGCTGTAGATGCCACTACTGAGGTCATCTTGTACACCGTGGATGAAGCCTATTACCGTTACCACACCACGCTGCGCGACCAGCAGGACACGCGCGACAACCCCTTTGCTGAGCCCGTACCCGTCTTCAGCAACGTGCGCAATGGACTCGGCATCGTCGCTGGGTTAGCTGCCGCACCTGCCATCATCATCGCTCCAAGGCCCCTCATCCGCGCCGACGTAGCAGGCACCTATCAAGTACAGCAATTCACGTATTCGGCGAGCCTCGACAGCGGATCCGTCCCGCTTGCAACAGAGCCCGAGGACTTCGCACTGACTCTAGGCCTAGACGGGCATGTGGAAGGAAGGCTTAGGCTGGGAGCTGGGCAGTGGCCGCCGCTTTTGTCAGGCTATGATGGCTCTTTCACGGGGACCTACACCATTGAACCTTCCACCAAACAGGTACAGCTTAGCATCAACGAGGTAGACGCGTTGAACTTCACGTTGCGCTTTTCGCGATGCAGCTTCACGTGTCGTGCACTGAGCGTTGGGCGAGGTGTTTTATCCCTATCAGATTTCCCCTTGACCTCCCTGTTGCTCGTATCCGGTGATCTGAATTGAGCATGGTCACTGTCGGATTCTTCGGGCTTGCCCTGCTGATTCAAGCCGCCTACCTCTGGCGCTTTGCAGCGGGTTTTCGGCATGCACAACGCGAGGTACCTGCCCCCGATGAGTCCACACGCCCGTCGCTCTCGGTGATCGTGGCAGCGCGGAACGAGGAGCGCGACCTGCCGAAGCTACTCGATGCCCTCGCAGCACAGACGCACCCGCACTTCGAGGCGATTATCTGCAACGACGGCTCGGACGACGGCACCGCCGAAGTCGCGCGGCAGTACCAAACACACGCGCCGTGGCTGCAGCTGCTGGACGTGGCCGATCGGCAGGCGCCGTACAAGAAGCACGCGCTCACGCAAGGCATCGCGGCGGCGCAGCACGGCCTGCTCGCCCTCACCGACGCCGACAGCACGCCCGCACCCGGTTGGCTGGAGCACCTGGCGCGCACGCATGCTAGCACCGAGCACCCCGCGCTGCTGACGGGCTACGCGCATGTCCCTGTGCGCCCAGGGCTGCTCAACCGTCTCATCCGCTACGAACGCCTGCTGACGACGTTTGCCACCGCGGCCACCATCGGGCTGGGGCGGCCGTACATGGCGCGTGGCTGCAACATCAGCTACCCGAAAGCGCTGTTTGAGGCCGTCGGCGGCTTTGAACACTCGGCGCAGTCCATGAGCGGCGACGACGACCTGCTGGTGCAACACATCGCCCGCGAGCAGTCGGCGTCCATCTACCACCTCTTCTCCCCCGACAGCTTTGTAGGCACCGATGCGGCCTCGACGTGGCGGCAGTGGATCCGGCAGAAGCTGCGGCACACGTCGGCGGGGCGGTTTTACGATGCAGGCATCCAACGGCACCTCGCGCTGTTTCACGTCACGCACCTGGTGCTGTGGCTGGCGCCTGTGCTGATCGGCGCCTGGGGCGCGGCGCTGCTGGCAGCACGGCTGGTGCTGCTGGGCGTTACGCTCATCGCTCCCGCCCGGCGCTTTCGGTCGGCGGATCTGTTGCTGTGGGTGCCACTGCTGGAGTTCTCGTATGCGCTCTATAATGTGTTCGTCGCCACCACGGGCGTACTCCGACCGCCTAAACGGTGGTAAAATCGCTCGTCTCGACGATTGCGCATACAAATCGCCCCTCAAATGTAACTTACCCTCGATGATCACGGTATATCGCCTTATCATACTGCTATCATCAAGGTATACTACGCATGCTGACGCGTGAACTGGCGGGCGCCTCGGCCAAGCCGATCATCCTCTCCATCCTGGCCTCGGGCGAGAGCTACGGCTACGCCATCCTCGAACGCATCGAAGCGCTCTCCGGCGGCACCCTCTCGTGGGAAGACAGCTCGCTCTACCCCGTGCTCCACCGCCTGGAGAACGAAGGCCTGCTGAGCTCGACGTGGCGGCGCGCGGAGAACATGCGGCGGCGCAAATACTACCGCCTGACAGCCAAGGGGCAGGAGGCGCTAGATGCCGAAAAGCGGCAGTGGCTCAGCGTGGATGCGGTGCTGGCTCAGCTGTGGGGCCTCCAACCACGCCTCGCCTGATTGTCTGCCGCCCTTCTGCTGCCTCCTTCGTCATGCCGAACCGCTTCGACCTCGACCATGCCATTGCCGCATGGCGCCGCCCGTTCGAGTACCACCCCGCCTTCTCGCGCGACGACCTCGACGAGTTGGAAGGCAGCCTCCGCGATCGCGTGGAGCGCTTGATCGAACGCGGGCACCCCCCAGAGGACGCGTTCCGCACGGCGCTGCAGCGGATGGGGTCGTACGGCCATGCCGAGACCGAGTACCGCAAGGTGTACTGGCAGAAGCTGCGCAAGCGCGGCCACCTCCTCAAGAACATTGCCCTCCACGGATCCATGCTCAAGAACTACCTCATCACCGGCGCTCGTAATCTCAGACGCAAGCCCGGCTACAGCGTCATCAACGTGCTCGGCCTCGCGGTGGGCGTAGCGTGCTGCCTGCTCCTGCTGCTCTACGTGCGCGACGAGCTGAGCTACGACCGCCACCACGAGCATGCCGACTCGATCTACCGCATCAACATGCACGTCCCTGGGCTGGGCGGCGACGTGGGCGTGACCCCCACCATCGTGGCGCCGCTGATGCAGCGCGAGTTTGCCGAGGTCCAGGTCGCTACGCGACTGAACGTCTCGGGGGGCGTCATCCGTGCGGGCGAGGTCGTGCTCGACGACAACGCGTTCTACTTCGCCGACTCGACGTTTTTCGACGTCTTTACGCACGTTTTCATTCACGGCGACCCTGCGACAGCACTCAGCCGCCCTCAAACCGTGGTGATCACTGCATCTATGGCGCGGCGCTACTTTGGCGAGGCCAACCCGATGGGCCAAACGCTGGTGCACAACAACGACGTGTCGTTCGAGGTGACGGGCGTGATAGAGGACCTGCCGAGCCAATCGCACTACCAGTTTGATGCGCTGGCCTCGTTCACGTCTAGGCCGCGCTGGTCCAGCACCGAGACCTGGAGTTCAGCTAACTTCTTCACCTTCATCCGGCTGCGTGACGGCTCCACGACGACCGCGCTGGAGGATAAGCTGGTGACCTACCTCACAGCGTTGCGCGACGCCGGGGAAGAATACCGGGACTTGCGCCTGCAGCCCCTCACCGATATCCACCTCCGTTCTGACGTAGCGTATGACCTGGATGCCACGGGCGACCGCAGCACCGTCTATGCCCTCTCTACGATTGCGCTGCTGGTGTTGCTCATTGCGTGCATCAACTACATGAACCTGGCTACGGCCCGGTCGGCACAGCGAGCGAAGGAAGTGGGTGTGCGGAAGGCGCTGGGCGCCTTCAGACGGCAGCTGGTGGGGCAGTTCTTCAGCGAGTCGGCCCTGCTGACGCTGGCGGGGCTGCTGCTGGCCATCGGGCTGGTCGTTGTGGGACTGTCGGGCTTCAACGCCATCAGCGGTAAAGCACTCACAGCGCAGTCGCTCTTGACGCCGTCCGTCATGGGCCTCATTGCAGGCATCTTCGTGCTCGTGAGCGTGGTGGCTGGTGGCTACCCGGCGCTGTACCTCTCGCGCTTCCAGCCCGTGCGCGTGCTGCGCGGGCAGACGACGCGCGGGCAGGGCAATACCTGGCTTCGGCAGGGGCTAGTCGTGCTTCAGTTTGGCATCTCGGCGGTGCTGCTCGTGGGTATGCTGGTGGTGATGAACCAGTTGCGCTTCATGAGCGATCAGAACCTGGGCTTCGACAGCGAACACCTGGCCGCCCTTCCGATCAATGACCCTACGCTTTCACGGCAGCACGACGCTATGGCACAGGCGCTCCGCCAACATCCAGGTATTGTCTCCACAACCGCTGTGAATGCCGTGCCAGGGCGTCTGGGATGGACGTCGGAGTTGTACAGCCCTGCCCGAATGGATGAGGCCTTCCTGACGAAAGGCTTGCCCGCCGATGTGGGTGTGATTGACGGGCTAGGGCTGGAGTTGCTGGCGGGGCGTTCCTTCCCGCCCAACCCACCCGCGCCCGACTCAGGCGCGTTTCAGTACATCATCAATGAGCAAGCCCTGGCCCAGTTTGGGTGGACACCCGAAGACGCCATTGGGCAACCCGTGGCGATGGGCAACGACCGCCTGGGAAGCATTGTAGGCGTTGTCAAAGACTTCCACTTCAGTTCGCTGCATGAGCCCATCGAACCGCTTTCGATCTGGTACGAGCCGAGCCAGGCGCAGTACGTGGTGGTTCGGCTGGCCGCAGGCAACCCTACCGAGGCCATGTCGCACATGGAAAACGTGTGGCAGCAGTTTGCGCCACATCGCCCATTCAGCTACGAGTTGCTGAACGATGTGTACGACCAACTCTACCGCAACGAGGAGCGCCTGGGGCAGATCGTGACGCTGTTTGCCAGCCTGGCGCTGTTGGTGGCCTGCCTGGGTTTGTTCGGGCTGGCCAGCTTTACGACCGAGCAACGCACCCGAGAGATCGGCATCCGCAAGGTGCTCGGCGCCTCGGTGCCCGGCCTCGTTGGCTTGCTCTCGAAGGACTACTTGCGCCTGGTCACCCTGGCGTTTGTACTGGCGGCTCCGCTGGCGTGGGTCGGCGTGGGCCAGTGGCTGGGCACGTTTGCCTACCGCGTGCCCGTTGGGGCTGGGTTGTTCATCTTGGCAGGCGGCCTGGCCGTGGTGGTAGCCCTCACGGCTGTGGGGTACCAATCGGTGCGTGCCGCCACCTCTGACCCGGTGCGGAGCTTGCGAGCCGACTGAGCGCGGTGGCCTGCTAACAGGTCGGTTCTTCCACGCGCCGTAACTAATCCGTGTATAACCTGGGCATAACCTGTCTCGCAACTGCGTTGCACACCCTACAGGCACCGCCTATATTCAGGCGTTGTCGTTCATTGCTTTCTTGCGGTGAGCTACGCCCTTGCCGACCGTCCTCGCTCACCCGCGCCGTCGCTTCCGCCACCTCTTGTGACCTCGCGACACTCGCACCGCTACTCTGCCATGCGGGCCATCCCCTTGCACCGCCCCGAGGCTGCCCCAGCGACCTCCTTCTTTCTGATGAAGGCGCTGATTGAGCACCTGGAGAACACAGGCGTGGTGTTCTACGACCGCGCCTCCTTCGTCCTCCATGCGGGCGGCGACGCACTCGGCACGCTTGGATGGTCAGCCGATGCCGGATCGCTGCACGATCTCTTGCCGGAGGCGCTCTTCCAGACGTGGCGCGAGGATCTGCGCCAAGCACTTCGCGGCGAAACGCACTCCCATCAGTTGACGCACAACGGCGTCGGCTACACGATCCACATAGCCCCAGCCCGAGACGAGCTGCACGTGAGCGCCGCGGGCATGCTGCTGGTCAGCGCCCTGCCCAGCGTCCTGCCCCAGCACAGCGGCGACGGCCACAGCCACAGCGCGCCACCGCAGCCGCTGTCTCAGCACTCGCCCGTCTCAACTACGCTGGGGCGGCTGACGCACGACATCAACAACCCCCTCACCTCTATCCTCGGCTTTGCGAAGATCCTAGACGAAGAGGTCGATGAGGAGCAGCGCGAGTTTGTGCAGCTTATCCTGCGCAGCGGCGAGCGCATCAAGCACACGGTAGAGTCGGTGCTCGACCTGGTTCAGATCCGCGAGGGCAAGGGCACGCTCAACCGCACGTGGGTCAACATCGACAACGTGGTGGCCGAGGCCGTGCAGCAGATGCAGCCGCAGGCCGTGCAGAAGGGCCTCACGTTGCGCCACTGCACCACGCCGGAAGCCGCCGTCGCCTTTGCCAACGACACGGCGGTGCATCGCGTGCTGCTCAACCTCATCAGCAACGCCATCAAGTACACCGACCGAGGCGCTGTGGAGCTCGTCGTGCGGCAGAACGCGCATTCGGTCTACCTCATGATCCGGGACACGGGCGAGGGCATCCCCGAGGGCTTCATCCCACACCTGTTCGACGCGTTCAGCCAATCTCCTGCGCACCCTAAGCGGGCAGGGCACGGCCTGGGCTTGAGCATCGCCAAAGAGCTCGTGGAGTTGATGGAAGGGACGATCATGGTGAAGACCACCGAGGGCGAGGGCAGCACCTTCGCCTTTTCACTGCCTCGGCGGCAGACGCATCACCGCTTGATCCGCGACGAGGCGGTATGAGTGAGCGGGTCGGGTTTATTGGGCTGGGGATTATGGGCCGCGGCATGGCCCGCAACCTCCTGAACGCAGGCTTCGAGGTGGCGGTCTGGAACCGCACGGCGGCTCGCATGACCCCTCTTGTTGAGGCCGGTGGCACGGCGGCGGCTTCGCCAGCCACTGTAGCCGCGCAATCCACGATCCTCATCACCTGCGTCAGCGATACGCCCGATGTGGAGGCCGTACTCACCGGGCCCGATGGCGTGCTCGATGCGTTGCAGCCCGGCAGCCTGGTGATCGACACGAGCACCATCAGCCCGCACGCTACGCAGGCGCTGGCCGAGCGGATCGAAGCGCAGGGCGGACCCCTGCTCGATGCACCTATCAGCGGCGGCAGCGAGGGCGCAGCTAACGGGACGCTGAGCATCATGGTGGGCGGTGCGGCCGAGCAATTCGAGCGCGCCCGTCCGTATCTAGAAGCGATGGGCCAGACGATCACGCACGTGGGCGGGCACGGCGCCGGGCAGACGGTGAAGCTGGTCAACCAGATTCTGGTGGTGATCAACATGTGGGCCGTGAGTGAGGCGCTCCTCTTTGCCGAGGCGGGCGGCCTAGACCTGGGCAAGACGCTGCAGGCGGTTAGCGGCGGCGCGGCAGGCAGCTGGATGCTCAGCAACCGTGGGCAGCAGGTGGTGGCACGCGACTGGCGCCCCGGCTTCACCATCGACCTGCAGCAGAAAGACCTGCGCCTCGTCCTGGAGGCCGCCGAAGCCTTGGGCGTGCCTACGCTGGGCACGAGCACCGTAGCGCACCTCTACCGCACCCTGCAGCAGCGCGGCCTGGGCGAAGAAGGCAACCATGCCCTCGCCAAAGCCTTCGAAGCGCTGGCAGGACGGACCATCGGCGGAGCGCCTGATACCCGTTCTGGAGTTTCATAGTGCAGGAGACCGTCTAACCTTGTCATCCCTCGGCGCCGGCTTGCGGCCTCTACTCGGGATGACAACCTCGATCGCACCATCATTTCCAGAGTTGGTATGAGTAGCTGCCCAGGGGTAGCCACCTCGTCGCATTGGGGGTGGCACCTTTGTGTAGCCGGGGCATTGGAAGGAATGGACGCGATGTGCGCGTCGTTCTGTGCCATGTAGTGTTTCTTTGGCTGACTTCCGATGCCCGTTACCCGCCCCCCCTCGCTCCGCCGCCCCACTCGTGCGGGCTCCACGTTACGCCGTGAACCCGATGCCGTGCTGGTCATGGCCATCCGCGATGGACGCGACGCGGCGCTACGCACGCTCATCGAGCGGTACACACCGAGCCTGACGACCACGGTCATCGGCATGCTGGGCCCCTCGGCGGAAGTGGACGATGTGTTGCAAGATGTCTTCATCCGCTTCTACCACTCCCTCGACCGCTTCGAGTTGACCGGATCGGCCGAGCCCTACCTGAAGCGCATCGCCATCAACCGCGCACTCGACACGCTGCGCCGCCGCCGCCGCAACCTAGGCCGCTTCCTCAGCCGCGACGCCGACCCCAGCCTCTCGCCTGATCCACCCCGCCTCGACCCCGACAACCTGGAACGCCAAGACCGCCACCGCCTGGTGTACCACGCCCTCGGGATGCTTTCGGACAAGCACCGCTCTGTGGTGGTGCTCCGCCTGATCGAAGGGTTCTCCACCGAAGAAACCGCCCGCATTCTGGACCTGCCCTACGGCACCGTCCTCTCCCGCCTCAGCCGCGCCTTGAGCAAGCTGAAGCAGACTTTATCCCCCGCCTCCACCAGCGACCTGTTCTAACTATGCGCCTCCGTTCCCGTCCGCATGCCCCGCCGCCGGATGCTGAGTTCGAGACCCTGCAGTCCGTCCTCCGCGAGCCCGTCTTGCGCGATGCTGCTGCCCATCGCCCGATGCTGCTTGCCCATCGCGTGGGCCGTGCTCTGCGCCCCGCCCCGCCCACCGCAACCGATGAGATGGCCTCGGTGCTGTCGCGCTGGCTGCGGCCTGTGATGGTCGCCGCCCTGTTCGTCGTGCTCAGTCTTGCCCTACACAACACGCTCGTGACGCGCACCCTGGCCCCCACCACGGCTACCGATGCCGTCATGGGGCTGCCGCCCGTCACGCTCGCCACCGCCTACGCGCTCGACGACGACCGCTAGCCGTTTTGATGGCCGATGAACGCGAAGACCAAATCGGGGCTGGTGCTCCTGACGACGCTGGTTGCGGGCCTGCTCATCGGCGCCCTCGCCACGAGTGCGGTCATGCAGTACCGCCTGGACCACCTGCGCTCGCTCCGTAGAACGCAGGGCTTCTCGGAGTGGATGCACACGGTGATCGTCCCCACAGATGCCCAACACGAAGAAGTACAACGCATCCTTGAGTCCACAGGCACTGAGCTCACGACCTACTACGACAGCGTGCGCGTGCAGCGCCGCGCCATTGTAGACACGATGCGCGCCCGGCTGCGCCCCATCCTCACGCCTGCGCAGTACCAGGAGATGGAAGAAGCCCTCAGCAACGGCCGGCGGCGCTAGGTCCTTCCGCCGTGGGCTTGGCGGGTAGCGCTTAAGCTGATCGGTCAGTTCGCGGGCTCCAGCGTCCAGGAGCGCACCCAATCGACCTGCATCGTGTTGCGGGTGTCGTCGTTGAGGTTGGCGAGGCTGGGCAGGCCTTCCCAGACGAAAACTTCGGTGTCGAAGAACATGTACATCGGCTCGTCGAACGGCCCACCAGGCGTGATCTCGGCGACCTTCTCGTTGTTGTGGTAGAACCAGATGGTGCTCTCGTCCTTCCACCAGACGCCGTACGTGTGGAAGTCATCGGCTGAACCCGACGGCATCCGCCAGTGCTCCGGCGTGGCCTTGTCGTTGGCCCAGCCAGTCTTGTAGTAGTGCGTGTTCATCAGCATCCAGAAGTTCTTGTGCGGATGCACCTTGGGCGCGCCCAACTGCTCCACCACGTCGATCTCGCTGTAGGTGCCTTGCAGCCAAAACGACGAGGTCATGGACAGTTCGGAAGCCTTCATCCGCGCCTCGTAGTAGCCATATTCGGCGATGGGCTCCTTCGAGGTGATGCACGACGAGTTGACCCACACATCACTCTCGGGGTCGCGCACCTCGTCCATGCTCTGCACCTTCGGCGTGGCTTTCAGCAGCGCGTTGCCATCGCCGAGCGACACGTTGGCGACGACAAACTGGCTGGGCTCGCGGCCATCCCAGTACGGATGAAACGGCGTCCATTTGTCGAGGTCGAGGCGCTCGCCGTTGAACTCGTCCGAGAGCGCATCATTGAGCGCCCACTGCATGCCGTCCGGCGGCGCGGGCAGGTGCTCCGTGGTGAGTTCTGGTGCCTCATCGGCATCGGCGGCGGGGTCGCTGCCGGAGCAGGCCGTGCAGGCGAGCACGAGCAGCAGGAAAAGAGCGAAACGGGGCTTCATCGTAGTCTCAGGAGCTTGGTGATGGATAGAGCTACCAGTGGTCGGCGCGGACTTGCATCAGCGCGGGATAGCGATCGTCGGTGTCGCCGGTGCGGGCTTTGAGGGCGAGGAGGTCGCGCTTGAGTTGCTGGGCAACCTCGGCGTAGTTGGGGTCGGCGTAGCGGTTGACGCTCTCCCACGGGTCGGTGCGCAGGTCGTACAGTTCCCACGACGGCGTGGTGGCGGGCTCCAGCGCGCCCTCGGCATCGAGAGGCAGGCCGTAGAAGAAGATCAGCTTGTAGTCCTTCGTGCGGATGCCGTAGTGCGCAGGCACGTCGTGGTGCGTGAGGTGCATCCAGTAGCGGTAGTAGACGGCCTCGCGCCAGTCGTCGGGCGTGGCGCCGTTGAGGATCGGCGTGAGGCTGCGGCCCTGCATGAAGTCGGGCGTCTCGGCGCCTGCGAGGGCGAGGAGCGTCGGGGCGAGGTCCACATTGCTCACCATCGCGTCGGAGACGGTGCCGGGCTGGAAGCGCGCGGGATAGCGTACGATGAGCGGGATGCGCATCGACTCGTCGTACATCCACCGCTTGTCGATCAGGTCGTGCTCGCCCAACATCATGCCCTGGTCGGAGGTGTAGATGACGATGGTGTTGTCGAGCTCGCCCGTCTCGCGCAGGTGGTCGATCAGCCGCTTGATGTTGTCGTCCACGCCGCGCACGGTGCGGAGGTACTTCTTGAGGTAGCGCTGGTAGGTGACGCGCGTGTACTCGGTGCTGTCGAGCGAGGGATCCACGAACATGTGGTGGCCCATGTTGCGCCGCGTGTTGCGCTTGGAGACCGAGGTCCCGCTGCCGCGCCCGTGCGTCGCGGCCGAGCCGAAGTCGGGCTGGTGCCACAGCGTGGTGGGCTCGGGGATGTCGGTGTCTTCGTACAGCCAGTCGTAGCGCTCGGCGTTCTCGAAGTTGTCGTGCGGCGCCTTGAAGTGGTGCATCAGAAAGAACGGGCGGCTCGTGTCGCGGCGCTTCAGCCACTCCAGCGACAGGTCAGTAACGACGTCCGACGAGTGCTTGGAGTCGTAGCCGCTGAAGTACTGCTCGTTGTCCGGCCAGTCGCCACGCACGGAGCGCCGCAGCGTCGGGTTGAAGTAGTTGCCCTGCACCTCCAGCACGCTGTACTCGTCGTACGCGGCGGGCTCTTCGGTAAGGTGCCACTTCCCAATCATCGCTGTGTGATACCCGGCCTCGCCGATGAGCCGGGGCAGGTGCTGCCGCTCGGGCGCCAGCGGCCCGATCAGCGTGCGGATGCCGTTCGTGTGGCTGTACTGCCCGGTCATCAGCGTGGCGCGGCTGGGCGTGCAGATGGAGTTCGACACGAACGCGTTGCTGAACCGCATGCCCTCTGCGGCGAGCTGGTCCAGCGTCGGCGTGGGGTTCAAGCCCGCCAGCCGTCCGCCATACGCCCCGAGCGCGTGCGCCGCGTGGTCATCCGTCATGATGAACAGGATGTTCGGCTTGGTGTCTTGCGCAAGGACGTTTCCGCCCCACATCACCATTAGAACGAAGAGCATGGCTGCTCTAATGTGTGAGAGTGCAGCGCGGCGCTTCCCCCTGTCATCCCGAGCGGAGGCCGAAGGCCAGAGCCGAGGGATCTCCCCCTCGTACGTTTTGCACGACGAGTGAGTGGGAGATCCCTCGGCTTCGCTCGGGATGACAAACCTGGGCGTACCAACAATTCTTGATATCGGAGAGCGCTTCATGACGGTACCATGCTATGGTCGAGACTCAGGGCATCCTACTCAAGCAGTCTGGACGCGATGCCCGCGTGCGCCGTAGTAGGCGATCACAAAGAAGCACGCGAGCGGGATGAGGTAGGCGGCACGGATGCCGAAGAGATCGGAGACCTGCCCTTGGATGGCCGTCAGCACGGCGCCGCCGAGGATCGCCATGATGAGGCCCGAGGCGCCGATCTTGGTGTCTTCGCCCAGTCCCTGCAGCCCGAGGCCGTAGATGGTGGGAAACATGAGCGACATGCACGCCGAGATCGCCACCAGCGCCACCACGCCGACCATGCCACCCGCAGCGGCCACGACCGCCGTCAGCACGGCAGCGCCCAGCGCCAGCATCCACAGTAGCTTGTGCGGGGCGATGATCTTCATCAGCGCGGTGCAAATGAAGCGGCTCACGGCGAAGACGACGATGGCCGCGAGGTAGTAGGTCGAGGCGTCGTCTTCGTTGAGCGCCAGCTCGTCCATCACGTAGCGGATGGTGAACGACCACACGCCGATCTGCGCGCCCACGTAGAAGAACTGCGCGATCACGCCGCCCACGTAGTGCTTCTTCTTCAGCAGCCGCCCGAGCGTCTGGCTCAGGTTAAAGGCTCCCGACTCCTTCGCGTACGGAAACTTCGTAAACGCGATCAGCAGCCAGATGCCCACGATCAGCGCGGCAATGGTCACGTACGGCCCCATCACTGCCGCCAGCTCGGCCTGCTGCACGGCCTCCAGCTCTGCCACTGACATTGCCGCTCGCTCGGCCTCGGTGGCTTGGTTGAGTTGCGAGAGGATAAACAGCTTGCCGATGATGACGCCGGTGATCGACCCAATGGGGTTGAACGACTGCGCGAGGTTGAGCCGCTGCGTCGCCGTCTCCTCCGGCCCCAACACAAGGATATACGGATTCGCGCTCGTCTCTAGGACCGACAGCCCACCCGCGAGCACGAACAGTGCCATCAGGAAGTGACTGTATTGCATCGTCTGGCTCGCCGGATAAAACGCCAGCGCACCAACGGCAAACAGCCCGAGGCCCAGGAGGACGCCTGCTTTGTAGGAGTATTTGCGGATGAACAGCGCGGCGGGCAGTGCGAGGCAGAAGTACGAGCCGTAAAACGCCACCTGGATCCACGACGTCTGGAAGTCCGTCATGCTCATGATGCGCTTGAAGGTCGCCAGCAGCACATCGGTGAGGTTGTTCGCCAGGCCCCACAGCGCGAAGAGCGTCGTGAGCACGATGAACGGCACGAGGAAGTGCTTCGGCACGACGGGCAGCGTGCCCGAAGGGCGGTCGGCGGGGGGCGGCAGCGTAGCAGGCATGGGTAACGGGGTTAGTCGCTGAGGCGGACGTGGATGCGCGTGACGGCGCCGGGATCGGCGTCCCAGGCGGCGAGCGCGGCGCCAGCGTCGGCGAAGTCGATGGTGCGGGTGACAAGGGCGCCGGTGGGCACACGGCCGTCGGCCATCATCTGGATGACGTTCTGGAAGCTGGCGGCGGTGGCGTTGCGAGAGCCTCGGATGTCGAGCTCTTTCTTGACGAACAGCGCCGTGTTGTAGGTCACCAGCGCCTTCGCGTAGCCGATGTAGACCACGCGGCCAGCATACGCGACGTGCTCAACAGCGCCCACGAACGTCTCGGGCACCCCCACCGCTTCAACCACGACGTCGGGGCCGTAGCCATCGGTCAAGTCGCGCAGTGTCGTGGCAACATCGGCGGTGCGGGCGTTCACACCGTGCGCAGCGCCACACTGCTGCGCGATGGCCAGCTTGGCATCGTCCAGGTCGATGGCGATCACCCGCGCCCCCCGATACGCCGCGCTCACAATGGCGCCCAGGCCGACGGCTCCGCATCCGAACACGGCGACCGTGTCCCCACAGTCCACCTCTCCCCTGACGACCGCGTGATCCCCTACGCTGAGTGGTTCGACGAGGGCAAGTTCGGATAGCGAGAGCGTCGGCGCGGGCAGCACTTTCGAGTAGGGTACGGCCATCAGCGGCTGCATAGCGCCGTCGCGCTGTACGCCCAAGGTTTGATTGTTCTCACAGGAATTGGGGCGCCCGCGACGGCACGCACCGCACTCCCCAGACGCCGTGTAGGGCATCACGGTCACGGCTTCGCCCACGGTCAGCCCACCCGGCACGTCGGCACCCAGCGCCTCGACGCGGGCGGCGATCTCGTGCCCTGGGATGCGCGGATAGCTCACCAGCGGGTTGCGACCTCGGAAGGTGCTGAGGTCGGTGCCGCAGAAGCCCACCGTGCTGATGCGCAGCAGCACATCGCCAGCCGTGGGCTCCGGTGTGCGTGCGGGCCCCGTCTCCGTCTTTCCGGGTGCGGTGATGTACAACGCGCTCATGCGGCCTCCGCGATGGTGCGTCCGTACACCTGCGCCGCCGTGCCGCCCATGATCTGCGCCTGCTCGTCGGCCGAGAGGTCGGCGATCCAGGTGCGGACGGTCTGAGCCCAACGCGCGTAGCCGCTCGCCACGAGGCAGACGGGCCAGTCGGAGCCGAACATCAGCCGCGACGGACCGAAGGCGTCGAGCACAGTATCCCAGTACGGGCGCAACGTCTCCGGCTTCCAGTTCGCCCAATCCGCTTCCGTCACCATGCCCGACACTTTGCAGGTCACGTTGGGACGCTCGGCGAGTGCGCGGATGTGCGTACGCCACGGCTCCAGCTCGCCCGCCGCGATGCGCGGCTTGGCGACATGGTCGAGCACGAACGGCTGCTCGGGGTGGCGATCCACGAAAGCGAGCGTCTGCGGCAGGTGGCGCTCGAAGATCAGGATGTCGTAGACCAGATCATGCGCCTGCAATGCGCGGATGCCGCGGTTGAAGTCGTCGCGCAGCATGTAGTCGTCGTCAGGCTCGTCGTGCAGCACATGGCGCACGCCCACCAGCTTCGGGTTCGCTGCCACGCGGTCCAGCACGTCGCTGACGCTCGGCTCCACCAGCAGCACCCAGCCGACCACGCCGCGCATCCAGTCGTGCGCCGCTGCCAGGGCGAGTAGCCACGCCGTCTCCTCCATCGACTGCCGCGCCTGCACAACCACGGTGCCGTCGATGCTGGCCTCGTCCAACGCTGCCCGCAAGTCATCCGGACCGAAGTCGCGGCGGATGGCCTGCATCGACTCGTCGATCCAGCCGAACTCCTCGGGCGTGTAGCACCAGAAGTGATGGTGTGCGTCGATCGTCATGCCGACTCCAAGATCATGTTGGCGTACGGCGTCGTGTCGCCCGTGCGGATGAGGCCGATGGCACTCGGGACGTGCTGCTTAAACGCATCGTGCGGCAGGTAGGCGACGGGGATGCTGCCGATAGCGTGCGTGAACGCCGCCTGCTTGCCCGCGCTGTTGTGCTGCTTGAACTCCTCAGCCATGCGGATCTGCCCAAAGTGGCACCGCTGCTGGAGCGCGTGGAGCACGTCGAGCACGGTGGGGATGTCGTCGACGAGCGAAATATCCACCGTCTCGATCGTCGGCCAGAACGGGAAACCACGGTCGGCGATGACCAGCGTGTTGGTGTGGCGCACGCGGCTGATGAGGTTGTTGATAGCGGGGTTGAGGATGCCGTCGCGAATCATGCCGCCTCCGAGGAAAGCGCAGCCAGCACGGCGTCGTCTTGGTTTTGCGGCAGCCCCGACGGCCATGTCACGTCGGCCACAGGTGCCAGTAGCTCTCGGACAGCGGCCATCGCCGTCTCATCCATCGGCGCCTCCAGCGCGGCCACGTTACGCGCCACGCTGCGCGTCGAGCTCATACCAACGAGCGTCGTCGCCACGGCTTCGTGCGCCAGGGCGAACTGCATCGCCAGCGTTGCCAGGTCTAAGCCGCGCTCGGCGCACCACGCGGCGGCCGTTTCGGAGGCCACTTTGACGGCTTCGGGCGCTGGGTGCCACGCGGGTGCGCCGCGCTGCGTCAGCATGCCCATGTGGAGCGGCGAGGCGCTGATCAGACCTACGCCGCTGGCCTGCGCAAACGGCGTCAGCACGGCGTCCATCCTGGTATCGAGCAGGTTGTAGTGGCAGTAGCTGAGGATGGCGTCCACGGGCGCCTGATCGGCGAGGGCGCGCAGGATCTGGAGCGGGTAGCCCGTCACGCCGATGAAGCGCACCTTGCCCGCTTGTCGCAGCCGCTCTAGCGCGGGCAGCGTCTCGTTGATGATGACGTCGGGATCGCCGAATTCTACGTCGTGTACCTGGATGACGTCGATCACATCGGTACGGAGGCGGCGGAGGCTGGCCTCAACCGACTGCACCATGCGCTCGGCCGAGAAGTCGAAGCCGTCGGGCAAGGCTTTGCCGTAACGGGCTACCTTGGTTGCCAGGAAGACCCGGTCGCGCTTGCCGTCGAGGAAGGTGCCGAGGCGCTCTTCGGCGAGCGTGCGGCCATAGTAGGGCGCCACGTCGAAGTAGTTGATGCCTGCGTCCAACGCCGCATCCACGGCGCGTTGCCCCTCGGCGGGGTCGATCTCGCGAAACTCGTTGCCCAGCGGCGAGGCGCCAAAGCCGAGGATCGACACCTCTAGCCCGGTCTGCCCAAGGGTGCGGTACTGCATGGTCGTGCTCCGGCTTAGTTGAGGGCCACGGCGATGGCGTACGCGTAGTCGTTCGGGCGCTCGTCCGGCAGCGTCACCATCAGGCCGTCGGCGGTCTGCTCGTACTCCAGCGCGCCGTCGTGCCCCAGCAGCGTCACGCCGCTGATGGCGCGGTCCAACTCGCCGCCCTCGCCCAGCGACTTCACCACGGCTGTGCCCGACTCCGGCCACGCCATCAGGATGGCGTACAGCATGTCGTCCTTCGTGGTGAAGCGGATGTCTTCGGCGGTGAGCTGCTTGTTGCGGCCCTCCGAGTGGTGCCCTTCGGCGTCCTTGGTCGGCCCTTCGCCGAACGACGTCCAGGGGCGCGTGCCGTAGACGGCCTCGCCGTTCTGGCCGAGCCATCCGCCCAGCTCGCGTAGCACCTCGGCTTGGTCTTCGGGGATCGTCCCGTCCGACTTCGGCCCCACGTTCAGCAGCAGGTTGCCGTTCTTGGCCACGATGTCCACGAGATCATCGACGATGGTGTTGGGCGACTTCGAGATCCAGTTGGTCACGTAGCCCCACGAGTTGGTGCCCACCGACGTGTCGGTCTGCCACGCGTAAGGATGGATGCCGGGGAGCTTGCCGCGCTCGATGTCGAGCACGTGCGTGCCCTGCGGGTACGACTCGAACCCCATGTTCTTGGTCTGCAGCACCACCTCGCGATCCCACTCTAGGCCCTTGTTGTAGTAGTACGCCGCCAGCTTGGCGTGGTACGGCACGAAGTCTTCCTGGTCGATGAAGAAGTCGAACCACATCGCGTCCGGCTGATACTTGTCAATGATCTCCGTGGTGCGATCCCACCAGTAGGCCATGTACTCCTCGCTGACGGGATCCACATACTGCTCGTGGGCCGGGCCGTAGAAGTCGGCGTACTCCGGATCGGCGGTGTCCCAGCCCTCTTCGCGGGTGAAGTAATCCCAGTTGAAGGCCAGGTGGCTCGATGCGCCGAAGTAGAGGCCGCGCTCGCGGGTCGCCTCGGCGATCTCCGCCAGCACATCGCGCTTCGGCCCCATCTCTACCGAGTTCCATCGGGTGTGCGAGGAGTTGTACATGGCGAAGCTGTCGTGGTGCTCGGCCACGGGAATCACGTAGCGCGCCCCAGCCTCTTCGAACAGGTCGAGCCAGGCGTTTGCGTCGAAGTTCTCGGCCTTGAACATCGGGATGAAGTCCTTGTAGCCAAACTCCGACGGGTCGCCGTAGGTCTCTGCGTGGTGCGCGTGGATGTACGTGTTGGCGCTGGTGGCCCGGCCGCTGGCGTGGCGGACCGAGTCGCGCTCGTACATGCGGCGCGGGTACCACTCGCTGCCAAAGGCGGGCACGCTGTAGACACCCCAGTGGATGAAGATGCCGAGCTTGGCATCGGCGAACCAGTCGGGGATCTCGTAGGCCGAGATCGACTCCCAGTCGGCGGTGTACGCGTCTTCAGGCTCGGCCACTTGCTCGTTGGAAGCACAGGCCAGCGGGAGGGCGAGCAGTAGGCTCAGGGCGGCTATACGGGTACGAACGGACATAATTGCGGGGCCAATGAGGCCAAAAGTTGGGGTGGGCTTCCTCGATCCAACAAGGGCGTCTTCCTGCACGCGTGCACTGAGCTAGCGTGATGTAAAGCCGCCGCCTGTTGGACGACAAATGTTAAGGCGGTGTGGGCGAGCGGCCATCGATGCACAGCCATCGTCCAACCGCCTTGCCGTGAGGCAAATGGCGGTCAAGGGTGTGAATCTTCGACGGTCTGCGGAGTGTCATACAGTGAAACCGACGCGTATCCTTTGCGATGGCAACGTGGCACACGTACTGGGCTTCCGAGCGAGGTATCGGGGCTTTTGCCCTGCATGCAGGCGACGATGATGTTGCCACAAACATGCGCTCAGGCCTGAAAACGCATCGCCTTACAGGCTCGTAGCGCTTCCAAAACGAAGGTAGAGGCCAGCTATTATTTCCGCAAGTGTTGCCGACAACATTTTTTATGCTGGCGTAACGGTCGGCTTTTGCACAGCGGTTTTCGTATCCTGGGGTGCACTGATTCCTCTCGCTCCCTTCAGCGCCTATGCAGTCTTCGCGTTCGGGTGATCACCGCGTCACGATCTACGATGTAGCCACCAAGGCGGGCGTCAGTCATGCCACGGTGACGCGGTTCTTCCGGCAGCCCGAGAAGCTGAGTGCACGCACGTACCAGCGCGTGGAGGGGGTGGTCAACGAGTTGCACTACGTGCCCAACGCCGCGGCCCGCAGCCTCAGCAGCGGCCGCACCAACCTCGTCGCGCTCGTCGTCACCGACATCACCAGCGCCTTCTACACCACCATCATGCACGGCGTGGAAGCCACGGCCCAGGCGCACGGCTACACCCTCATCCTGGTCAACACCGACGAGTCGGTCGAGAAAGAGCGGACCTTGCTGGATGCCCTCATCGCTCACCGCATCGACGGCGTCATCCTCACGCCTGCGCAAGGCGACGGCCACGACCTCTCGCAGCTGAAGCGCCACGGCGTCGCCGTCGTCCTCACCGACCGCGAGCTGCCCGGCACCGCCTACGACCTCGTCCACGGCGACTCGCACGAAGCAGGCCGCGTCCTCACGAAGCACTTGCTCGACCAAGGCCTCCGCGACATCGCGTTCGTGGGCGGCCCCGAGGGCGTCTCGTCGCTGGAGCAGCGCTTGAAGGGCTACACCGATGCCATGACGGCTGCCGAACATCCGCCACGGGTTCGCCTCGGCAGCTACACGCGCCAGAGTGGCGAGGCGATCTTCGATGCGCTGGTCGCGGAGGACCACCTGCCCGAGGCCATCGTCGCGGCCAGCAACAAGGTGGCGCTCGGCGTGCTCGTGGCTGCGCGGCGGCACGGCGTCCGCATTCCTGACGACGTGGCCTTGGCCTGCGTGGATGACCTGGAGACCGCCTCGCTCATCGATCCCTTCCTCACCGTGGCGGCCCAGCCCGCCTACGACATCGGGCAGTTGGCGATGGAGATGCTGATTGAGCGCATCGAAGGCAAGACGTACCCGGCCCGCAAGGTGATGATGCCTGTGGAACTCATCGTGCGGCGCTCGTCGGTGCGCCCTGCTGTATCTACCTAGCGTCGTAGCATCACGGGCTGAACGGCACGCGGGATACGAAGCGGCGGATGTACTGCCAGTCGTAGGAGACGTACTGATGCGTCAGCCCCCACTCGATGGCGGCGACGGGGCTGGCATCGGTGTCGAATCCGCGCACAAGCCCGGCGGCAGGCGGCCCGCCCTTCAGGTGCGACATGATCTCGAAGTTGATGCCGTCGGGCGCCCACTGGAGCGTGTTGCGCTCCGGCCCGTCGGTGATGATGAGCGCCGTGATGCCCCCTTGGTACGGCCACACCGACAGCTCGTGGCCGCTGTTGGTGATGGGGTTGTACTCCGACTTCACGTACGGCCCCTCTAGGTTATCCGAAATGGCCACGCCCCACTTGATCTCGCGGCCGCCGAACGTCTTGCGCTCGCCCATCCGCTCGCCCTTGTAGTAGAGGTAGA
>JBCCMF010000013.1:0-29287 GCA_039026435.1 Bacteroidota bacterium
AAAAAAAAGAAGCCGAACTGATTGAGAGCAAGGGTTCAGCCCTTCCTGATGATAACGTCCTAAAGCCCCTCTATCTTGATGAGTGGCCATATCGCTTCTTCTGGGGGAAGATTATCTTCTTAATGCTCTCTTTCGGGTTTGTGATTTGGGAATTTCTCAGTAGGCTCATCTAAATCTTCGAATGCCTGCCATGAAGGCAGAAACGCCCGTTGAATTCCAAATAGCCACGCCTGACAGTGTAGCATTTTCGAGCAGCGTGTTCAGTGCTAGGCGGACACGCTTGCGGACGTCGGACCCTTCCACACAGAATAATCGCAGAGTGGAGTAGTAAGGCCAGGTCTCCCAAACATCGCACGTGTTTGTCGCTTCCTCTGCGAACGGAACGAGTGGTTTCCCACGACAACTCATAGTCAGCGAATGCCCCATCTTCGAATGAGATGTATGATCTCTATCGGGCGTCCCAGAACGAGAACATGACGCTAGGACGGAGCCCGCTGTAGGGGTTCGTCGAACCGATCGGGGCGTTCGTCGAAAGCAGCGGCTTCGATTTAGGATCCAGGAGCACGCGGAACGCGGTTTGGGCAGGCGTGAGGCAAATCCCCCGTTCTATACCTAGACGACCGACCGCGATGCTTTTCGCTTCTACACAACGCGTGAGGATGGCCCTCTTCACGCTGGTCCTGCTCACCTTCGGCGCGGCCCCGCTCGCGCATGCGCAGGTGGTGCGCGACTTTACGCCGCGCTTCAGCACCAACGCCAACGGCAACATCACGTTTGTGGCCAACGCGCTGACGACCTGCCAGAGCAGCACCAACGGCTGTACAGCCGCGCAGAACGCGACGGCCAGTCTCAGCCAGAGCCAGAACAACGACTTCAACATCACCAACATCGATGTGGATGGCGTGGGCGGCACGTTCAACTCGTCGTCCAGCCAGCTCAACCTACCCGCGTCGGCCAACGTGGTGTGGGCCGGGCTGTACTGGAGCGCAGGGATCGACGGACTCACAAGTGGGCAGATCGCGGACCGCTACGACATCCTCTTTGACACCCCCGCGACCCCGGGCTTCAGCTACCAGACAATCTCGGCCACCCAAGAGGACGACGACGGCTACAGCTACTTGGGCTTCGCAGAAGTCACCTCGCTGGTGCAGGCCGCAGGCAACGGCGCCTACACCGTGGCCAACGTGCAGGTGGATACGGGCGATCGCAACCGCTTCGCAGGATGGACGCTGATCGTGGTCTTCGAGGACCCCAACGAGCCGCTGCGCAACCTGACCGTCTTTGACGGCTCGGCGCAGGTGAGCAACAACACGCCCACCACCAGCTTCACGGCGGACGGCTTCACCACGCCCTTCACGGGTAGCTTCGACACGTTCCTGGGCGTCGTTGCTACCGATGGCGACCTCGGCTTCACCGGCGACCGCTTTGTCGCTAACGGGACGGACCTGCAGGACATCCGTGGCACGAGCAACGACTTCTTCAACAGCAGCATCACGCTGCCCGGCAGCAGCAGCCCCAACCAGTTCAACAACAACCGCAACCCGGCCTTCAACAACACGCTGGGCTACGACGCCGACATCCTCGAGCTGCCCAGCAGCATCGTCAGCAACGGCGACACCTCGGTGGACTTTGAGGTGACCACGGGCGGCGAGAGCATCTCGCTCCACGCGGTCACGTTCGCCATCGACATCTACCGCCCCTTCGTGACCGTCGACAAGCAGGTGACCGACCTCAACGGCGGGCAAGCCGAGGCGGGCGACGTGCTGGAGTACGACATCGTGGTGACCAACACGGGCGTAGACGACGCTATCGACGCCGTGCTCACCGATGCCATCCCGGCCAACACGACGTACGTGCCCAACTCGCTCGTCGTCTCGGCAGGCCCCAACGTGGGCACCAAGAGCGATGCGGATGACAGCGACCAGGCCGAGTACGACGCGAGCGCCGACGCAGTTACCTTCCGCATCGGCGCGGGCGCGAACGCCACCGACGGCGGGACGCTCGTGCAGAACGCCACGACAACGCTCACCTTCCGTGTGCAGATTGACAGCGGCGTGGCGGACGGCACGACGGTCTTCAACCGCGCCGTGGTCAACTACGTGGAAGACACGCTGGGCGGACGCGACGTGTCCACGGGCGATGTCACCACCGCGGTCGTGGGCGTAGGCACCGACCTTACCATTGCCAAGAGCGACGATGTGGATCCGGTCTTCGCAGGCCAGAACGTGACGTACACGCTTGATGTGAGCAATGACGGCCCGGAAGACGCCGCCGATGTGCTCGTGAGCGACGTGTTGCCCCTAGGCACCACCTTCGTCTCCGCCACCGCGCCCGGCGGATGGACCACCACCGACCCCGGCGTGGGCAACAACGGCACCGTCCGCTTCGCGCGCAGCACGTTCGCCAACGGCGCGTCGGCGCAGTTTACGATCACCGTGCAGGTCGATGGCAACATCGCCGATGCTACCGTGCTTACGAATAACGCCACGATCGCCTCGACGACGCCCGACGTCAACACAGGCAACAACGACGCCGACGAGCAGACGACCGTGCAGCAGTTCGCCGACCTCTCGCTGGCCAAGTCGGTGAGCCCGGCTTCGGTGAACGTAGGCGGCACCGCGACCTTCACGATCAACGTCAAGAACGACGGACCCGCCGACGCGACAGGCGTGGTGGTCGAAGACGCCCTCCCTGCTGGGGTCACCTTCGTCAGCGCCAACTCGCTCGACTACAACGAAACCAACGAGCTGTGGAGCATCGGCACCATTGCCAGTGGCGCTACGGCATCGCTTGACATCGAGGTAACCGTGGACCAAGCGGGGGCGCTCTCCAACGTCGCCGAAGTCATCGCCTCGGACCAGCCCGATCCGGACTCCAGCCCTAACAACGCCGACCCGAACGAAGACGATCAGGCCAGCGCGACGGTGACGGGCCAGCAGGCCGACCTCTCGCTCCAGAAGATCGTCGATACCACGACGCCGACGGTGGGCGACAACGTGACGTTCACGCTGACGCTGCTCAACGACGGACCGAGCACCGCCACGGGCGTGGAAGTGACCGACCAGCTTCCGGCGGGCCTCGACTTCGTCAGCGCCAACCCATCCAACGCCTACGACGACAACACCGGCGTGTGGACGGTGGGCAGCGTCGCCGCAGGTAACCAAGCCGTGCTCGAACTCGTCGCCGAAGTGACGGTGGCGAACACGCAGCTCTCGAACGGCGCACAGGTAACCGCCAGCGACCAGCCCGACCCCGACTCGACGCCCGGCAACAACGCTCCCGGCGAAGACGACCAGACGGCCGCCACCGTGACGGGGCAGGTGATCGACCTTGAGTTGGAGAAGACCGTCATGCCCACGCCCATCCGCGTCGGCGAGACGACGACCTATACGATCAAAGTCCGCAACAACGGCACCATCGCCGCGACGGGCGTTGAGGTGACCGATGTCCTGCCCAGCGGCCTCACGCTCATCAGCAGCATGACGCCCGACGGCAGCTACGCCGCTGGCCTGTGGACCGTCGGTACCATCGCGCCGAACGACGAGGCGATGCTGATGCTGGAGGTGCGCGCCGACCAAGCGGGCACGTTTGTCAACAGCGCCGAGGTGAGCGCGGCCAACGAGCCGGACGCTAACTCGACGCCGGGCAACAACGTCCCGAGCGAAGACGATCAGGACAGCGCCACCTTCGAGGCGACACCGCTCGCCGACCTGTCGGTGAGCAAGGTGGTCGATAACCCATCACAGGTCGTAGGGCAGAACGTGACATTCACCGTGACCGTCACCAACGACGGCCCGAGCGACGCCACGGGCATCGAGATCACCGACGCGCTGCCTGTCGGCTTGGACTTCGTCAGCAGCAGCCCTTCGGCTGGCACCTTCGCCAACGACGTGTGGAGCATTGCCACGCTCGCCAGCGGGGCCAGTGCCACACTCGACATCGTGGCGACCGTCACAGGCGATGGGCCGTTCGTCAACACGGCCGAACTGACAGCGGTGAACGAAGAAGACCCCGACTCCACGCCGGACAACGGCGACCTCAACGAAGACGACCTCGCCTCGGCATCCGTAGGCGGCACGCGCGCTGACCTGTCGCTGACCAAAACCGCCAGCGCACCCGACGTGAACGTGGGCAGCACGGTGACCTTCACACTGGCCGTGAGCAACAGCGGCTCAGCCGACGCCACAGGCGTCGAAGTCACCGATCAGCTGCCCGCAGGCCTCGACTTCGTCAGCGCCAACCCGGCCAACGCGTACGACGCCAACACGGGCGTCTGGACCGTCGGGAGTGTGGGCATCAACGCAACCGAAACGCTGGAGATCGTGGCGACGGTGACAGGGGCTGGGCCGTTCGTCAACAGCGCCGAAGTGACCGCGCAGGATCAGCCGGATGTGGACAGCACGCCGAACAACAACGACCCGCAGGAAGACGATCAGGACACGGCGACCGTGGGCGGCATCGAAGCCGACCTGTCGCTGACCAAGGTGGCCGACCCGATGACGGGCATCAACGTGGGCGACCTCGTGAGCTTCATCATCACCGTCACCAACAACGGCGCGAGCGACGCGACGGGCGTCGAAGTCACCGACCAGCTGCCAGGGAGCGTCGAGTTCGTCGCCTCCAACGCAACATCGGGCATCTACGACGAGGTCTCTGGCCTCTGGACCATCGGCAGCATCCCCGCGGGCGAAGCCCCGACGCTGACCATCGTGGTCAAAATCCTGACGCCAGGCTCCATCAGCAACACCGCTGAAGTGAGTGCCTCGGACCAGCCTGATCCAAATTCGACGCCGGGCAACAACGACCCGAGTGAGAACGACCAGGACACCGCAACCATCGGCGCCACAGGCGTCGCCGACCTCTCGCTGGAGAAGACGGTGGATAACCCGATGCCCGACGAGGGCGACATCGTGACGTTCAGCGTGACGGTGACCAACGACGGTCCGAACGGCGCCACGGGCGTGGTCGTGGAAGACGTGCTGCCTGTGGGACTGGAGTTCCAGAGCTTCGTGCAGGCGCCAGGCCCGGTGCCTCCCACGTACGACGCCAACACGCGGACGATCACGTGGGCGGTGCGCGACTTCGGCTTCCCTGGCTGTCCCTCCGCCACCTGCCAGCCTACGTCGTGGACGCTGATCTACACGGCGCTGGTTGACACCGACCAGCCCGTTGAGAACTTCGCCGAAGTCGTAGCCAGCGACCAGAACGACCCCGACTCCACGCCGGGCGACGGCATGGGCGATGACAGCGACAGCGCAGCCGTGACGCCCGACGACTCGTCAGGCGGGGGCGGTGCAGGCGTCGAGTCGGACGGCAACATGGCGTCGAAGCTGGCCCAGCGCCTCTTCCACCGCCGTGCCGACGCCCAGCAGCGCCGCGCCCTCCGCGCCGAAGCCGCATCCTCGCCGCTGATCGTCGGCCAGAGCAGCGCTGCGTTTGCGACGGCCTCCAAGTCGGGAAGCGCCTCGCTCAACCTGGCAGACTACGTGCCGGCGAATGGCCCCCAGCAGTCGGCCGCCGTCATCACGACGCCGACGGACCTGCTCGGCATCACCAACGCCAGCAGCGTCTTCGCCGCCGACTACCTGCGCCCCGACGGACGGCGCCTCGGCGCCATCTTCGGCACGACGACGCCCGAGGGCTCGCTCTACGATCACACGAAGAACACCTGTGATCGCCTCGCCGGCGGACGCCTCGACGATGTGCGCCTCATCGAGATCGGCGGGCGCACCTTCGTCCTCTCCAAACTCATCCACAGCTCGGGCAAGGTCGACTACGCCGTCAGCTTCAACGCCTACCAGACCAATGGCGGCTTCGTCATCGACAGCCGCTTCGCCCCCGACACCTACGCGGTGCCTGCCGGGACGCGTGAGGTGCTGAGCTTTCAGGTGTGGAGCGCCGCGCCCGTCTTCACCGAAGCCCTCGTGGCCGACGTGCTGGCGATGCTCAACGCCCACACGGGCATGACCTTCCTGAACGAAGGCGCCACCGCTCCGGGCTTGCCGAGCGTGTACGTCCACAGCGGCAGCTACCAGAACGGCGTGCTGACGCTGCGCGTGGCCAACACGACGGGACGGGCCCAGGTCATCGAGCTGACAGGTTCGACGACGTCCACCGAGAGCGAGGCGCAGGCCGTCAACCGCACCGACTTCGCGCGGACGCTGAGCGTACCTGCCTCAGCCGTCGATGCCGAATCACCTGTCGTCTCAGTAAGCGTGGAGACCGGCTACCTGTTTGACGCCGCCTTCGCGATCGATGTCGATGGCGAGACGCTGGACCGCGTGTACTGGTCGGACGGCCCGTGGGGCATCAGCGCAGGCAACGCCTCGATCCAGTCGTTCGAGACGTACGGCCAGGACGAGCGCACAGTCGAGCCGGGCACCTTCCAGGTCGAGCGGAGCGCCTACATCGGCGGCACGGTGACGGACTATGCGGCCCTGTTCCGCTACCTCCGCCCGAGCGCACAGCCCGTGGACCTCGCCGCCTACTCGCACATCGAGTTCACGGCCTATGGCCAGGGCTCGGTGCATTTCTTCGCGGAGAAGGCCAGCATCGACGACGGCGACCACTACGGCGCCACGTTCCGCCTGGGTACGGCGCCCAAAGCCTTCCGCTTCGCGCTGAGCGACCTCGCCAAGATCGGCGGCACGACGGGCTTCACAGCTGACGATGTGACGGCGCTCGTCTTCTACCTCAACGGCAATGGCCAAGCCGCCAGCAGCTTCGACTTCGTCATCGAGGACGTCCGCTTTACGGGCGCCGCCGCCTCCGTAGCCACTGAGGAGATCGAGTTGCCCGACGCGATGACGCTGGAGCAGAACTACCCAAACCCGTTCAACCCGGTCACGACCATCGGATTCCAGGTGCCGCGCGCGCAGCAGGTCACGCTGGCCGTGTACGACGTGCTCGGCCGCCGCGTGCAGGTGCTCGTGGATAGCGTGCTCAGCGCGGGCCGTCACGAGGCGTTGTTCGAAGCCGCCACCCTGCCCAGCGGAACGTACATCTACCGCCTAGAGACCGCAGGTCAAGCCCTGACCAAGACCCTGACGCTTATGAAGTAGCCAAGCCTTGGGGCGCCGATGTTGACGGCATCGCGCGGCCCGGCTGGCCCCTTTCGTCAGCCAAGCCCATGCGCACATGGCGCCTCATGACCTAGCCCGAGCTATACCGCCCGTGCTACTAGCGTTCATCCCCCATTCCATAACGAAACATGTCATGATTGCGACGACGCGATCCCCCTAAAGCACCGCTGTTGGCCCACTGTTTATTTGCGTGACTCAACGTGCTACAGGTGCTTTAAAAGTCTACAACCACGCAGGGGCGTGCTTCGAAATCGACCACTTTAACCGCAGATGCGGTGAAGGTGGGTTGGCTTTAAGCGAGGCTGGGCGAAACGCGGGAAAACCTGCGTTCCATTGGTCAGGCTCGGCGCAGTTTATGACTGTCGCACCACCACAACTCGGCGTCTGAGGCGTGCATACCCCAATCGCGTCTCCATACGTCTAGCCTGCCTTGAGCATGCATAAGCCTTGAACCACCCAGGTTGCCTTCATCCACCGCAACCCTAGTTCAACACCCACTACTCTTATGCAACCACGACACCCTGCTCGACCCGTCCCCTATGCCTTCACGGTGCGCGAGGTCGAGCAGCAGCCCCCATCCTTACCTCCGTCCCTGTACCTGCCGCCCGTGCCCCAGCCACGGCGCGAGCAGGACCGTCACAAGCACCGCTCGCGCGGGGCAGGTCCACTCGTCAGCCTCGTGCTATTCTTCGTGTTTTGGATGGCCGCGGCCTGCTTCTTCCTCTTTCTCTACATGGATCGCTACATGATGTGATCCCCAGATCACCCTGGTCCAACGGCTTTACCCCCTGCGCGATGGCTTGATGGTCGCGCGCCCGGCTACGTGTGCCGTGGCCTTCACCTAGACCCCCAAAAGCATGCACACCCTCGCTACATCCGGGCGAGGCTGGACGCTGAAGCTCTTGCTTCCAGCGCTAGCCTTGCTTGTTACGCTACCGGCGTATGCCCAAGTATCGCGCAACTTTACCCCTCGGTTCAGCACCAACGCCAACGGCAACATCACCTTCGTCGCCAATGCCCTGACGACCTGCTCGGGCGGCGCCCGATGCACCAATGCGCAGAACGGCGTGGCCGACCAGAACAACGACTTCAACGGCGTCAACATCGATATTGACGGCGTGGGCAGCACGTTCAACTCGTCGTCGAGCCAGCTCAACCTGCCCGCTTCGGCCAACGTCTTGTGGGCAGGCCTGTATTGGAGTGCAGGCATCGATGGGCTCACGGGCACGCAGATCGCTAACCGCTACGACGTGTTGTTCGACACACCAGCTACCTCAGGCTTTAGTTATCAAACGCTCGCCGCGACCCAGGAGGACGACGACGGCTACAGCTACATGGGCTTCACCGAGGTCACCTCGTTGGTACAAGCCGCGGGCAACGGCGTCTACACGGTAGCCAACGTGCAGGTGGATACGGGCGATCGCAACCGCTTCGCAGGATGGACGCTGATCGTGGTCTTCGAGGACCCGAATGAGCCGCTGCGTAACCTGACGGTCTTCGACGGGTCGGCGCAGGTGAGCAACACCACGCCTACCACCAGCTTCACCGCCGACGGCTTCACCACGCCCTTTTCGGGTAGCTTCGACACGTTCCTGGGCGTCGTAGCTACCGACGGCGACCGGGGCTTCACGGGCGACCAGTTCATCGCCAACGGGACCAACCTGCAGGACGTGCTGGGCACCACCAACGACTTCTTCAACAGCAGCATCACCCTCCCCGATGCAGGCGGCACGAACCAATTCAACACCAACCGCAACCCCAGCTTCAATAACACGCTGGGCTACGACGCCGATGTGCTGCTGCTGCCCAGCGGCATCGTCAACAACGGCGACACGTCGGTCGACTTCGAGGTGACTACGGGCGGCGAGAGCATCTCGCTCCACGCCGTCACCTTCGCCATCGACATCTTCGTCCCCAACGTGGTGCTCGACAAGCAGGTGCGCGACCTCAACGGCGGGCAGAGCGAGGTGGGCGACATCCTGGAGTACACCATCTCCATCGGCAACACCAGCACCGACAACGCCACTAACGTGGTCCTCACCGACCCGATTCCCGCCAACACCACGTACGTCCCTAACTCGCTGGCTGTCGCCTCCGGTCCTAATATTGGCGCCAAGACCGACGCATCAGGCGATGATCAAGCCGAGTTCGACGGAGGTAGCAACACGCTCACCTTCCGCTTGGGCGCGGGCGCCGATGACACGAACGGCGGCGTCCTTGCAGAGAACGCCTTCACCACTATTACCTTCCAAGTTGAGGTAGACGGAGGCACGCCGGACGGTACCACTATCTTCAACCGGGCCGTGGTCAACTATACCGAAGACACGCTTGGAGGCCGCGATGTCTCAACGGGCGACGCGACGACATCCATCGTTGGCGTCGGCACCGACCTCGTCGTCGAGAAATCGACCGACGTTGACCCCGTCCTGGCCGGGCAGACCATCACCTACACGATTGATGCGCGCAACGACGGTCCCGACGATGCCGATGACGTGCTCGTGAGCGACATGCTGCCGCTGGGCACCACGTTCGTCTCGGCCACCGCGCCTCCGGGCTGGACAACGACCGATCCCGGCGCAGGCAACAACGGCACCGTCCAGTTTGCGCACGCCACCCTGGCTAACGGCGCCTCGGCACAATTCACCATCACCGTGCAGGTCGATGCCAACGTGGCCGACGGCACCGTGCTCAACAACAAGGCGATGGTCGCCTCTACCACGCCAGACGTGAACACGGGCAACAACGAGGCCACCGCGCCTACGACGGTGCAGCAGTTCGCCGACCTGTCGCTGACCAAGACGGCCACGCCAGCGGCCGTGAATGTAGGCAGCAACACCACGTTCATGATCCAGATCGACAACGCGGGCCCGGCGGATGCGACGGGCGTGATCGCCGAGGACCTGCTGCCGGACGGCGTCACGTTCATCAGCGCCAGCTCGATGGACTACGACAGCATCTCCGAGCGCTGGACTGTGGGCACGATTCCGAGCGGCGGCACCGCCACGCTGAACATCGTCGTGCGCGTCGATGACCCCGGCGCCATCGCCAACACCGCCGAGATCGTCGCCTCCGACCAGCCGGACCCCGACTCCGGCCCCAACAACGGCGACTCGACGGAGGATGACCAGGGCACGTTCACCATCACCGGCCTGCAGTCCGACCTGTCGCTGCAGAAAGTCGTGGACACCATGAGCCCGGTCTTGAACGATAACGTCACGTTCACGCTCACCGTCTTCAACAACGGCCCCACTGATGCCACGGGCATCGAGGTGGCCGACCAGCTTCCGGCAGGCCTCGACTTCGTCAGCGCCAACCCGGCGTTGGCCTACGATGACAACACGGGCCTCTGGACCGTGGGCGCGGTGGCGTCGGGCGGCCAGGCCCAGCTCCAGATCGTGGCCGAAGTCACGGCTGCAGGCGCCACGCTGACCAACGGCGCAGAGATCACCGCCTCCGATCAGCCCGACCCCGACTCAGTCCCCGGCAACAACGACCCTGCCGAAGACGACCAGACCTCGGCCTCGCTGATTGGCAACGTGATCGACCTGGAGTTGGAGAAAACCGTCTCCTCTTCGCCGATCCGCGTGGGCGAGTCGACCACGTTCAGCATCAAGGTGCGCAACAACGGCACCGTCGACGCCACGGGCGTGGAGATCACCGATGTGCTCCCGGCGGGCCTCACGCTGCTGGGCGCGTTCACTCCCAACGGCACGTTCGCTGCGAATGTGTGGAATGCAGGCACCGTGCCGATGAACGGCGAGGTGCTGCTCACGCTCGAAGTGCGCGCCGACCAAGCGGGCATGTTCGTCAACACTGCCGAGGTCACGGCGGCGAACGAGCCGGACGCCAACTCGACGCCGGGCAACAACGACCCTGCCGAAGACGATCAGGATAGCGCGACCTTTGAGGCCACGCCAGTAGCCGATCTCTCGCTAACCAAGGTCGTCGATGACGCCATGCCCATCGTGGGCACCGACGTGACGTTCACCGTGACCGTTACCAACGACGGCCCAAGCGATGCCACGGGCATCGAGATCGCCGACGCGCTACCGAACGGCTTCGACTTCGTGAGCGCCACGCCGTCGGCAGGCGCGTACGCCGCGCCGACGTGGTCGCTGGCCTCGCTCGGCAACGGCATGAGTGAGACGCTGGAGATCGTGGCGACCGTCACAGGCGCGGGTCCGTTCACGAACACGGCCGAGCTGACAGCCGTCAACGAGGAAGACCCCGACTCCAACCCGAACAACGGCGACCTCAACGAAGACGACATTGCCTCGGCGACCGTCGGCGGCTTGCAGGCGGACCTCTCGCTGATGAAGGTCGCCAGCGCGCCCGGCGTAAACGTCGGCAGCGATGTCACCTTCACGCTGTCGGTGACCAACAGCGGCTCGGCAGATGCCACGGGCGTCGAAGTCACGGATCAGCTGCCCGCTGGCCTGACGTTCGTCAGCGCCAATCCTGCGCTCGCCTACGACGACGTCACGGGCATCTGGACGGTCGGCATGGTGGCCATCGGCGCCACGGAGACACTGGAGATCGTCGCGACAGTTACGGGCGTTGGGCCGTTCACCAACCGCGCCGAAGTGAACGCGCAGAACGAGCCCGATGTGGACAGCGCGCCGAATAACAACGATGCGCAGGAAGACGATCAGGCGCACGTCGCCGTCGGCGGCATCGAAGCCGACCTAGAGGTCAACAAGACGGCCACACCGAACGGCGTGCTGATGATCGGCGACCTCGTGGCGTACACCATCACGGTCGCGAACAACGGTACGAGCACGGCCACAGGCGTCGAGGTCACTGATCAGCTTCCGGCCAACACGACGTTTGTCGCCGCCAACGCCACGGCGGGCGTCTACGACACGGCCACGGGCGTGTGGACCGTGGGCGATGTGCTGGTGGGCGCTCAGCCTACGCTGACCATCGTGATCCGCGTCGCGGGCCTCGGCGCGATCACGAACACGGCTGAGGTGACCGCCTCGGACCAGCCTGACCCGAACTCGACGCCAAATAACGGCGACCCGAACGAGAACGACCAAGACAGCGCGATGATCGGCGCCGTCAACGTGGCTGACCTCTCGCTCGACAAAACCGTGAGCGACCCGATGCCCACGCAAGGCGACGTGGTCACCTTCTCGGTGGAAGTCACGAACGACGGCCCGGATGCCGCCACCAACGTCACGGTGGATGACATCCTCCCCGTCGGCCTCGACTTCCAGAGCTTCGTGCTGCAGCCGGGCAGCGCGGTCTACGCGGCGGGCACGCGGACCATCACGTGGACGCTCCCCTCGCCGCTCGCGGCCAACAGCAGCGTCGTCCTGAGCTACACGGTGCAGGTCAACACGGCGATGCCTGTCGAGAACTTCGCAGAGGTCACCTTCAGCGATCAGCCCGACCCCGACTCCGTGCCGGGCGACGGCGTAGGCAACGACAGCGACCGCGCGGCCGTCTCGCCGATGGGCTCCACGGGTGGCGGACCGGGCGGCATCGAGTCGGACGGCAACATGGCGTCGAAGCTGGCCCAGCGCCTCTTCCACCGCCGCGCCGACGCCCAGCAGCGTCGCGCCCTCCACGCCGAAGCCGTGCCCACGCCGCTCATCGTCGGCCAGAGCAGCGCGGCATTCGCGCCGAAGTCCGGCAACGGCTTGGACCTGGCGGATTACATCCCGGCCACGGGCCCGTACGAGTCCGCTGCGGTCGTCACGACGCCGAGCGACATCCTAAGCCTCACCAACGCCAGCAGCGTCTTCGCCGCCGACTACCTCCGCCCCGACGGACGCCGCCTCGGTGCCATCTTCTCGACGGCCACGCCGCACGGCACGCTGTACGATCACACCAAGAACACCTGTGATCGCCTCGCAGGCGGACGCCTCGACGACGTCAGGCTCATCGAGATCGACGGGCGCACCTTCGTCCTCTCCAAGCTCATCCACCGCTCGGGCGAGGTCGACTACGCCGTCAGCTTCAACGCCTACCAGACCGGTGGCGGCTTCGTCATCGACAGCCGCTTCGCCCCCGACACCTACGCGGTGCCCACGGGCACGACGGAGGTGCTGAACTTCCAGGTGTGGAGCGCTGCGCCCGTCTTCACCGCAGCCCTCGTGGCCGACGTGCTCGCCATGCTGGACGCCGACGCGGGCGTGGTCTTCCTCAACGAGGGCGCTACCGCTCCGGCCTTGCCGAGCGTGTACGTCCACAGCGGCAGCTACCAGAACGGCGTGCTGACGATGCGCGTAGCAAACACGACGGGACGCACCCAGGTGATCGAGCTGACGGGCTCGACGACGTCTACCGAGAGCGAGGCGCAAGCCGTCAATCGCACCGACTTCGTGCGGACGCTGAGCGTGCCCGCCCCGGCGATTGACGCTGACTCGCCCGTGGTGACGGTGAGCGTGGAGACCGGCTACCTGTTCGACGCGGCGTTTGCGATCGAGGTAGATGGTGAGACGCTCGACCGCGTGTACTGGTCGGATGGGCCGTGGGGCACGAGCGCAGGCAACGCCACGTTCACTAGCTTCGACACGTTCGCTCAGACAGACGCCGTAGCCACAGACGACGGTACCTTCGTCGTGGAGCGCAATGCGTACGTGGCTGGCACGGTGACGGACTATGCGGCGCTGTTCCGCTACCTCCGCCCCGCCGCGCAGCCCGTAGATCTCTCGGACTACTCGCACCTGGAGTTCACCGCTTCCGGCAAAGGCACGGTGCAGTTCTTCGCCGAGAAGGCCAGTATCGACGACGGCGACCACTACGGCACCAGCTTCCGCCTGACGGCCGCGCCTCAGACGTACCGCTTGGCGCTGAGCGACCTCGCCAAGATCGGCGGGACGACGGGCTTCACAGCCGAGGATGTGACCGCGTTGGTCTTCTATCTCAATGGCAACGGCCAAGCCGCCAGCAGCTTCGACTTCGTCATCGAGGACATGCGCTTCACGGGCGCGGCCACGGCAGCCACGGAGGAGACCGAGGTGCCGAGCACAATAACGCTGGAGCAGAACTACCCGAACCCGTTCAACCCGGTCACGACGATCGGCTTCACGCTGCCCCAGGCGCAACAGGTGACGCTGGCCGTGTACGACGTGCTCGGTCGACGCGTGCAGGTACTCGTGGATGGCGTGCTGAGCGCAGGCCGGCATGAGGCACTGTTCGAGGCCGCGAACCTGCCCAGCGGCACGTACGTCTACCGTCTAGAGACGTCTTCAGAGCGCATCAGCAAGACGCTCTTGCTCATGAAGTAGCGGGGCTTCACCCAAGCCTTCGCGCAACGCACTCCGCCCCGGTTGGCTACATGGCTGATCGGGGCGGTGTCGTTTCGTCGATTCTGGCCTCCAAACGGTGATTTCCGAAAAAGAGGGTGCGTCCGGCATTTTTTTCCGCTGATGGACTTAAGACTTCGGCAAAAGCCCCGATACTTACATCGTTATGTGGGAAACACCCCGGTTTACACTGTGGGAATGTAAACCGGGCCGAGGCGCCTGACCTGTGGGGGGTTGGGCGCCTCTCCTCATTTCTGGAACCTTGCAAAACGCAGCATGGGCGCACCCGCCTGCACCACAAATCTTGCTATGCTTTTTTGAAGAAGAGCATGTAGACTTGCCGATGTCGCCTCACGCAACCGCCCCCTCCAGGGGACTGCCCGAAGGGCTGGGGGTGTACCAAGCGCGACTTGAACGATGGGCACATACACCCTCCGACCCGCCTAGCGGCGGCCCACCTCCCTCCAGGGAGGCGTTGTCGTCACCTCACCAACATACGTCTTTGGTGCAGAGAGCAGGTATGGGCACCTGCTAGGGCAGATCGTGCATCAGTTTCAGCCCGTTGCGGCTTCCACGAGGGCGGGTCCGGCGCTGATGATGGCCTCCGAGCTGCCTTCCTTGAACGCCTCGAAGTTCTCGTGGAACAGGCCTGCCAGCTTGGCGGCTTGGGTGTCGTAGGCCTCGCCATCGGCCCACGTGTCTCGGGGCCACAGAATCTCGTCGGGTACGCCAGGGCACGAGGTGGGCACGGCGAGGCCGAAGGTGGGATCGAGCCGCGTCTCTACCTCGTCCAGCGCACCGTTGTGGATGGCATCGATGATGGCGCGCGTGTACTGCAGCGCGATGCGCGAGCCCGTGCCATAGGCCCCGCCCGACCAGCCCGTGTTGACGAGCCATGCGGTAGCGCCGTGGCGCTCCATCTTCTCAGCCAGCAGCTCGGCGTACTTCGACGGGTGCCATACCATGAACGCAGCGCCGTAGCACGCCGAGAACGTAGCCTGCGGCTCCACGACACCGACTTCGGTGCCCGCCACCTTAGCCGTGTAGCCGCTGATGAAGTGGTACATGGCCTGTTCGGGCGTCAGCTTGCTCACGGGCGGCAGCACGCCGAAGGCATCGGCGGTGAGCAGGATAATGTTCTGCGGATGGCCGCCCATGCACGGGATCTTGGCGTTGTCGATGTACTCGATGGGGTACGAGGCACGCGTGTTCTGCGTGATCGACGCATCGGTATAGTCCACCTCGCGCGTGTCGTCGTCGTAGACCACGTTCTCCAGCACCGTCCCAAAGCGAATGGCGCTGTGGATTTCAGGCTCCTTCTCCGCGCTCAGGTCGATGGCTTTGGCGTAGCACCCCCCCTCGATGTTGAAGACGCCCTCATCGCTCCAGCAGTGCTCATCATCGCCGATGAGGTGGCGGCGCGGATCGGCAGAAAGCGTCGTTTTTCCCGTTCCGCTGAGCCCAAAAAACAAGGCTACGTCGCCGTCGTCGCCCTCGTTGGCGGAGCAGTGCATCGACAGCACGCCGCGCTTCGGCATCAGGTAGTTCATCACCGTAAAGGCGCCTTTCTTCATCTCCCCGGCGTACTCGGTCCCGAGAATGATCATCTCTCCGGCCTCGAACGATACGTCGATGGAGGTCTTTGAGGTCATGCCCGTGGTGTACTGGTTGGCCGAGAACTGCCCCGCGTTGTAGACGACGAAGTCGGGCTCGCCAAACGTTGCCAGCTCCTCTGCCGTCGGGCGGATCAGCATGTTGTGCATGAAGAGCGCGTGGTAGGGGCGCGAGCAGATGATGCGCACCTTGAGGCGGTAGCGCGGGTCCCACCCGGCAAACCCATCGACCACGTATAGCCGCTTCAGGGTGTTGAGGTAGTCGATGGCGCGCTCGCGGTTCACCATGAAGGCGTTCTCGTCGAGCTTGATGTTGATGTCGCCCCACCAGATGTCACCCGCAGAGTCGGGGTGATTGAGGATGCGCTTATCTTTGGGGCTGCGGCCTGTCTTCTCCCCGGACCGTAGCATGATGGCGCCGCTCTGCGCGATGGCCGTGCCTTCGTCGTAGCGGACGGCTTCTTCGTAGAGCTTGGCAGGCGTCGCGTTGCGGACGAGGTTGGCGACCGAGATTCCGCTCTCGGCTAGGGAAAAGGTTGACATGGTTGTGTGTCACTTCGGAGGAATGGCAGGGGGTGGCGGCACAAGCAGCGCCGGAAGCGGTTTTTTGACCGCCTGACTGCCTCTAACCCGGCAAGCAAACCAAGTTTCGAAGATCGCGGAAGGATCGCGTTAAGGCTACGTGCACGGGCGAGCACCCGCGTGGAGACATGCGAACGATTCGCGCCCTGCGTAGCATCTGGGCACGGCCCTAGGCCGCCATCCGCGCGTGACGGACACGGGACACGACGCGGTCGTAGATGGTGTCTACTGAGCCCAGGCCGTCGATCTCGTGCACGCAGCCTTGCTGGCGGTAGTGGTCCAGGACAGGCGTCGTCTGCGCCATGTACGTGTCGATGCGGCGGCGAATGACGGCGGGTGTATCGTCAGGGCGTTGGATGAGGTGATGCGCAGGTACATCGGCGGGCGGTGGGTTGAGCGTCAGGTGATAGGACGCCCCGGTTTCGGCATGGACGCGGCGTTGCGACAGGCGACCCACGATCTCATCGGAAGGCACGCGTAGTGCTACCACAGCATCGATGCACGCGCCGTGCGTGTGGAGTAGCGCATCCAGCCACTCGGCTTGCTCTGGCGTACGGGGATAGCCATCCAAGATAAAGTGGCGCATCTGTACATCTCTGAGCGCATCCTCTGCCATCGTCCGCACGATAGCACTTGGCACCAACTCGCCCGCGAGGATGAACGGCTGCGCCTGCAAGCCCGTGGGCGTCTGCGCCGTCACGGCGTCGCGAATCATCTGCCCCGTCGAGATCGTGGTGAGGCCGAAGGCCGCACTCAACCGCTGTGACTGTGTACCTTTTCCGGCCCCTGGAGGGCCAAACAGAATGATCCGCATGTGCGCTCGGGTTCGTAGGGGAGAGACGGGAACGGCCCTCTCCAGTCGGAGAGGGCCGTTCAGGGACGTTCCACTCCCCTCGCTTTGGTGGATACGCCTGGTGAGTGGATTATACTGCTAACCCTTTTTCACGTCAAGCGAAATTTCGCTGACAGTGCAACTTTCTGGACCATTAATTTTCCGCTGGGGTTCGCCACGAGCGAAAATGCATCGTATGTTTCGCTGGCAGTGAAATCAACCGAGTATGCTGATGCCGTTTAGCGCCGAGAACATTCGGTTTATCCTGGGCCTCAAGCTGAAAAACCTCCGTCACGAGCGCGGGCTGTCGCTGAAGGCGCTGGCTGCCCAGTCGGGCCTCTCGGTCTCCTACCTCAGCGAGATCGAGAAGGGCAAAAAGTATCCGAAGCCAGACAAGCTGCTCAGCTTGGCGCAAGCGTTCGGGATCTCGTTTGACGAGTTGGTCTCCCTGAAGGTAGGCGCCGAGTTCGACACCCTGAAGGCGGCGCTCAGCTCGCCCTTCATGCGCGAGTTTCCGTTCGACCTGTTCGGCGTCTCCGCCGAAGACCTGTTCGGTCTCGTCACCGATGACCCATTGCGGGCGGGTGCGCTCTTCCGCACGTTCATTGAGATCGTGCAGATGTATGAGATGCGCGTGGAGCACTTCCTCTTCGCAGCCATGCGCTCCTATCAGAAGCTCAACAACAACTACTTTGAGGACTTAGAGCAAGCCGCGCAGGCGTTCCGCGCGTCCCAGCGGTGGCCGCACGACCAAACGCTGAACGAGGAGGACGTGCGCCGTGTGCTGGAGCAGCGCTACCGGTACCGCATCGACACGACGGCGCTGGCTGAGCATCCTGACCTCAACCTCTTCCGCTCAGTCTATGCCGAGGGGCCGCCGCACACGCTCTACGTAAACGGCAACCTCATGGCCTCGCAGCGCGCCTTTCTGTTCGGGCGCGAGCTCGGCTTTCGGTCGCTGGGCCTCACCGAGCGGCCAAACACCTCGTCGTGGATCCGCGCTGAGCGTTTCGACCACGTCCTCAACAACTTCAAGGCCTCGTATTTCTCTGGCGCGTTGTTCATCGACCGCGAACGCTTGCGCAACGACCTCAAGCGCTTCTTCCAGCGCAAACGGTGGGACGGCGACCGCTTTCTCAGCTACATCCAGGAGCTTCACGTGACGCCGGAGGTGGTGTTCTACCGGATCATGGAGGTGCTGCCCCACCTCTTCGGCATCGACAACATCTACTTTCTGCGCTACAGCAACGAGGTGGGTACGGACGTGTACCGCCTCACTAAGGTGTTCAACATGTCGGGGCTGCCTGTACCGTATAAGGTGGGAGAGGATGAGGCGTTTTGCGAGCGCTGGCCCGCCAAGCGCATCTTGCGTAGGATGTCGCAGCAACAGGAGCATGAGACGGTGGTGGATGTGCAGCGCACGTACTTCACCGACGAGGACTCAGAGTTCTTCGTGATCTCGGTGGCGCGCGCCCTCGCGCTCTCCAGCGACCGGAACTCGTGTGTCTCGCTCGGGCTGCTCATCAACGATGCCGTGAAGCGTCGCATCGCGTTTTGGAACGACCCCACCGTGCCCCGGCATGAGGTATCCCTGATGCAGGAGTCGCCGCAGGTTCAGCGCGTGCGGGGCGCCGTCGATGCGCTGCTCTCGGCTACATCGGGCGATGGGACTAGCCGGGCTACAGCCTGATCGTTGTGCAACAGCTCTAGCACGAGGCCTCGGTCCAGCCGCGTACGCCCCAGGTGGTAGAACACGGCCAAGGGCACGTCATGCAGGAGCATCACCACGGTGCGGGTGCGCCCGTTTGCCATCGGGCGGATGCCTGCGGCGAGCACGAGCCCCGGGAAGGCCTCGGAATACACCTGCACCCCTTCCGCTTCTGGGATCAGGCTACTCACGCCAGCCGCTGTAGCACGTGGGAAAGTGGCCGCTGCCAGATCGCGCTGCTCGCGGAGGCTGAGGGCTTGCCCGCCTTGGTCGCGCCAGGCAACCTCGCGCCGCCGGAAGCCCTCTTGGTCGAAGCGGTAGGCCTGGGCGATGTCGTAGGCAAGGGTGTCGATGTGCATGCGGGACATCATCTGGAACGCGGCGAGGCGATCGGCGACGGGGGCGTTGAGCGTGTGGTTGTTCCAGCTGAGCAGGTAGCCCAGGTATGGGATGGCCGCGCGGGCGCGGTGCGAGGTCGCCGTTGAGAGCAGCAGGTCGGTGTAGGCCCGGCGGTCGCCGCCAGCCACGCGGTCGGCCAGTTCGGCGGTGGAGCAGGGCTGCCCCTCCGCGCATATCGCCTCAGCGAACGTAGCCAGGTCTTCGGGCATGGCAAATGCCGTGACGGGCTCGGCGAGCCTGACCGTATCGGCACGAGCCGCCCCGGCGTAGGCGGCGAGCGCATGGAGCCGCCCTCCGGCCAGCGGCATCGCATCGCGACGCCCCCACCACGCCAGCGTGTCAGGGCCTTCCACCACAAGGATGCTGGCACGCTCGGGGCGCGCACGCACATACTCCAGCACGGCGGACGGGTCGTTCAGCGCTTCGGCCTCGTCGGCGCCGTCCTGCAGGGCACGGGCGTTCAGCGTCATCAGGCGCACGGTATCGGCGTTGCGCGCCAGCACACCCAGCACCACAAGCACCAGCAACGTAAAGGCGATGAGCAAATGTCGTGTCATAGCGCACCGAAGGTACGACGGAATACGGCACGTGTACCTGCTCGCCAGAACGGTTGCCGCTTTCTTTCCACGCGGCGGCGGCGTGCCCGCCGAACGCACTGCCGCACCCTCCCCTGTTCAGCAAGCCAAGCCGTGGTGAGGCGGCGCACGCTGAGCACGACAAGGCGACGGCCATTATCTTGACGGTCTGCCCCCATCTCACGCCCATCAGCCGTTGCTCTTTCCTGTACTACACTGCGATCCCGACGTCGTCGTCGTAGACAAGCCAACAGGCATCGCCACCATTCCAGAACGCGACCCAGCGGTACCGATCGTGCGCCATCAGTTGGAAGCTGCGCGCGGCGAGCGGCTGCTCGTGGTACATCGCCTGGATAAGCCCGTGAGCGGCGTGCTGGTCTTCGCCCGCCATGCCGAGGCGCACCGCCACCTCAACCAGCAGTTTGCCGAGCGGCACGCCCAGAAGACGTACATCGCGCTGGTCGCGGGACGCGTTGGCCCGGCGTCCGGCCGCATCGACGCACCGATTCGGGCCTACGGGTCGGGCCGGATGGGCGTAGATGCCGCCAAGGGCAAGCCGTGCCACACGCGCTTCGAGGTCGCGACGCATGAGGATGAGCGCACGCGCCTGCGGCTCTTTCCCAAGACCGGACGGCGGCATCAGCTGCGTGTGCACTGCTACCACATCGGCCATCCCATCCTGGGCGACCGCCGCTACGGCGATGCCACCGCCCAAGCGGCCTACCCACGCCTCTTCCTCCATGCCCACCAGCTGACGCTGACACTCCCCACAGGCAAACCAACGACGTTCACCTCGCCTGTGCCGTTCTGAACACCGGGTTCAGCACCCGACTACAGCACACCCGCTGAATTGCGTATGTTGGGCCGCGTACACCACCGTTGCCCGATCCATTGCTATGCGCCTCCCTCTTCTCTGTCTCGCCATCGCGCTGGCGGCATGCCAGCCCGCACCGCCTGCCGAGCCCGCAGCCACCACCGACGTTCGCCTTGTGCCAGAACCGCAGTACCAGCTCACCCGCGAGCAGACGCACAACAAATTCAGCAGTGCCATTCCTCCCGTCCTGACCGTGGCGTCGGGCGCCGTCATCGAGGCGTATACCGAGGAAGCCTCCGACGGGCAGTTCTCGCTCAACTCGACCGTCGAGGATGTGCTCTCGCTGGACTTCGAGCCGATCCACCCGCTGACGGGTCCAGTCTATGTGGAAGGCGCGGAGCCGGGCGACGTGGTGGCAGTGACGCTCCACGAGATCGAGATTGGCGCGTTTGGCTGGACCGCCGTCGTGCCCGGCTTCGGGTTTCTGGCCGATGACTTCCCGGATGCCGCATTGAAGACGTTCACCTTCGAGACCGACGCGGACGGCCACCCCATCGCCCGCTTCAGTGATGACATCGTCCTGCCGCTCAATCCGTTTCCGGGCGTCATGGGCGTGGCGCCAGCGACGGATGAGATGCTCTCTACCATCCCGCCGCGCGCCAACGGCGGCAACATGGACGACCCAAACATGACAGAGGGCACCACGGTGTACTTCCCCGTCTTCGTAGAGGGCGCGCTCTTCTCGATCGGCGATGCGCATGCGGCGCAGGGCGCCGGCGAGGTGTGCGGCACGGCCATCGAGGCTCCCATGCGCATCGTCTACGAGATCGAACTCATCAAAGGGCGCTCCATCCCCGAGCCGCAGTATGAGAACGCCACGCACTACGCTGTCACGGCCTTCGCGCCTGATCTCGATGAAGCCGCCCGGAAGGCCAACCGCTACATGATCGACTACATCGAAGCCGAGCACGGCCTCTCGCGCACCGACGCCTATATGCTCACCTCGCTCGCCGCCGACCTCAAGATCGCCGAGGTGGTGGATGTGCCACACATGCTGGTGACGATGCACTTGCCGAAGGGCATCTTCGAGTAGTCAGCGCGCCATGTGCACTCTGAGGCCAGCCGCCACGGCATTGCGGTAGGCCCACGGCACGGCAGCCTCCGCCAGCACGTGACGGTCGAAGGCGCGGCGGCGCGGGTACGTCTTGCGAAGGTTGGTGAAGTGCTGGGCCTGCGCCTCGGGTGGCCGCACGAGCAACTCCCGCAACCGCGCGTCGTCCGCTTCGATGCGATACATCTGCTGGATCAGCGCATGGAGCCAAGCGGCTTCGCCGAGCCCAGCCGGAGGGGCGGTGAGCGTCAGGTGGTCTTCGGATGACGGCGCCAGGATGGTCTCAGCGTCCCACTGCGGTGCCTCGCCCAGGTGCTCCATCAGCGCATCGTACAGCATGATCGTCCCCGCCGCCTTGCCGTCGAACGAGTACCCTGCGATGTGCGGGGCGCCTACGTCGACGAGCCGCAGCAGCGCCGGGTCGAGCGCAGGTTCGGGCTCCCATACGTCGAGGATCGTGGCGCCGAGGCGGCCGCGCTCCAGCACTGGCTTGAGCGCCCGATTGTCCACGACGGCGCCCCGGCACGCGTTCACGAGCCACGCATCAGGCTTCATCTGCGCCAGCTCGGCCTGCCCAATCATGTGATGCGTCGGATGCGGACCGTCGTGGCTGAGGGGCACGTGCAGGCTCACAATGTCGGCCTCGGCGAGCACAACGTGGAGCGGCACGAAGTGGGCGGCGTGTGCATGCCCTGCTTCGGCCAGCGGCGGGTCGTTGACGAGCACGCGCAGCCCCAGCGCAGGCAGCCGCTCTGCCATGCGACGTCCAATGTTGCCTCCTCCCACGATGCCCAGCGTCTTGCCCCGTAGCACGTCCTGCTTCCGGCGCGCCACGGTCAGGAGTGCCGCCAGCACAAACTCCACCACCGAGTCGGCATTGGAGCCGGGTGCCGACGCGAAAGCGATGCCTCGATCCTGCAGATAGGCGGTGTCGATGTGATCTGTGCCGATGGTGGCGGTGCCCACAAACCGGACCGAGCTGCCCGCGAGCAGGGCCTCGTCCACCTGAGTCACGCTACGGACGAGCAGCACATCGGCGCGCTGCACATCGGCGGGCGCGATGTCGATCCCTCGCTTCCGCTGGACAGGCCCGAGGGAACCGAAGGCAGCATCGACAAAGGGCATGTTCTCGTCGGCAAGGATGCGGAGCGGCATGGCAAGACGGGGTGGTGGCACGTACAGACGTAAAAAACGCCGCCGCAAAGATAGTGGCGATCCCCATGTTAAATCGGGCGCTCGTCTCCGTCTATCCCTATCCAGAACGTTTTTCTCACCCTCACCCAAGCAGCAGGATGTGGTAGCGCTTTTGTTAACCCGGCTTGAAACCGCATCGAACAGGCCATGAACGCCTAATGAACGGACAAACAATTAAGGCACGGCAATTACAATTTTCGAAACTGTGCCGATTTAGGTCTCGTTGAGCGCGCCATTCTGTTGAACAACGCACTTAGTTACTGCATCGCACGCGATATTACTAACCTATAAATACCATATCCTCCTCGCATTACCCAGCGTGCAGTACGTGCCAACCTCACATGATCCGAACGACAGTAACCCTTTTCTCGGCCTGCTTTGGCATTATCGCCTTGGGCTGCATCCTCGTTAAGCAAGAAGCGACGGCCATTGCGCCCGAGCCTACCACGGAGGTCCTCCCCGCCGACACCAGCGCGGTGACCCTGCCAGGCTTGGCAGCGCCTTCGCTGACGTCGTCCTTCGACGCGCGAGCGCTGCCCGCGGTACCTCCCGCCCTCATCGACGACGAGACGCTGTGGCTCGCCCGCGCCGTCTACTCGGAGACCAAGCGCCCCCATGAGCAGTGGCTCGTGGCCTGGGTGATCCGTAACCGCGTGGAGACGGGCTACCGTGGGCGCCAGACGTACCACGATGTTGTGCTCGACCCTTTCCAGTTCAGCGCCTTCAACAAGGGCAACCCCAAGCGCTCGAAGTACGGCAGCCTCCTGCCCACGAGCACCGTGCCGGGCTGGCAGCGGGTGCTACGCATCGCGCATCATGCCCGCCACCTCGACACCGAGTACCGCCCCTTTCCGCGCGCCACACGGCACTTCTACAGCGAGCGCTCGCTGCCTGCGGGCGCCCCGGTCTGGGCCGAAGGACGCGCACCGATATACCTGCCGCCCACCTTTGACGTGGAGGCCGAGCGCTTCCGCTTCTTCTCGGGTGTGATTTAGGGTGCTGCCTACGGGCAGATGGCGCGGCCCTCGTTCGAGGCGAGCCGTACATCCGACAGGCTGAGGGCAAAAGCTGCACTGGTTTCGATCCCGAGGACGGTCGTCAGCGCCGCCACATCGGCGCCCGCCTCGGCGAAGCAACTGAGCTTGATGTCGCTCTGCGTCCACTCGCCGATGGCGGCCTCAGCGAAGAGGGCCGTGACGTCGAGCGCGGTCTGTGCACCGCTAGCGTCGGTGACGAACATCGCCACGTTGCCTTCGGGGGCGGCGTCTACGCGGTACTGGATGGCAATGGCCATATCGCCGTTGGATTCGCGGGCGTAGTCCATCGCCTCCCCGCTGACCTGCACAGCGGCGGCGGCGCCTCCGCTCCAGGTGGCCTGCTTGGCGTCTTCCTGCGCCGCCCGGTCCACCGAGCGGATGGTCAGCGCGTCGCCAACGGGCGTCACGGCGTCCACCACGGTCACGGCGGTCCCGCCGCTGGTGCCTTGCAAGCTCCACGGTGCGGCGGCCTCGCCAGCGGCAAAGAAGACCCCGCTATCGCCGCCGTCGTCGCTCAGGCCGGAGACCTCAGACAGCATCTCCATGTCGCCATCGTCGCCGTAGGTGAGGCCATAGCCATAGGCAAAGAGCGGGTCGTAGTCGGCATCGCCCCGGTTGAGCTTCACCTGGACGGCTGTGCGCGGCCATGAATACGACAGCTTGCCCTTAAAGTCGTGCGCCACATCGCCGCCGGGCGTGCGCACGAGCACGTCGGCCACGCCACCGCCTTGGGAGCCCGGTAGCCAGGCCGCCACGAACGCATCGGCAGCGTTCATTTCTGGGTTGACCCACATGGCCCGCCCTGAGAGGAAGATGGCGACGGTGGGGATGCCAGCCTCTTTGAAGCTGCGCAGCAGGTTGAGCCCGCGGTCATCGTCGAAATCGACGTGCTCGCGGTCGCCCATGAACTCGGCGTACGGGTCTTCGCCGAAGACCACCACGGCTACGTCAGGCGCTTGGCTGTAGGTGCCGTCCACGCTCAGCGTAGCGGTGCCGCCACCGGCCTCGATGGCCTCGCGGAGCCCGGCGTAGATGGATACGCCCCCGGGAAAGTCGGCGTTGGTGTTGCCTGTGCCCTGCCACGAGAGCGTCCAGCCGCCCGACTGCTTGCCGATGTCGTCGGCGCCGTCGCCAGCTACAAGCACGCGCTGGTCGGCGCGCAGCGGCAGCAGACCGCCTTGGTTCTTGAGCAGCACCAGCGACTCGCGCACGGCCAGCCGCGCCACCTCCAGGTGTTCCGGCGCCCCGAGCACGTCGTAGTCGCCTGCCATCGGCCGCGCGGAGGGCTTGGCCTTCTCGAACATCCCGGCGCGCAGCTTCACGCGAAGGATGCGGCGGACGGCATCGTCCAGGCGCTCGCGTGGGATCTCGCCGGACTGTACCTGGGCAAGCGTGTTTTCGTAGAGGCCGCGCCAGCTGTCAGGGGCCATGAACATGTCCACGCCAGCGTTCATCGAGGCCGCACAGCTCGTGTTCTCGCAGCCTTCCACCTGCCCGTGGCCGTTCCAGTCGCCTACGACGAACCCGTTGAAGCCCATCCGCTCCTTCAGCACCTGCGTCAGCAACGCCTCGTGGCCGTGCATTTTCTTGTCGTGCCAGGTGTTGAACGAGGCCATCACGGACTGCACGCCTGCCTCTACCGCAGCGGGGTAGCCCGCGCCGTGGTTGTCGCGGAGGTCCGCTTCGCTGTCGTAGTTGTCCCCTTGGTCGATCCCATCGCGCGTGCCCCCGTCGCCGATGAAGTGCTTAGCCGTTGAGATCACATGGTTGGCATCGAGGAACTCGTCGGAGCCCAGGGTGCCTTGTAACCCCTCGACCATCGCCCGAGAGTAGGCGGGCAGGATTTCGGGATCTTCGGAGTAGCCTTCGTAGGTGCGGCCCCAGCGGTCATTGCGCACCACAGCAATGGTCGGCGCAAACGTCCAGTCCAGCCCCGTGACGAGCATCTCGATGGCGGTGACGCGCCCGATCTGCCGCATGAGCTCGGGGTTGCGCATGGCCCCGAGGCCGATGTTATGCGGGAAGACAGTAGCGCCCACGATGTTGCCATGCCCGTGCACCGCGTCGCTCCCCCAGAGCAACGGGATGGCCTTGCGTCCACCTGTGGTATCCATCGAGGCGGCGTAGAATTCGTCGGCGAGGGCCACCCACTCGGGTGCAGGCGCGCGCACATCGGCGTTGGGCGCCGAGTTGCCGCCGTTGAGCACGGAGCCCAATCGGTACTCGCGCACCTCCTCGGGTGTGATGCTGCCAATGTCGGCCTGAATGGTTTGTGCCACCAGCTCTTCAACCGTCATGGTGGCCATGATTTCCCCGATGCGAGCCTCGATGGCTGGGTCCAACGGCACGCCGCCCGTCGTCGTAGGCCAGTTGGCCGGATTTATGGTGGGCATATCGTTGTCATTGGCCGCGGGCGTGGCACACGACACTGCCACAAAGAGCAGTGCGACGAGGCTTACCCGATGCAGAAAAGCCGTGTTCATAGTCTGTGGGTTGGGGTAGTCAGCGAAGCGTTGAGCCCGTCAATATAGGCAATCCCCCTACCACTCCTAGCTCGGCGCCCGTATCAACCTCGCAACGCGTTCACGGCTGCCATCGCGTACGACCGGATCTCCTTCGCCCGCGTGTGCAGGACTTGCATAATGACATGGTTAGGCGTGCCGGATTGCGCCACAATCTCATCGATGCGGTAGGTCATCATAGGCGCTGTCATCTCGTGCTGCAGGTGTTCCGCATCGGGATGCAGCACGGCCTGGGCCGCTTGCGTGGCTACGTGAAGCAACAACGACTCTAACACCTGCCCCTCGTTCATCGTCACCGGCTGAAGCTGGTTCTTCACGAGGCCAATGATGGCGTCTGGGAAATGCCAATGGGACAGCACTTGCGCACCGAGTTGGGTGTAGTCCACCCGGAACTCAATGAACTCCTGCCCGGCTGTTGGCTCGCGTAGCGAGGCTCGCCCACCTTTCCGCTGGATCCACAACCGCTTGAACGCTTCGGTGAAGAGCCGTGCCTGGGAGAACCGCCCTGTGGCGTGGACCAAGGCCGCCGTCATAATGCGCTTGCCATCGACCGCAGCGATGGTCTCGCCGAGATAGCGCGCGTACGCCGCCGCCGCCAGACTCTGTGCAACAATCGTTTCCTGGATGCGGCGCAGCACCGGGTCTCCGTATGGGCGCCCTGCGTAGCGCATCAGCAGCGCGACAAGTGCCAATTGCCCTGCCCGTTCGGCGCCGAGGAGCGAGACGGCATGCTCGGGGCGTGCTACGGTACGGCTCAAGCCATAGGTGCCGTCGTTGACGTGGCGAAGCACCCAGTCGCCGATAAACGGATCGGCCTGCAACGAGGCCAGGACGGGGTCCTCGCCAAATCCGGCCCCCTCACTTTCTCCCAACAAAGCATTCACAAGAGGGTCTAGCACTCTGGAGGCCGTGGGCAGTGTCACCTCTTTATCCAGCGCGGCCTCCAGCCGATGCAGGGCCGCTTGCCCAATCACGCGGTTCAGCGCGCCAAACAGCCGGTCTTTGCTGAACGGCTTCGCCACGAAGGCCTGGAAGCCGACCCGGCTGAAGAGTTCTCGATCGCCTTTGTTGGCATAGGCCGAGCACGCAATAGCGGGGGTTGCTTGGTGCTTGGGCATGTCGCGAATGGCGTGGAGCACATCTATCCCCGTGACCGAATCACTCACGTTGATATCGAGCAAGAACGCATCGTACTGGTGCGCCTGCGCCAAAACGATGGCTTCATCAGGCGTACTGGCGGTATTCACATCGTGCTCTTGCTCCAGGATACGGGTCATGAGCCGGAGGGTAATCTTGTCGTCTTCGAGCACGAGCAGGCGCTGCCGCCCGTGTGGTGCCACGCTCGCCTTCTGCGGTACTGCAGCGGGTGAAGCGGCGTGCCGGGCTGGCTCCAGCGGAAACTTCAGGACGGTGAGCACCCCCACGTCATTCGGGCCGGGCCGATAGGCTACGGTGCCGCCCAAGAGCCGCATGTAGCGGTTCAGCAGCACCGATGACAGGTCCACCGCTTCGTCGGCTTGCGTGTAGCGGCTCTCGAACGCTGCTATCTGCGTTGTGAAGGTCGCTTCGGGGTCAGTGGGCAGCGCGCGCGCAGGATCGTAGATCTTGACGTAGTGCCCCTCGGGGCGCGTCTGCGTGCGCAGCAGGACCTGCCGAACCGCATCCACCGAGGCCGACGCATGGACCACATGGCGCAGCACCGCGCGGACGGCCTCGGCATCGGCCCGGAGTGTGCCGTCGGCCGTCTCCTGGACGGTCAGGTTCAGCCCCGACCGCTGCAGGAATGGTTCGGCCTGGACGGCATCCAGGCACGCCGTGATGTCGATGGCCACGGGATTCAGGGCGAAGTGCCCCGACTCGATCAGGAAGAGGTCGCGTGCCCAGCGCGTCTGCTGCTGCAGCTCCTCGCCACTAGTTTGAATGATCTGCACCAACTCCTGCACGGCGGGATCCGCGTGATCTTGCAGCAAGTCGGCGTAGCCAAAGACACTGGTGAGGGTGTGCCGTGCCGCATGTGCCAGCCGCGCCAGGAGCCATCCCGGCAGGATGCTCGCATGCTCGTGCGCCTCGTCGGCTACAGGGGACGCAGATAGGGTGGGACGAGACTCCATCAGGCTACAGACACATCACTACGTGGCTAGGGCACCGACACCGCATTTCTAGTGCGAGCACCGGACCTAAGTGTCGTCGTTGCAGCCACTTCCTTAAGTGAGCGCGTCCCATTTCTATACAGAAACCGGGCTGCCTTACAGGGCGGTTGGGGAAATCCCCTAACCTTTCCAGTCGCCACGTGCCACGGGCGGGATGTAATCGGCCAGATTGTTAGGTTTCCAGGCGATGGTGCGCTCTTCTTCGGCAGCCATGTAGGCCGTCATCAGCAGCTCCACCACGCTCAGCCCCGCGTGAAAGCCCAGCTCGGGCTGCTCGCCGCGCAGGAAGCATTGCACGAAGTGGCGGTTTTCGTCCTCGTAGCCGTACTCGGCCGCTTCGTTGCCCACCACGGGCATCAGCCCCTGCTCGGCGTTCTGCTTCTCCACGAGGTCTTCCCCTTCCTCGCCCGAC
>JBCCMF010000014.1:0-28714 GCA_039026435.1 Bacteroidota bacterium
CGACGTCCTCGGCGAGCTCACCGTCGATGCGCAAGGCGAAGTGCGGTAACGCCTGCGTTTGCGGTGTATCTTTGGGCTCCCAACGTTGCCTCACCTGCGCCACTGCGCTATACATATGCTCGCCGTTCTACTCTCGATCGCCCTCTGGGCGTCACCGCCCCCTGCCATGCCTGCCCCTGCCGACTCGCTCGAAGGCGAGACCTACCGCGTCTACACCCGCGACGGCCAGCCCACCACCCTCAACGCCCTGCTCCTCAGCCTGCGTGGCACCGACCTCGTCTTCCTCGGCGAGACGCACGACGACCCCGTGGCACACCACATCGAAGAGATCGTCCTGCGCCAGGCGCACGAGCGCTACGGCGGCACCGACTCCACCGCAGGCCGCCCCATCGCCGTCTCGCTGGAGATGTTCGAGCGCGATGTGCAGTATGTGATGGACGAATACCTGCAAGGGCTCATCAGCGAGAGCCACTTCCGCAAGAGCAGCCGCCCGTGGGGCAACTACGAGCCCGACTACCGGCCGATGGTGGAGTTCGCGAAGGACAACGGCCTGGCGGTGATTGCCGCGAATGCACCTCGGCGGTACGTGAACCGGGTGTCGCGCGCAGGTCCCGAGGGGCTGATGGCGCTCTCGGCGCAGGCCAAGGCCACGCTGCCCCCGCTGCCGTACGCGGCGGCGAGCGAAGCCTACACCGCCAAGTGGGACTCGCTCAACGCCGTCATGGTAGCGCAGATGGGCGGCGGCGATGCGCATGGGCAAGCGTCACAACCGCCCAACGCCCGGCGCCAGCGGCTGATGAACAACATGCTGCACGCGCAGTCGCTGTGGGACGCTGGCATGGCGTATTCCATCACCGAGCACCTGCTCCGCCGGCCCAATGCGCTGGTGTTGCACGTCACGGGCTCGTTCCACGTCGATAAGGGCAGCGGCATCCCGGATCACCTGGAGCGCTACCGCCCCGGCACCCGCACGCTCATCGTCACCATGCGCCCGCACAGCAACATCGACGACTTCGACAAGGAGCAGTTTACAAACGTGGGCGACTTTGTCATCCTGACCGACGCCGCGCTGCCGCGGTCGTACGAAAGCTCGTTCTAGTCTCGCTTTGAGGCCTCCGATGCGCGCCTGTATGCTCTTCATTGCCTTCCTGCTGCTCGGGACGACGCCATTTGAGGCCGTGCCGCAGACCGACCTCGGTGTCTACTGCCCCGACTGCGAGCGCGTGCAGGTGGTGGACCGATCCGCAGGCAAGCGACAGATTAAAGCGGGCGGACGATTGGAACTGCGGCCCCGCCTCATCCAAGAGGACGAGCCCGCCACACCCCAGGCGCCACAGCAAAACCAGGCGCTGTTCGCCGTGCAACTCGGCTCGTTCGCTACCAAAGCCGCCGCCGACCGCCGCGCACAGGTCGTGGATGACGGCTGGGTGTACGCGGTAAGCGTGGATGGGCAGAACGTATTCCGCGCCCTGAGCGGTACCTTCGACAACGCCGCCGATGCGGCCGAGCGCCGCCGTGCCCTGGCTGCGCGTGGCGTCGAGGGCTTCGTCAAACGCATCCGCTGAGGCCCATGCTCGACCCGATGTACCGCGTCCCTGTGCGCCTCACGCCCGCCACCACCGACTACATGAAGGGCATCACCGACATCGTAGGCATGCTCACGTATGAGCGCGGCACGCTGCGCCTGGAGTGCAAGCCCGAGTCGTACATCCTGCCCAGCACGCTGAGCACCGTCGAGTTTCAGCTAGCGGATCTGTTTGAGGTGCAGTTCAGCAAGAAATGGGGGACCAGCACGCTCGGCATTCAGCCCCGGCGCATGAGCGTGCTGGACGGCATCCCCGGCGCCCACACCGATGCCCTGATCCTGAAAGTGAAGCGCAAAGACCGCAACGCTGCAGCCAACCTGGCCTCCAAAGTCAACCTCGACCTCTCCGAGTGGCGCCTCGAACAGCTCGACGGCTAATGGAGGATCACGGCAGCATCACGGCTAGCTCCCCTTCTTCATCATGTACTTCTTGCGCGCGTGCGGATCGAGGTAGCGCTTGCGCAGCCGGATGCTGGAGGGCGTGATCTCGATCTGCTCGTCCTCACGGATAAACTCAATGGCTTCCTCTAGCGACATACGCTTGGGTGGCGTCAGCTTCTCGAACGAATCGGCCGAGGCGGCGCGCATGTTGGTGAGCTTCTTCTCCTTGGTGATGTTGACGTCCAGGTCGGCGTCGCGGCTGTTTTCGCCTACGAGCATGCCGCTGTAGACCTCTTCCGTGGGCCCGACGAACAGCTCGCCGCGCTCTTGCAGGTTGAGGATGGCGTAGCCCGTGGCCTTGCCGTTGCGGTCGGCCACGAGGGCGCCTGTGGTGCGGTGCACGATGTCGCCCGCCCAGGGCCGATACTCGGCGAAGAGGTGGGTGAGCAGGCCCGAGCCCTTCGTGTCGGTGAGGAACTCGTTGCGGTAGCCGATGAGGCCGCGGCTGGGCATCTCGAACTCCAGTCGCACGCGCCCGCTGCCGTGGTTGACCATCTTCGTCATCTGGCCCTTCCGCATGCCCAGCTTCTGCACGACCACGCCCATGAACGGCTCGTCCACGTCGATCAAGACGCGTTCGTAGGGCTCGTGCGTCTTGCCGTCGATCTCCTTGGTGAGCACCTGCGGCATGCCCACGCAGAACTCGAACCCTTCGCGCCGCATCTGCTCTATCAGGATCGCCATCTGCAGCTCGCCGCGTCCGTAGACGAGGTAGCGGTCGGCGCTGTCGGTGATCTCGATGCGCATGGCCAGGTTGGTCTCGGCTTCCTTCATCAGCCGGTCGCGCAGGTTGCGCGAGGTGACGTACTTGCCCTCGCGCCCGCTGAACGGCCCGTCGTTGATGCGGAACTGCATCGACATGGTCGGCTCGTCTACGTGGAGCGGTGGCAGCGGCTGCGGGTCCTCGGCGTCGGCGATGCTCTCGCCCAGCCCGATGCCCGGCACACCCGCCACGGCGATGATGTCGCCCGGGCCCACCGCATCGGCCTCGACGCGGTTGAGGCCTTCGTACGCGTAGACGCCGTTCACCGTCTTGACCGTCTGCGTGCCGTCGCGGTGGCAGAGCACCACGCGCTGCTGCTTGCGGAGCGTGCCCTGCATGACGCGCCCGATGGCGAGCGGCCCAAGGTAGTTGTCGGGCTGGACGTGCGTGACGAGCACCTGGAGCGGCGCGTCCGGGTCTTGCTTGGGCAGCGGCGTGTGCTCCAGGATCATCTCGAAGAGCGGCCGCAAGTCGGTCAGCGGTGCGTCCGGCTCGGGCGCGCACTGGCCGTCGCGCGCCACGGCGTACATCACGGGGAAGTCCAGCTGGTCCTCGGTGGCGTCCAGGTCGATGAACAGGTCGTAGACGGCGTCGAGCACCTCGGCGGGGCGCGCATCCGAGCGGTCGATCTTGTTGATGACCACGATGGGCGGCAGCCCCAGCGCCAGCGCCTTCTGCAGCACGAAGCGCGTCTGCGGCAGCGGCCCCTCGGCGGCGTCTACCAGCAGCAGCACGCCGTCCACCATGCGGAGCGTACGCTCCACCTCGCCCCCGAAGTCGGCGTGGCCCGGCGTATCCACGATGTTGATCTTGACGTCGTTGTACGTGACCGCCGTGTTCTTGGCCATGATCGTGATGCCCTTCTCGCGCTCCAGATCCATCGAGTCCATCACGCGCTCGGCCACCTCCTGGTTGTCGCGGAAGGTGCCGCTTTGCCACAGCAGCGCATCGACGAGCGTCGTTTTTCCGTGGTCCACGTGGGCCACGATGGCGATATTTCTAAGCGAGGTCATGCGCGTGGGCGGGGCTAGATTTGGCAAGCCGCTCTCATTCGCCTAACCCCCAATGAGGTTCCGCAATGCCGCTTCGCTTCGGACAAAGTTACGGAGCGATAGCTAAATGAGTGATATATACAACTATTTACACGGTTGTAGCGTGCAAGGTTTGTGCATAAGTTTTATTGAAGGTTTGGCGAAGCCGTTGTAAATCATATGGAAAACGCAGGCGAGTACGGTATATAGCCATCCTCTAGCCCCAGCGCTTGCCATGCCACCCTTCTTTTTTCTCTCATGCGGGACGCTGCCTCCTCAACCTCTATTGACTACCTAATCCATCAGGCGGGACGTGCGTTGCGCCGCCGCTTTCTCGCGTACTTGGTCGAAGCGCAGCTGCCCATCACGAGTGAGCAGTGGATGATTCTGGTACCGCTTTGGGAGGCTGATGGCCAAGCCCAGCGTGCGCTAGCTAGGAAGCTCCACAAGGACAAGACGACCATCACCCGGCTACTCAACGCGATGGAGACCAACGGGCTGATCCGTCGCGAAGCCAACCCCGAGGACCGCAGGCAGCGGCTGGTGTTTCTCACGAAGCGGGCGCAGACGCTGCAGCAGCCTGTAGAACGCATCGCCCGGCTCGTGCTGGAGGAGGCCACCGAGGGCGTGGCTGACGCGGATGTAGAGGCCTGCCAGCGCGTGCTGATGCACATTGACCAGCACTTGCAGGTGTAGGCAGTAGCGGAACTTGCAGGCGCGATTTCCTTATGCCGCTCGCCCTTCGCTTCGCTGCCTCGTTCGCCCCGTCTCTGTCCTTGCATGCCCGTTCCCGCATCCGTGATTCAGCAAACGGTGCAGGTCACGTTCCGGTATCCCGTCGCGTTCACCACTCGCCTCTTCGACCCGGTGAATCTGGTGTTGCGGGATGTGGTGGCCGATGATCCCGCTGCCGTTTACCCGAAGCGCATGCTGGTCGTGATGGACGCGGGTGTGGCGCAGGCGTTTCCCGCGCTGGCCGATGAGATCGCGGCGTACGCCGCCGCCCATGCGGATGTGATGGCGCTGACCGAGGCGCCCGTCATCGTCACGGGGGGCGAGGCGTCCAAGAACGACCCCGCCCTGGTGACGGCCTTGCATGAGGCGATCGACAGAGGGGGTGTGGACCGGCACAGCTATGTGCTGGCGGTGGGCGGCGGCGCCGTGCTCGACATGGCCGGCTATGCGGCGGCGACGGCGCACCGGGGCGTGCGGCTCATCCGCGTGCCCACGACGGTGCTGGCGCAGGACGACAGCGCGGTGGGCGTCAAGAACAGCGTCAACGCGTTCGGCAAGAAGAACTGGCTGGGCACCTTTGCGCCGCCCTACGCCGTGCTCAACGACCTCCACTTTCTGACCACGCTGGACGATCGCGACTGGCTGGGCGGCGTCTCGGAGGCCGTGAAGGTGGCGCTCCTCAACGATCCCGCCTTCTTCGATCAGTTGGAAGCGCTCGCGCCTGACCTGGTTGCCCGCGACCTGGAGGCGATGGCGCCTGTGGTGCGCCGCTGCGCCGAGCTGCATCTGAGCCACATCGCCACCTCGGGCGATGCATTCGAGATGGGCTCGTCGCGGCCGCTCGACTTTGGGCACTGGGCCGCGCACAAGCTGGAGCAGCTGACGGGCTACGCGGTCCGGCACGGCGAGGCCGTCGCCATCGGCATCGCGCTCGACAGCACGTACAGCTACCTCGCCGGGCACCTCGCCGAAGCCGAGTGGCAGCGCATCCTCGGCCTCTTCGCCCGCCTGAACCTCGCCGTCTTTCACCCGCGCCTCGCCGAGCATCTGGACGACCCGGCGCATTCGGTGCTGGGCGGCTTGCAGGAGTTCCGCGAGCACCTCGGCGGGCGCCTCACGATTATGCTGCTGCGCGGCATCGGGCGCGGCTTCGAGGTTCACGAGATGGACGAGGCCCTCATCCGGCAAAGCATCGCGCGGCTCAGCACGCTAACGGCGACGGCGCCTGTACGCTAGCGATGGGCCCTTAATCGAAGCTGCCCACAATCTGCTCAAGGTCGGCTTGCGTCAGCGTGCCGTCGGCGTCGAGCTCGGCGCGGAGCCGTTCGAGCAGGCGGGCTTGACCGTCAGCGTCTTGCGTGCGCTGTAAGCGCTCCACGAGTTCGGCTAGTGGCCGCAGCGTCTCGGGCGAGGCATCGGGGAGCGCTGCAGCGGCCATTGCCAGCAGCGCCTCGTTCCCGAGGGCATCCACCAAGAACGGCTGCACGGCGCCGAGGGCGTCGAGCGCTTCGCCAAACGTGGCAGGCGTGGGCGTGTCGGCCCACGTCAGGTCGGTGGCGCCGTCGCTACCGACGACGAAGGTGGGGGCTACGTGCTCGGCTTCGAGGGCGGCGCGGTGTGTGGCAAGGGCGTCCTCCAGCTGCTCGCGGCGCGCATGGCGTTCGGCCTCGGTCAGCCGCTCATCCCCCAATCTCGGCAGCGCCCGCAGCACGAGTTGATAGACGGGCGCCGTGCGTGGCTCGGTCAGCGTCTCCGTGGTGATGCCGGTGCCGCCCAGCGCCCGAAGGTCGCGGTGGAGCGCGTTGAGATCGATGGCCTCGTTGTCATCCAGCACCAGGGCAAACGCCGTGGAGGCCTCCACTTGCCACGGGTCGAACACGCCGGTGGTCGTGAGCAGCCGCACATCGACGCTGGGCAGCGCGGCGAGCTGGGTGTGGGCGGAGGGGTTGGCCATCGGGAGCGTGCCCGTCACCAGCGTGCCGAACGGCGCGTCGTGCGCCACCGGAATCGCACAGGCCACCCCGGTGAACATTACGATTAGCGCGGCGAGGGCAAGGCGCAGGGGCGGGGCCTGGACGGGGCGCCGCCACGAGGACGCGGTGCGCCCGCGCGGTGCATGTTCGGCACGGCGCAGCCAGGGCGCCACCTCGTCAAAGGAGTCGGCACGTTCGGCCTCGGCGAGGGATTCCCAGTACGGCGCCAGGTCGCGGTCAGGCGGTACGGCGGTCGAGCGCGGCGACCAAGGTGAGCGTTTCATAGTCGAGATCGGTTGTGTCGTCGGAGGAGTGTCGGGCGGGGCTGTGGCCCTGTTCGAGGGCGTCGATGGTTTGGCGGAGGGTGTGGCGTGCCCGGCTGAGGCGCGACTTGACCGCCGAGCGGCTGCGGTCGCCTTGGATCTGCGCAATCTCCTCGACGGAGAACCCCGCCATCTCGTAGAGCAACAGCGCAGTGCGCTGGCGGTCGCTGAGGCGGGCAAGGGCTTGCACGATGAGCAGCCTATCCGCCTCGCCCCGGTAGACGCTGGGCATCTGCTCCACCTCGGGCACCTCGCTGAAGGGCAGGAACCGCCGCCAGTAGCTGCGGCGCTGCGCCGAGTAAAACGTGCGGGTGATGATCTGGAAGAGCCACGGCTTGAACCGCTCGGGGTCGCGCAGGCGGTCGTAGTGTTCCACCGCTTTGAGCAACGCATCCTGCAGCACATCGTCGGCCTCGGCGGCGGGGCTGCGGGCGCACAAGGCGCGGCAGTAGTGCACGGCGGCGGCGTAATGCGGCTGGAGTTGCTCGGTAAACGACGGGTGCATGGGCAAGCAGGGCAGGCGGATCGGGTGAGGGCGCCTACGTAGGACGCGGGCGGGCGGGTTGCGGTCGCATCGGAATTGGAAGTACGGGCATCGTGAGGCGCCTCTTTTTGCATGGCGATCGCTTGGGCCGCAATCTTTCCAGGCCGCGCCGGGTGTAACGCGGTGCCCTCCCCCGCATCGCAGTTGGCATGTCTGTCCTCGTTTCCACCCTGGCTACCGCGTACGCCCTTGCCATGATCGTGCTGCTGCTCTACGGCGGCAACCTGCTGGTGCTGGTGGTGCGGCGGGCACGGCTGGACAGGCTGCACGCCGGACGGGCGCCTGCGCCAGAGGCCCCCGCGTTGGTGCGCCCGGTGCCGCACGTCCTGATCCAGCTGCCCATCTACAACGAGCCGCCCGCGCTCGTGGCGCGCCTGCTGGACGCGTGCTTCGCGATGGACTACCCGCGCGACCGCTTCGACGTTCAGGTGCTCGACGACTCTACCGATGGTAGCAGCGCCGACGTGGAGCGCATCGTGCAGCGCCGCCAGAGCGAGGGCGTCGAGGTGATGCACGTGCGCCGCACCGACCGCACAGGCTTCAAAGCAGGAGCCCTGGACAACGGGCTGAAGCTCACGCCCGCGCAGTTCGTCGCCGTCTTCGATGCCGACTTCCTGCCCACCCGCGGCTTCCTGCGCCAGATGCTGCCCGCCTTCGCCGATAAGCAGATCGGGCTGGTGCAGGCCCGCTGGGGCCACCTCAATCCCGACGCGTCGCTGCTCACGCAGATCCAGGCGTACGGGCTGGATGCGCACTTCGCGATGGAGCAGTACGTGCGGCACGGCGCGGGGTGCTTCATGAACTTCAACGGCACGGCGGGCATCTGGCGCATCGCCTGCATCGACGACGCGGGCGGCTGGCACGGCGACACGCTGGCCGAAGACCTCGATCTGAGCTACCGCGCCCAGCTCAAGGGCTGGCGTTTTCGCTACCGAAACGACGTCAGCGTCCCCGCCGAGCTGCCCGACACGCTCGCCGCGCTGCGCACGCAGCAGTTCCGGTGGACCAAGGGCGCCGCGCAGGTTGCCCAGAAGCTGCTGGGGCGCGTGGTACGGGCGCCCGTGACGCGCTTCGTCAAGGCCGAGGCCATCGCCCAGCTCACGGCGCCGTTCATGTATCCGTTCTTGCTCGTCGCCATCCTGCTCCACGTGCCGCTGCTGACGTTGCGCGCCCAAGGCTACGGCCCCAGCGATGCCTACTTCGCCGCGCTGGGCATCGGGCTGATCGGGTTCGCGGGGTTCGCGCTGGCGCACCTCTTCACACAACGCGACTTGTACCCGGACTGGCTGCGGCGCCTGTGGATACTGCCGCTGTTCATGGCGGGCAGCATGGGCATGGCGTTGCGCAACACGGGCGCCCTCTGGAGCACACTGCGCGGCCGGGTAACGCCGTTCGTGCGGACGCCCAAGAGCGGATCGGCGAAGGGAGCCGCCGGGCTGCGGATCGGCCTGGAGGTCGCCTTCACGCTCTACTGTCTACTGGGGCTGGGCGTGCTCATCGCCCAAGGCGACTGGGCGGCGGTGCCCTTCCAACTGCTGTTTACGATGGGCTTTGGGCTCATCGCCTGGATGGGCTACGGCACCGCGCCCGCCCTGCTGGCCTCGCCCGCGCATTTGGTGGAGTCTACCCCCTGACGTACCTTACGGCTCCACCTCCGTTTGAGCCGTTTTTGCGCGCCGATCCGTACCGATTTTGGGCCCCTCCTTCCTACAAAACGCCATCGATCTGCTCGACCAAGGGCAGGCTACCGAAGCCATCCGCACGCTACGCCCGCTGACGCAGCGCTTCCACAACTATCCCTCTCCCTTTATCCTGCTGGCACGCGCCTACGAGGCCGAGGGCAACTGGAAGGCGGCGACCGCAACGTGGCAGCACGTGAACGGCCTGGTTGCCGAGAGCCCGGTGGTGGCAGCGGGCATGAAACGCGGGCGCACGCGGCTGGCGGAAGCGACACTACGGACAGCGACGCCTGCGCTCGCAGTATCCCCGGCCACGCCTGTGCCTGCGGCGACCGAGCCTGCGGAAGGCTCCACGTCAGCACCCGCTCCCCGCGCGTGGGAGTGGCCGGAAGGCTTGATCAACGAGTACGCCGAGCTACGCGACCCCGATGACGAAGCAGCGCCAGCGCCAAGCGTGATGCCGGAGTCGCCCGTCGTCAAAAAGCTGCTCGCCCGCCTTGAGGATAATGAGCGCGCGGCCTTGCCTGCCTCTTCGTCCTTGCTGCGCGCGGTCGAAACGCCTACCGACCTTGCCGAGGAGTTGCCCTCGCCGAATCTTGAGGACGACGCCAGCGCGGCGACTGCAGAGACTGCAGAGCCGGAGGCCGCCGCCGACGATCAGGAAGCCGTCGATGTGGTGGCCCAGCCTGAATCGACCCGCGCCCCTGTGCGCCCCACCCCAGGGCACGCCATCGCTAGCGAGCTGCTGCATGAGGCCGCCGAAAGCGATGACCCGGCCGAGGCGCCAGAGGCCGAGACCTCTACTGCGACGCCTAGCCGAGCGCAAGAACTGACGGCATTGATCGATGCGCTCGACGACGATGACAACCCAGTCGCCGAAGAGGCCGCCGACAGTCAAACGCCCGCCGTGCCCACCGCACCACCTGCAGACACGGCGCCCGCGTCCGCTGGGGTCATCGCTGAGCCGGAGCCTGCCGCCGCCTCGACGGACGAGAGCGTTCCTGATCCGATGGTTGAGCTCGACGCTGTGTTCGAACTCGACGACGCCTCGCCCGCAGGCGCCCCAACCGCCGACGATCTAGCCGAAGGGTACGACGACCTAGACGCGCTCATCGAGTCGCTCGAAGGCGCCCGCATCCGCCCCCGCCCGGACCTCGACGACATTCCGCCCCCCGACCTCAACGACGATATCGAGGACGTGGTGTCGGAAACGCTGGCGCGCATCTACGCCGGGCAGCGAAAGTATGAGGAGGCCGCCCGCGTTTACGAAAAACTCGCCGCTCAGCAGCCCGAGCGTGCCACCGAGTTTACGGAGAAGGCCGCGCTGATCCGTGGCCGCTCCCGATGAATCCGCTGATTCGCCTCCTGCAGCAACCCGAGCGCGTCGTCATCGGCATCATGAGCGGTACTTCGCTGGACGGCATCGACGTGGCGCTGACGCGGCTCACCGGGTCGGGGCTGGACTTTCGGGTGGAGCTGATGGCCTTCCACAGCGAAGCGTATGCTCCGGCGCTGCGTGAGGCGCTGCTGCGCAACGCCACCATCGCCACCTCCAACGTACGCGACCTGTCGCAGCTCAACGTCCGCCTGGCCCATGCCTATGCTGGCGCCGCGCGCGCCCTGCTGGCAGATGCGGGCTATCCGCTTGGCGACGTGGACGCCGTCGGGTGTCACGGGCAGACCGTCTTTCACGTCCCTGAGCCTGCCGACTGTGCGGGCATGCCCACCGCCTCTACGCTGCAGATCGGCGATCCGTCTACGCTGGCTACCCTGCTGGGGGTGCCTGTCGTGGGGCAGTTTCGGCAAGCTGACATGGCGCTAGGTGGCCAAGGCGCACCACTCGTGCCCTACTTCGATTACGTGTTCTTGCGTGATGCCCACGAGACGCGCGGGCTGCTTAACCTGGGCGGCATCGCCAACCTGACGGTGATTCCGGCAGCCGCCTCCATCGATGTCATCACCGCCTTCGACACGGGCCCCGCCAACATGGTGATCGATGCGCTCGCGCGGCGCCTCTACGACCAAGCCTACGACAAGGGCGGGCAGATCGCGGCGCGAGGCACAGTGCGCCAGCCGCTGCTCAAGACCCTGCTCAATGACCCATACTACGCCTTGTCCCCGCCCAAGTCGACGGGGCGCGAGAAGTACACGCCAGCGTACGTGGACGCGCTGCTGGAGGAGGCTGCAGCCATGCCCCCCGAGGATGTACTGGCTACGGCCACCGCCTTCACCGCCGAGACCATCGCCCGCGCCTACACCGACTTCTTCGCCGAGCACACCCCGATCGCACGGCTGATTGCGGCGGGCGGTGGTATCCACAACGCCACGCTGATGCGCATGCTGGCTGAGCGGCTTGCTCCCATCCCTGTTTATACCCTCCGCGACTTCGGCCTCGACCCCGATGCCAAGGAGGCGGTCTGCTTTGCCGTACTCGCTCACGAGACGCTCAACGGCGTGGGCTCCAACGTCCCCTCAGCTACGGGCGCTCGTCGTCCCGCTGTCCTGGGCGTGCTGGCTATGCCCAGCTAGCGCTGCAACGCTGTAGGAGGCGCGTTCAGGCTAACCCGAATGCCGAGCATTATGCCGCGAGGCGAGCGTCCAAGTCATACCGCTTGCGCTTCTCCCACAGCGTCTTCTTCGAGATCCCCAGCTGCTCGGCCACGTCGGCGTAGCTCTGGTCAGAGCGTTGCAGGGTGTGCAGGATGTATTCGCGTTCCACGTCCTCCAGCGTTGCGCCCGCGCGGTGCGTAAAGGCGTCCGCAGACACAGGCACTTCGCCGAGGGCTTCCGCCTGGGTCCACACGAGTTTGTCGGCGTCCAGGGTGGGCGTGCGCGAGAAGATGAGCGCCCGCTCCAACACGTTGCGCAGCTCGCGGACGTTGCCCGGCCACGCGTGGGCCAGCAGCTTACGCTCGGCGGCTCCGGTGAAGGCGGGAGCGTCGCGGCGGTAGTCGCGGGCGAGGTCGGCCACGATGGCGCGGGCGATGGCGAGCACGTCATGCTCCATCTCGCGGAGGGCGGGCAGGTGCAGGCTCACCACGTTGATGCGGTAGAACAGGTCTTTGCGAAACGCCTTCGCGGCCACGCGCTCTTCCAGCGGCGCGTTGGTAGCACACAGGATGCGGGTCGTCACGCGGAGGTCGTCCACGCCGCCCAGGCGCCGGAACGTGCGGCTCTCCAAGAACGACAGCATCTTGGCCTGCAGCGCGGCGCTCATCGAGTCGATCTCGTCGAGGAAGACGGTGCCGCCGTCCGCCACTTCGAGCAGACCCGGCTTCGCCGAGCGGGCGTCGGTGAAGGCGCCCTTCTCGTAGCCGAACAGCTCGGCCTCCAGCAGGTTTTCGGGCAGCGCCGCGCAGTTGATGTCCACAAAGCGCCCGGCGTTGTAAGCCGAGTTGTGGTGGATCGTCTTGGCGACGAGGTTCTTGCCCGTGCCCGTCTCGCCACGGATGAGGACGATGGTGTTTGGGATGTGCCGCAGCGTCTCGATCACCGAGCGCGCCTGCGCAATCTTGTCGCTGCTGCCCAGGATACCGTCGATGCGATAGGGCGATGCCTTGGCCGAGGGCGGCGCAGGAGCTTCGGCCGTCTCGGCAGGAGCCCGGTCGTACAGGTCAATGGCTTTCTGGACGAGTGCGCGCATCTCCTCCAGGTTGACGGGCTTCTGGAGGTAGTGAAACGCCCCGAGCTGCATCGCCTCCACCGCCGACTTCACCGACGAGTGTGCCGTGATGATAATCACCGGAATCTGCTCGCCGTCCGCTTTGAGCGTCTCGATAAGCTCCACGCCGCTCAGCCCGGGCATCATGAGGTCGGCGAGGATCACATCGGGTTTGTGCCCCGAGCGAATGGCCCTGAGCATACCCTCGGGGTGGACGAACGCCGTGGCGTCGAAGCCCGTCCGGCGCAAGAGCCGCACGAACATATCGCCAATCTTCGGCTCGTCGTCAACGATGTAGACGGTGTGCTTCACAGGCGGGTGGAGGATCGATGGCAAGACGCGCCGCCCGTGCCTGGAAAACCTTGCCCAGCGCCACAGGCGCCTCGACCTAACAGGCAGGCCCCGCGATGCTGCGCCAGCGATGGGCGCAGGAGCGGTTTGGCAGTGTTTGAGGCCAACAGCATGGGCACGATGTACCGTAGGGTGGATGGGCCGCCACACCATTCGGGACCAGCGATGCGGCGGTGAGGCTCCGTACAGCACCTCGTGTGCCAAACTGCTGCGCGGAGCCGTTGCGCCGGGCCTAAGTTTCACCCGTCCCGCACGCGCCATCCTGTATCTTGCGCCCCTGTCATCACTACCCCAACCGGTTCGGCATGCGCGTTCTCCTCTTCCTGTGCCTCCTCGCCTCGGGCTGCGCCACGCCCGCACCCGACGTTGGGCGGACGATCACCGATGACCTGGGCCGCACCGTCGCGCTCCCCGATTCCGTCACGCGTATCCTGACGCTTGCGCCCAGCCTCACCGAGCTCGTCTACGCTGTCGGCGCAGGCGACAGGCTCGTCGGAGCCAGCCAAGTCGACGACTACCCGCCCGAGGTGACGGCCCTGCCGCGCTTCTCGACGTACCCGATGGCCCATGAGCAGATTGCCGCGCTGAACCCGCAGCTGGTGCTCGCCACCGATCAGATCAACAAGACGACCGATGCCGAGGTGCTGGCGGAGGTAGGCATCGCCACGGCGTTTCTTTCGTTCAACACCCTGGCCGACGTCAGCGAGGCGGCACGGAAGATGGGCGCATGGATCGGCGTAGACGACGAGGCCACGGCGTTTGCCGACGCGTTCGACGCGCAACTCGCCGCCTTTGCCAGCCGCACCGACACCATCGCTGCCCGCCCCAGCGTTCTGGTGCTCATCGGCGAGCAGCCGCTCTACAGCTTTGGCGCGGGCAGCTACATCCAGACGCTCATCGACTTGGCGGGCGGCACCAGCACCACCGCCGATCTGCCCACGCCCCACCCCATCCTCAACGCCGAGTTTGTCATCATGCAGCCGCCCGATGTCATTCTGATGAGCGCGACGCCACCGTACGACCCGGCCACCTTGCTGGCGGTCCAACCGTCGTTCACGGGCCTCCCTGCCATCCAAAACGGACGCGTCTACGCCATCCACCCCGACCTGCTCAGCCGTCCCGGACCGCGCCTGCTCGATGGGCTGGCGCAACTCACCAGCTACCTGCATCCCAACGTGCGGTGACCCGGCAACGATGCACACTTTCGCCGTGCGTCAGCAGAGCGCTGGCATTTATTGCAACGCTCGCGTAAACATATCCGAGGCGAGGTCGTACCAATTTTCAGTTTGGATTGAAAGTTTGACGCTCTTCCCCTTCGGACCCGCGCATGCTCTACGTTGAAACCAACACGACGGCTCCTGCCACTTCGCTCTCGATGAAAGAGGTGCGCAGCGTCGTGGCCGACGATATGAAGGCGTTCAAACGCTACTTCCGCGAGTCGATGCGCTCGGATGTGGGGCTGCTGGACACAGTGACGCAGTACGTGCTGCGCCAGAAGGGCAAGCAGATCCGGCCGATGCTGGTCCTCCTCGCCGCCCGCGCCTGTGGCACCGTCACCGAGCGGACGTACAGGGCCGCCGCCCTCGTCGAACTGCTGCACACTGCCACGCTGGTTCACGATGACGTGGTGGACGAAGCCGAGACGCGGCGCGGGCTGTTCTCGATCAACGCGCTGTGGAAGAACAAAGTGGCGGTGTTGCTGGGCGACTTCTTCCTGAGCCGAGGCCTGCTGCTCTCGCTCGAAAACGAGGACTACGGCATGCTCCAAACCCTCTCCGATGCGGTGCGCCGCATGAGCGAAGGCGAGCTGCTGCAACTTGAAAAGTCGCGCCGCCTCGACATCGACGAGGCCACGTACACGCGCATCATCTCCGACAAGACGGCCTCACTGATCGCCGCCTGCACCGCCTGTGGCGCGCTGAGCGTGACCGATGACGACGCTACCATCCAGCGGCTCAAGCAGCTCGGCGAGAAGCTCGGGCTCGCCTTCCAGATCCGCGACGACCTCTTCGACTTCGGCGTCAAAGACGTGGGCAAGCCCATCGGCATCGACATCCAGGAGAAGAAGCTCACGCTGCCGCTGATCTACGCGCTCCGCGAGACCGACGCGGCCACGCGCAAGCGCATCATGAAGATCATCCGCAAGTCGAAGAAGACCAAGGCTGACATCCGCACCGTCTCGGCGTTCGCGTTTGAGGCAGGCGGCATCGACTATGCGCGGCGCGCGATGCAGGGCTACGCCAGCGAGGCGCGGGCGCTGCTCGCACCCTTCGAGGCCTCGACGGCGAAAGCGGCGCTCAACGGCATCATCGACTACACCGTGCAGCGCGGTAAGTAGATTCGGTGAAGGCTACCGGGTAGGCGTGCGTTTCCATTACCTTATCGCGCTTTTTCACCCGTTTCCGCCTTCATTCTGCCATGCCGACCCTGCACCTGCTGGGCACGGGCGCCGCGCTGAGCGAGCCGCACCGGACCACCACCATGCTCGCCTTCGCCGATCAGGGCGAGACGATCCTCGTCGACTGCGGCGGCGATGTGTTGCAGCGCGTGCAGCAGGCCGGGCTTGACTTCGGCAGCATCCACGGGCTCATCATCACCCACGAGCACCCGGACCACGTCAGCGGCTTTCCGCTGTTCATGACAAAGTTGCTGCTCCACAAGCGGAAGGCGCCTATCCACCTCTACGGCATCGCACCTGCCCTGGACCAAGCACGGCGGTGCCTCGCGGCGTTCAACACCTCGGGCTGGACGGGCCTGATGCCCGTGCACTGGCACATCGTAGGCGAGGAGGAAGACGCGCCCGTGCTCGACACCGAGGCGTGGCACATCCGCAGTACGCCCGTTGTGCACTCCGTCCCGACGGTTGGCTTGCGCGTCACGGCCAAGTCAAACCAAGCGTCGGTCGTGTATTCATGCGATACCGAGCCCGCAGTCACGCTGGATCGCCTCATCCAACCGGGCGACCTGCTGGTGCACGAGGCCAACGGTCCCATCCGCAACCACAGCTCGGCGCAGCAGGCCGCCGCCATCGCGGCCCGCACGCAGGCCAGCCAGCTCATCCTGGTGCACCTCCCGCCCCACCTCGCCGACGCCGATTTGCAGGAGGCGCAAGCTATCTTTCCGGGCACGACCTGGGGCGAAGAACTCGGCCAGCACACGCTCGTGGCGACCTCGCAGGTCGCCCTCTCGGCTTAACACGTTACGGGTTGAACCCGATACTCCGGCGAAAGCAATCGCCGAAGTATTGAGATGGGCATCTCACCAAAGACGATTGCGGTGGCCATAGCTGTCGCATGGATAGGATTTATCGGAGCTGGGTTCACCGTGCTGGAACGCTACACGGCGGATGCTGGCGCCTTCGGCACGCCTGCCGGCGCGTGGCCAGTGACCACCACGCTGCCTGCTCTTGAGGCTGCGCCACGCCTAATCGTCTTCGCGCATCCGCACTGCCCCTGCACCCGCGCTTCGATCCGCGAGCTGGAACGTCTGATGCGGCATGCCCAGCCGTACGTCACTGCCGATGTGCTCTTCATCCAACCCGACGACAGCAGCTGGGCCGACTCCGACCTCTGGCGCATGGCCGAGGCGATCCCCGGCGTCCGCCTCACCGCCGATCCAGGCGGGCAGGAGTCGCAGAAGTTCGGCATCATGACGTCCGGGCACGCCTCGCTCTACGCCGCCGATGGCACGTTGCAGTTCAGCGGCGGCATCACGCCCGCGCGCGGCCACGAGGGCGACAGCCGAGGCAAAGCCGCCATCCTCGACTATCTGCGGCAGGAAGCGCGTGCGGTTACCGACGCCAGTGCCGTCTTCGGCTGCTCACTCCGCAAGCCCGAACGCGCCGCCTCGCGAGGACTCTGACGCCGAGTTAGAGGGCATACTATCCCAGCCCAACCCCTCGCTGATACATGCTGCCCACCGTCGGTTGAGTACGCCGTTCGGATGGCCTTCGCCTCGCACGCGCAGGTCGTCCGTCAGAGGTTCCACGCAGTCGATGTACGGGATGCCAGCCTCGTCAAGAAACGCGGTATACGCGGTCGTGATGTCGTCCGGGGCGGCAAGGAGCACCACGCGAAAGTCGGCGCCATACGCGGTGGCGGTGGCCTGCATCTCGGCCATCAGCCGTTCCGTCACGGCGTGCTGCTGCTGGCTCCGGCGGTAGGTCATCGCCCGATGGTAGGCTCGATTGGCGAGGTTAACGAAGGCCAACTGCTCGGCAAGCGGCCACAGCTGATAGCGCGTCGGTTGGAAGCGGATGAGGGTGCTATCGGATGGACCAAGCGTGGCATACGGGACGGCCACGTGGCCGCGCCGCGAGTAGGTGGTGAGCGTGCGCAGCCACGACCCTGGGGCTACGTTGCGCGCCGGATGGTGGTACATGAAGCCGTAGAGCACAAGCGCCGGGCGGCGGAGCGTGGGCAGCGCCTCCTCCATCGCGAGCAGCGACTGGTACGTGCCGTAGCCCCCCACGCCGAGGTTGTGGAAGTGGTACTGCGGGTGTGCCGCCTGCAGTTGCCACGCGTACGTGGCGTCGTCGCTGATGGCCCAGCCTTGCGTATACGACCCGCCTACGACCAGCACCTCCTCCGCAGCGTCGTCGGTGACGGTGCGCCGGGTGCTGCGCTGGCCGCCCGCCAGGATGGAGATGCGGATGGAGTCGTCTTCGGGATGGTACGGCGGAATGTGGTGGCGCCCAGGGCGGTTCACCCAGCCGCGCACAGGGTGCGGCTCGTGCAGGACGGGCTCATTGGCGTCGAGGGTTTGATAGGCCCAGGGGCCGTAGCCCATCAGCCGAACCAACGCCTCCCCCAGCGCCAGGGCCAGCAGTACGGCTACTCCACATAACAGGCTCGTTTTAACGTAGGCATTCACAAGCATTTGCGTCAATATGGAGTGCTCCAACCCTCGACGGACGGCTCTGCTCCGCCCCGCTCCCGACCTTGACTCACAGGTCGCAGCAGCGGTGATTTTCACGTAGCGCCTCCATATCCTGTGCTCGGAATCAGTATCTTGCCGCCCTCGCACGACCCATCCGCACCACCGCATCGTTATTTACCCCTAGTCTGAGCTATGCCCACGCACGCCGAGCCGATCAGCCGGGTTGTCTGGCAGCGCCTGACGCATCGCTATGTGTTGGCCCTGACGCTGGTGGCGGTACTCAGTATCACCGGGCATGCTTTTCTCCAGGTCCTGATCAAGCAGCAGAGCAGCGATGCCAACGTGGTCAACCTCGCGGGTCGGCAGCGGATGCTCAGCCAGAAGCTCACCAAGGCAGCGCTGGCCGCGGAGCGAAGCACGACGGCCGCCGAGCGGAAGGTCTACCTCGGCGAGTTGGAGCAGACCATCGAGGTGTGGACCACCACCACGCGCGGGCTGCGAGAGGGCGATGCCGACCTCGGCTTGCCGGGAGACCCGAGCCCAGCGATTCAGGCTGGCTTTGCCGCCATCGACTCGGCCTACCACCGCATGGTGACCTTCGGCGAGCAACTCCTCACCGCAGCGACACCGTCCGCCAGCCGAGAGGCCGTAGCGGGACTGCTCGCCAGCGAGGCCGTGTACTTGGCGGGCATGGATGCTCTCGTCTTCCAGTACGCCGATGAGGCCGCGCAGCGCGTAGAGCGCTTACGCCGCATAGAGATGGGGCTGCTTGCCTTCACGCTGTTGGTGTTGCTCCTCGAAGGCCTGTTCATCTTCCGGCCCATTGCCGCGCAGGTGCGCGCATCGGTAGAGCTGGCGCGTAACCATGAGCGGCTACGGGCGAAGCACGAGGTCGTGGAAACAGCGCGGAACAGGGCTGAGGCGGCCAGCCTGGCGAAAACGCAGTTTTTGGCTACCGTCAGTCACGAGCTGCGCACCCCACTCAACGGTATCATGGGCATGACGGATCTGTTGCTCACCGATACCGAAGACCACACGCGCCGTGACTACCTCAAGATCATTGAGCGGTCCAGCGAACATCTGCTGCGGCAGGTCACGGAGATCCTCCACTTCTCGAAGATCGAGGCCAACAACGTCTCCCTAGAGACGCTGGTCGTGGACGTCCACGACCTCGTGGACGAGTGCGTTCAGCTTGTACGGCCCGGTGCCGAGCAGAAGCACCTCAGCCTGACGAGCTCCGTTGCCAGCCGGGTGCCCGTGCTCGTCTACAGCGACCCGACCCGCCTTCGCCAGATTCTGCTCAACCTGCTGGGCAACGCGATCAAGTTTACCGAGACTGGCTACGTCACGGTCATGCTGGACGCGGCGCAACGTGGAGATGGCGCGTACCTGTTCCGCTTCCGCGTGCAAGACACGGGCATCGGCATCGCTCCCGAGCACCTCGAAACCATCTTCGAGGCGTTCACGCAGGCCGACTCCTCGACCACGCGCAAGTACGGCGGAACGGGGCTGGGCTTGGCCATCACGCAACGCCTGTGCCGCCTGCTCGGCGGCGACCTCACGGTAGAGAGCGTGGAAGGCGAAGGCTCTACGTTTACCGCCTCGTTCGTGGCGCGAGTATCTTCCGAGATGGATGCCGCTGCCGCCCACGTGGATCCGTTCGGCCGCATCTCACTGCACTAAGCTAATCCATCGGGCACACACGGCTCCGCCGACGGGTAGGCATGGCGGTTCGAGCAGTGCCAGTACGACAACGCACTGTAGCGCACTACCTGCGCTCATTGGGCCTCCACGGGCGCGAGAGCTCACCCCCCATCAGGATCTTCGGGTCGATGTCGTCTGGTGCTTTAATCCACATCTTGGGGTCTACTGCAGGACTAGCCTGCCACCACTGTATCCTGGGGCTTGTCTCAGCCTGTGGCTGTTTCCGTGCGTTCGGGTTGGCAGCCCGCCCGCCTTCACGTGCCACGTCAGCCTCCAGGCCATCCAGGTAGTCCTGCAACGACGGCCTGGCAGATGGATCAGGCGCCACCGTCCGGTCAAGCACGGGGTCAGCCGGAATGACCACGCCCAATCGGGGGGCCAGCGAGGAGGGCTGGGCACAGAGGCTCAGGGGGAAGGCCAGGACGACGAGCAGTGTGACGTGGCGCATGAGGGGTACCAGCAGGGGACGTGCAAAAATGACTAACGGTGCAAAGCAGACCGTTCGTACCTCACGGCGCCTTGATGCCTTCCGGGCCCACGGTCTCTTCGATCAACTTGAGGATGCGGCGGTACTCGTCGGTCCAGCTGGCCGGCTCGGTGAAGCCGTGGCCTTCGATGGGATACACGGCCATCTCCCAATCTTCTTTGCCGAGTTCGATGAGCCGCTGCGCCAGCCGCACCACATCCTGAAACTGCACGTTTGTGTCGATCATGCCGTGGAGGATGACGAGCGGGTCTTCCAAGCCCTCGGCGAAGTTGATGGGTGAGGAGAGCGCGAACGAGAGCGAGTCCGTAGCTGGCGTGTTGAGGATGTTGGACGTGTAGCCGTGGTTGTAGTGCGCCCAGTCCGTGACCGAGCGGAGGGCGGCACCGCCCCCGAAGTGCTCGGGCTCGTTGAAGAGCGCCATCAGCGTGATGAAGCCGCCGTACGAGCCGCCGTAGATGAACACGCGCTCAGCGTCGATGCCGTAGGTCTCCTGCGCGTACTGCGAGGCGTCCACGTAGTCTTGCAAGTCGCGCCCGCCCATGTGGCGGTAGATGGCGGTGCGCCAGTCGCGGCCGTAGCCTGCCGAGGCGCGGTAGTCTACGTCGAGCACCACGTAGCCCATGTCGGCGAGCATGTTGTGGAACATGTACTCGCGGAAGTAGCTGCTCCACCACTGGTGCACGTTCTGCAAGTAGCCCGCGCCGTGGACGAACAGCACCGCCGCGCCGTTCGGGTTCTCAGGCTCGTACACGCGCGCAGGCACCTCCACGCCGTCCGAGGCGGTGAAGCGGATGATCTCGGGCGCGCGCCAGTCGTAGGCCTGCCAGTCTTCGGTGGGCGAAGTTGTGATCTGCTGCGGCTCGCCGCCGGGTGTTTGGAGGTAGACCTCGGGCGGACGGTTGCTGAACGAGTAGAGGTTGGCCATCGTCTCGCCATCAGGGTGGAGCGTGATGCTGTTGTTGCCCGTCATCGTGGTGAGTTGCGTGCGGCGGCCGCCGTCGGCGGGCATCCGGTAGAAGTGGCGCACGTGCGGCGAGACCTCGCTGCTCGTAAACATCCAGTGCCGCCCGTCTTTCGAGAGCGTGGGGCTGAACACCTCGAAGTCGCCGCTCGTCAGCGCCTCTACCTCGCCTGTTTCTACATCGACGGTGTAGAGGTGGCTGTAGCCGGTGCGCTCGCTCTGGAAGTGGAAGCGGCGGCCATCCGGCATCCACCCGTTGCTGCCCGACCACCACGAGATGCCCGGCCCGGCGATCCAGGCCTCGTCGTGCTGTCGGTCTAGCGTGGTCAGATCGCCCGTCTCAGGGGCGAGGCGCACCAGCCAGCGGTCCTTGTTGTCGTAGCTGTTCACCTCCAGCACGGCGTAGCGCCCGTCGGGGCTCCAGTAGGGTCCGAAGGCATTGAGCACGCGCGCCGTGCTCGAGTCAACCTCCACCCCTTGCTCGGCAAGGTAGACTGGCACATCGTACGCACCTTCGATCTGCGTCAGGTCTACCTGATAGGTGGTGTCGCGCACGAGGTCTTGCACCACCAGCTTCGAGGACACCCCGGGCTCGCCCACCTTGACACGGGCGTTCAGGTCTTCGGCATAGCCCGAGTCGGTCACATAGTCCTGCACGAGGGTCGTCTTGCGCTCGCGCCGCTCGCCGAGGTAGAACGTGACAAAGCGCTCGGCGGGGTCGATCTGCAGGCGCTGCACGAACTGGCGGCCGTGGTAGTAGGGCGTGGGGCCTACGGCTGTGGCGTCGGCGTCGCGGGTGCGCGCTTCTTCGCGGGCTTCGCGTTGCGCCTTGCGCTGGCGGATGATCTCGAACAGGTCCTCTTGCTGTTGCTCCAGCCAGGCCTCGCGCTCGTCGGGTTTGCGGTCGGGCCGCTCGCCTGTGCCCTGGCGGAGGTCGGTGAATTGCACCACTTGCCCAGTCGCCAACGTGTGGCGGTACAGGTTGTTGTCCTGGGCGTAGACGATGGCGGTCCCGTCGGGCGTGAAGCGCGGGTTGCTCTCAAAGGCGCGCGTCTGCGTCAGCCGCGTGGTGGTGCCCGCCGCGCGGTCGTGCAGGAACAGGTCGCCGTCGTCGGCGAAGACCTTGCGGTTGAAGGCGGCGTCGTAGCTGCCATCGCGGGCCCAGCCTCGGAAGAACGTGCGCAGGCCGCGCCGCTCGTCGGGGCTGACCTGCACCGGGTCGCCGCCCGTGTTCGGCACCTTGAACAGCGAGTCGCTGGGGAATTGGCCTTGCGGGTTCCAGTTGAAGTACAGCGTCTGCCCGTCCTCCGACCAGAACGGCTGCGATGGCCAGTCGCCCACCCAGGTGGCCGGGTCTTGCATGATCTTCGCCACCGTCAGCGGCGACTCTTGGGCATCAACGGGCAGGACGAGGAGCAGAGCACACAGGCCGAGGCCAGACAACGAGCGGAGCATCAGTGCAGCGGTAGAGGAATAGCAACACGCCAAGATACGCGCTCGCCGAACCGCTCCACAGGGCTTCCGTATACCTCGGCAACGCATCAGTGCTACGTTATGGAAACGGACGTCAGGCAAGGCTACTACACTTGGCAAGAGGTATGCGAGGACCCGCGCCTACGCGACCTGCCCTTCAAGATCGAACTCAACGCCTACGGTCAGATCGTCATGAGCCCCGTCCGCGTCAAACACGGCGCCTACCAGACCGAAATCAGCTTTCTCCTGCGGCAGGCGCTGGCCAATGGGCAGACAGGCGTTGAGACAGCCATCCAAACGGGTGAAGGAACGCGCGTGGCCGATGTCACGTGGTTTTCGCCTGCGCGATGGCGGCTTGCCGAAGACGCGTTCGATGCGCCGATCGCACCCGAGATCTGCGTCGAGGTACTCTCTCCCGGCAACACGAGCGCCGAGATGGCCGAGAAGCGCCGCTTGTACGTCGAGGCGGGCGCCGAGGAGGTCTGGCTCTGCGGCATCGACGGGCGGATGCAGTTCTTCACCGCGTTGGGTGAGGGGGCTGCTTCGCCACGCGCCCCCACGTTTCCCAACCGCATCGTGCTCTGACTCGCGAGACGCGTATGTCCAGGCAGGCGGCACCGTAGTGCACCACCGTCTCCCTCAGCAAGGGCGACCGCCTCACTCAGACGTCCGCCCCGATGAAGCCCCGGTTGCGCAGCAGCGCGTCTACGCTCGGCTCGCGGCCGCGGAAGTCGATGTAGGCGTCCATCGCGGGTTGGCTATCGCCCGCTGAGAATACGTGCTCATACAGCTTCTGAGCCAGTTCGACGTCGAAGATGTCGCCCGCTTCTTCGAACGCGGCGAACCCGTCGTTATCCAGCACGCCCGCCCACAGGTAGCTGTAGTAACCCGACGAGTACCCTTCGCCCGCGAACGAGTGCAGGAAGTGCGTGGAGCGGTGGCGCATCGGGATGTCTTCCAGGTTCTCGCGGCTGGATAGCACCTCGGTCTCGAACGCATCGACCTCCAACGTGGCGGGGTCGGTGTTCAGGTGGTAGGCGAGATCGACGAAGCCGGAGTTGAGGAACTCGACGGTCGCGAAGCCCTGGTTGAACGTGCCTGCGTTGAGCACGCGTTCCAGCAGGGCTGATGGCATCGGCTCGCCGGTCTCGTGGTGCAACGCAAAGCGCTCTAGCACCTGCGGCTGCAACAGCCAGTGCTCGTAGATCTGCGCCGGAAACTCAACGAAGTCGCGGTCTACCGACGTGCCCGCGAGCGACGGGTACGCGGTGTTGGACAGCAGCCCGTGTAGGCCGTGGCCGAACTCGTGGAACAGCGTGGTGGCGTCGGTGAACGACAGCAGCGCGGCTTCGCCGTCGGCGGGCTTGTTGTAGTTGCAGTTGTTGACAATCAGGGGGATCTCGCCCGTGATGCCGTTCTGCACGCGGAAGCTCGACATCCAAGCGCCGCCGCGTTTGCCCGGTCGGGCGAAGAAGTCGCCATAGAAGAGGCCCGCGATCTCACCGTCGGCGTTGCGCATCTCCCAGACGCGCACGTCCGGGTGGTAGGTTGCGATGTCGTCGCGCTCAGCGAAGGTGACGTCGAACAGCTCGCCCGCGACGTAGAACATCGCGTCGAGCATGTTGTCGAGCTGTAGGTAGCCCTTGACCTCGCTCTCGTCCAAGTCGTAGCGCTCGGCGCGCACCTGCTGGGTGTAGTAGCGCCAGTCCCACGGCTCCAGGTCGTGGTCCAGCCCGGCCGCTTCGATGCGCGCCTCGATGTCGGCGGCTTCTTCCAGGGCGCGGTCGCGTGCGGGCCACCAGACCTGCTCCATCAGGTCCATCGCCGCATCCGGCGTACCCGCCATCGTGCCCGCCGTACGGTAGTGAGCGAAGGTCTCGAAGCCCAGCAAGTTAGCCAGCTCCAGGCGAAGCTCTAGGATGTCGCGGATCGTGTCCTCGTTGTCGTTGGCATTCGCGTTCGATCCGCGCTGCGTCCAAGCCCGCCAGGCGGTCTCCCGCTGCTCGCGGTTGGGCGAGGCCTGCAGGAACGGCTCCACGCTGGAGCGCGCCAGCGTGATCACGTGGCCGTCCATCTCGCGATCCGCCGCCGCGCCCGCCGCTGCCGACACGATATAATCCGGAAGCTCAGCTACGTCCTCCGCACTCAGTTCCAGGGTCCATGCCTCACGGTCGGCCAGTTCGTTTTGGGAGAACTGCGTGTACAGGCTGGCCAGCGAGGAGCGGATCTCGGCAAAGCGGTCACGGTCGCCGCCTTCAAGCTGGGCACCAGCGCGGATGAAGTCCTCGCGCGTGGTTTCTAGGAGACGTGCCTCTTGGGGCAGCAATCCCAGCGTCTCGCGCGTCTGATACAGCGCGTCGATGCGGGCGAACAGATCGGGGTTGAGCGTGATGGATGCGCTGTGTGCGGCCAGGCGCGGGCTCATCTCGCGCTGGATGGCGCGGAGTTCGTCGTTGGACGCCGAGCTGGTCAGGTTGGAAAACACGCGTGAGATGCGGCCCAAATCCTGCCCAGCCTCTTGCATGGCGAGCAGCGTGTTGGCGAAGGTGGCCGCCTCGGGGTTGGAGGCAATCCCCCCGATCTCGGCGCTGTGTGTGGCCAGGGCTGCGTCGTAGGCAGGCAGGAAGTGCGCTTCGTCGATGACATCCAGCGGTGGCGTACCAAACGGCGTATCCCACTCGGCCAGCAGCGGGTTATCATTGGCGGTGGCTGCCACGGGCGTGCCTTCAGCAGAGTCGCCCCCATCTTCGGGGATACCGCTCGCGCACGTGGCAAGGAAAAGAACGGCGACCAGGAAGGTGAGCAAGCGGGTCACGAGCATCGGATTAGCATGGGGTTGTTTGACTGGAGCGCGCTGCATACTGCCGAGGTGTGGGGCGGGATTCAGCGCACCTCCTCGTACTTGCGCCTCTTCTTTGGGTCTATGCCTTGAGCATGATCGATGCTGACGTATCTTCACCCGCAACGATCTGATCTCGCGAGCGCATCGTCATCGTAATTCAAGCGAAACTTGAAGGAGGAGGCCGCAAAGTTGTTGGAGATCGTACCTATTGAAGACTTCGGGCTTGGCGAGGTGGCAAGCCTCGTTGCCCGGCAGCAGCATCAAGCCCATGTGGCATCGTCGGTGGTGCCGGCTGCACTCGCCGATCCTGCGGCGTCCGAAGCGTCTCTGCGAGGGAGGCTTGAGAAAGGATACGTCGGCCGTGTCGCGCTGGCGTCAGGGACACCTGTTGGCGTTTTGCTGGGCAACGCGGAAGGCGTGACGGCGGATCTCCCCGCTGGGGGCTTCGCGATCGACGCTTCACAGGAGGATCCGACCCAGGTGCTTGCCGAGCTGTACGGCGAGGTGGCGCCACACCTCCTCGCGCACGGCGCCACCCGGCACTACCTGTCGCACCTCAACACGCCCGCCGCCATCCAAGCCGCGACCGACGTGGGCTTCGCACGGACGTCCTACTGCGCCATCCGGTCAGTCGACACGGCCCGGCCTTCAAGCTCGGACGGTAGCGGGGTGACGGTCCGGGAGGGGACAGCAGATGATCTGGAGGTCCTCGCTCGGCTCTGCATGGTGGAGGTCGAGTACCGCTACGTCCCGCCCGTTTACTCACCGCGCCCCAAGCGAGAGCGGACGCTGGAGAATCTGATGGAGTTGCATGGGAAGCTGGCTCAGAAAGGCGGAGCGCACCTCATCGCGACCCTCGATGGGCAGGACGTCGGCGTGCTGACGCTGGATGTCATGAGCCACGCGCCGGCGCTGTGTCCCAAAGACCAACCGTTCATCGGGAGCACGGCCACCACGGCGGAGGCGCGCGGACGCGGCGTGGGGACGGCGATGGTCGAGGCCGCCCTCCGATGGGCCGCCGAGCACGGCCACCACGGCGTGACCGTCAGCTTCCAGCCCTCCAACCGGGTCTCGCGACGCTTCTGGCTCGGCGCTGGGTTCATCCCGACGGGGTTCTGGTCCCTCCGCGTCATTCCCGATTCCTACGCCACGCGCCCGGAGGCTGTCACCTGATCTGAAAACCGTTTGTGCGTTTCAGCTTGTCATCCCGAGCGGAGCCGAGGGATCTCCCACTTTCTCGTCGAGCAAGACGCATACGGGGGAGATTTACCTGCGGTGTGCTTCGCGCTCTCGGGTACAGTCTTCGACTTTCGCTCGGGATGACAAGGTTGAATGTTGTGCGACCCTCCGTATTGCTGGAAGCAGTGTAGTCATGATCCGGCTTGGTGCTGGCAGAAGCCCGAGCTACAGCGTCACTACTCCTCCTGAGTGCCCCCCAAGTCGGGGTAGAGCAACCGGGCGAGCTGCTCCGCTGCCCACGGGAGCCCTGGGTCGTTGCCGACGATGCCAGGAATGTAGCCGATCCGGCCATCCTTGGCAGCGGGCCATGTGGGAAACTGGCGGAGCAGAAGGGCCTCCCCGCCCGGCTCTAGTCCGATGTCGGTGAGGAGTACATCAAGCGGCGTCACCGTCAGCTGCTCCATGGACAGGCTCGTGTACTGGCCGGACTCCGGCGTCGCGAACGGGTTGACGCCGCCGGCCCGCCTGATGATGTCTTCGTTGATGCCGCCCGTGTAGACACCGGTGACCCGGCTCCCGTCGCGGTCCGCCGTCACGATAGCGACACGCACCGGGTCACGTCCCGCCACGCGTGCCTCAACCGCCGCCATCTTGGCCTCCATCTCGGCCACCAGCCTTACAGCTTCGGCTTGGCGATCAACGATGATCCCAAGCACAGCGAGATCGGCCAGGACCTCATCGAAGTCTCGCGCGGCCAGGGCCTCCGCCTCCTCCGGCGTGGGGTCCGCCTTGTCCAGCGCGCACAGGCTCTCCGGAATCCACGTCGCGATCCCGGCATCGCTCAGCTCCTCGCGCGTGAGGAAGCCCGCTTCGGCGTTGAAGGCGTAGTCGCTGGAGGAGATTACGAGGTCAGGACCCATCGCGATCAGCACCTCCCGGCTGAATTGCTGCTTGGTGATGGTGAGCCCCGTGTACAACGTATCCATTCCCGGGTAGGACGAGGTGGGGTCGAAGCTGACCAGCGCGTCGATGGCGTCACCGAGGCCCCAGAGCAGCAGTGGTTCGGCGAAGCCGTAGTAGACGAGGATGCGCTCGGGCGGTCCGTTGAGAGTGGAGCGGACCCCGCAAGTCTCGATGGTGAGCGGGTAGGCCGTCGCCGTGCCAGCGTTTTCCCCTCTGGGGCTCTCCGTGACTCCGCCGCCAGCAGATGCTGGGGTCGCGGAGGCATCGGTCCCCGACCGCGAGGTGTCGGTGCAGGCGCCGAGGAGGACGGTCAGCGCAGTGAGGAGAACGAGCAGGCGAGGTCGCGTCACGGCGAGGGGTGTTCAGGTGCAAGCGGGCTGAAGTAGAACTGGGGCCGCCCGGTGTCGGGATGCGTGCCGACGGTGCCCCGCACGGCGAAGACCTCTTCGATCAACGCCGGGGTGAGCACGTCGCTTGGCGTTCCGCATCCCACCAGCACGCCGGACTGGATGACGGCCACGCGGTCCGCGTAGGTGGCGGCGTGGTTGAGGTCGTGCAGGGCGGCGACCACGGTGACGCCATCGAGCGAGGCGGCCAAGCCCAGAATCTCCAGCTGGGCGGAGATGTCGAGGTGGTTGGTCGGTTCGTCGAGGACTAAGATCGAGGGCTCTTGCGCCAGGGCGCGGGCGATGAGGACCCGTTGCTTTTCGCCGCCCGACAGCGTGTGGAAGACGCGCTCTGCCAGGTGCGCGGCGCCCGTGCGGACCAGCGCGTCGGCGCAGATGCGGTCGTGCGAGGCCCCCATGCGCCCCATCAGGCCGAGGTAGGGGATCCGGCCCATCCGAACGACGTCGGCGACGCTGAAGTCGAACTCGTCGGGCCGCTCCTGGGCAACCACAGCGATGGTGCGGGCAACCTCAGCGTTCGGGAGCCGCCACAGGTCGGTGCCATTGAGGCTGACCATGCCCGCGCTCGGGCGCAAGGCGCGGTAGAGCGTGCGCAACAGCGTGGACTTGCCGCTGCCGTTGGGACCGACGAGCGCGAGGAACTCGCCAGGGACCAGCGCAAGGCTCACCGACTTGACAATCGGCGTGCCCCCGAGGACGACATCGACATTCTGTAGTTCGGCACTGTGTAGTTC
>JBCCMF010000015.1:0-28368 GCA_039026435.1 Bacteroidota bacterium
CCGCATCGCCTACGTTTTTCGCCTTGAATAAAGAAAAAACAACTGCGTATAAAAACAACTTTATTATTGTACCATTCCTAATAGAAAAACGATTGTATTTTTTTAATTTAAAATTAAATCACAAAATTATGAAAAAGATTGTTGCCTTCGGGGCAAGTAGTAGTAACAGTTCGATCAATAAAAAATTTGCTACCTACGCAGCTCATCAAGTGCCAGATGCAGAAGTGAATATTCTTGATTTGAACGATTTCGAAATGCCGATTTACAGTGTGGACAAAGAAAAGGCAAATGGTATTCCGCAGTTGGCCATTGACTTTAAGGCTCATCTGAAAAATTCGGATGGTATCATTATTTCGTTTGCGGAACACAACGGCGCTTACACCACTGCCTTCAAAAATATCATGGATTGGATTTCTCGAATAGAGTCCGATACTTGGGCGAGCAAGCCTATGCTTTTGTTATCCACTTCACCCGGAGAGCGTGGCGCACAAACGGTACTTGACATTGCTGTCAACAAATTCAAGCTGATGAATAAAAATGCCACCATTGCGCACTTTTCTCTTCCTTCATTTGGTAAAAATCTTTCCGATGCGGGAATTACCGATCCCGAACTGAAGACTGCCTTTGAAGCTCAACTCCACATTTTTGTTGATGCTACCGAGGACGTTCATCAAGAGGCGTAAAGACTCGAAGAGATATGCTGAACTGAAAAATTTAGCATATCTCCATTTTTTAGCTAATATGTAATCTGTTTTTTTAGCGTAAAAATTACGTGAAAAATTACGTGAAAAATTACGGGGTAACGGGAAGTTACCCCGTAACTTCCGTGCGTTCCTTTCCTTTACATCCTTTTGGAATAAAATCTATCCAAAATTTTTTATCCCTTACTTTAATTTTAATTTTGTTGGATAAGTAAAAAACTCAGGTTTTGATGAGCGAAAAAAGATCAAACCGGGGAGACCAAAGAATTGGAAGTAGCGCCTAGTTTCATTTTTAGGAATAAAAGTAATTCTTTACTAACCAATAAATCTAAAATTACCTACTTCTCTCCTCGCTATTCCTACTTCTCTCGTCCGAATCAAAAAACAAATAGAAATGAAGAAGTTTTCAAAAATTCTACTCACGCTGTGTTTAATTTTTTTATTAAAAATCAGCCATGCCGGCGAAGGCATGTGGCTACCACAATTACTCAAAGCCCTCAACGAAAGTGAAATGCAAACGATGGGAATGAAAATGACAGCCGAAGATATCTACAGTGTCAACCAAGGAAGCCTCAAAGATGCCATCGTTCACTTCGGTGGCTTTTGTACTTCCGAGATTATCTCCGCCGAAGGACTATTGCTCACCAATCATCACTGTGGTTATGGTCAAATCCAATCGCACTCGTCAGTTGAAAATAACTTATTGAAAAATGGTTTTTTGCGGCTCGTAGCGGTGCAGCGGGGCGGTAGCTGCTTCGCCCTCGCGCTGCTCGCCCGGTACCTTGAGCGAGTAGGTGTCATCGAAGTCGATGTACCCTAGCAGATTCTCAGGACTATCGGGACCACCTTTAACGAAGTAGCTGCCGTCGTCGAAGCGCAGGTAGCGCTCGCCCACGTAGCGCAGGACGCCCTTACTGCGGAAGTCGCGCCCGGTCTTGTCGGTGGCGCCGATGTCGAACGAGCCGGTGGCGCCGTCGAAGGCCGTGGCGGTGCCCGCAGCGGGGTCGAGCGTCAGCGCCACGTCGTCACCCGTGCGGAAGCTGGCGGTGTAGGTCCACGTGCCCGTTTCTTGCGGCGTGAAGTGGGCGCGCCACTTGGCGCCCGAGGTGGCGCTCGTCTCGCTGGCGTTGCCGTCGGCGGCGAAGTAGCCGGGGACGGTGGTCTCGTAGCCCGATGCCGCATGGCTGAACGTGACCGCCATGCGGTAATTGCGGAACGGGTTGGGCGTGGCGCGCTCGTCGGCTTCGGGACCGTCGAAGGTGAGCGTGAGCGGATGGTACAGCTTGGTCTCGCCCGAGAGGTCGGCCGCTGGTGGCGTGGAGCAGCCTACGAGGACCGCGGCAAAAGCGAGGAGGAAAACGGCGCGAGTCATGACGTTGTCGATTGTATACAATTTGTGACGCTACTGAGGATACAGCACCGCCATGACTTCCGCAACGGGGCACGGCAGCCATTCGGTAGCGCTTTCGCGCAAAACACATCCAGCGTCTCTCTCCATCGCATCGATCTGTATCGACCTTGCGGGCCTCGAAACCATCAGACGGCGTGCACATGACCATCTTCACGACGGGCGGCACCATCGACAAGACCTATTTCGACGCCAAGAGCCGCTATCAGGTCGATGATCCGCAGATTCTCGTCATCCTGGGCGAGGCCAACGTCACGGAGCCGTACCGCCACGAGACGCTCTTCCGCAAAGACAGCCTCGACCTCACCGACGCCGACCGCGCCGAGATCGTCCGCCGCGTCCAAAACGATCCCAGCGACCGCATCCTCATCACGCACGGCACCGACACGATGGTGCAGACGGCGCAGGCCATCCAGACCGCTGGAGTGTCAGGCAAGGCCGTGGTGCTGGTGGGTTCGCTGAAGCCCGCGCGCTTCAAGGGCAGCGATGCGGCCTTCAACGTGGGCTTCGCGCTGGGTGCGTTGCAGGTGTTGCCGCCGGGCGTGTATGTTGCCATGAACGGGCACATCTTCCGCCCCGATGAAGTCCGTAAGTCCCGCAGCCGCAACCAATTCGTCGAGCTATGAGCCGCGTGCTCTGCGTAGCCTGTGTCCTGAGCGTTGCCGGGCTCGTGGCGGCCTGTGCGAGCGGTCCGCAGCGCATCGAGCATCCGGTGGAAGGCCGCGTGCTGGAGTTTCGCGGCACGCACGGCGTCCTCATGCAGCACGGCGACATCCCCGGCGTCATGGGGCCGATGGAGACGATGGCCTTCACCGCCCGCGACTCCACCGAGCTGGAAGCCGTGTCGGTCGGCGACTCAGTGCACTTCGTCTGGGTGTTTGAGGGGCAGTTCAACTGGATTGAAGGCGTGGAGCACATCGCCGAATAAGCTGATTGTCATGGTACCAACACTAAGTGTCGATCTTGCTAAACCGCCAGAGCAACGTTGGTTGTTTTCTGAAGCGTTGCTAAAACAAGCCCAAGAATTGCTGCGGGTCTACCTGACAGATTTGGGGCTGGATGCGCTGCCCCACGAGTTCGTACGAGAGTACATATCTACGTACGTTTCATCAGAGCATGCGGCCGAGATGGACTATGTCGCGCAGGCAACTGGGCACGATCTGGCGAGCGTTGCATTAGTAAATCTTTACTACGATGCCTTGAAGCTGGTGCTTGGCTGTAGTGCGTTTGCTGTGGAAACTGACCAGGGCATTCTGCATGCACGCAATCTTGATTGGTGGACAGAGAACGACATACTGTCGAAGTATACGCTACTCACTCAGTACACAAAGGCACCCGCTGGTGACTTCGTGAGTGTTGGCTGGCCAGGTTTCGTCGGCATACTCTCAGGGATGGCCCCCCAGCGTTTCTCAATTACGCTGAACGCAGTGTTGAGTGATGAACCGCCCGCTCTGGCCCCACCAATTTCTTTGCTGCTACGCTCAGTGTTCGAAGAAGCCCGGACGTACCATGAAGCGGTGGACCGGCTTACAGCGACGGATATGGCCACAGATTGTCTACTGCTCGTATCAGGTGTTGATGCCGGGGAAATGGTGGTTATCGAACGCACGCCCACGCAGGCTCAAGTTCGGCATCCAGAAGGCAATAGTATCGCCGTGACGAACGACTATCTGCTGATTGATGCAGATCAGCCAGCAGCGACAGGCGAACTAATGGACTCGTCGTGTCGCAGGTTTGATCGTGTGTGCGAATTACTTGCCGCATCGCTGCCGAACTCATCGACAGGGTGTCGGGAAATATTGAGTGACCCGAGCGTGATGATGTCGATAACGGTGCAGCAGATGGTCTTCAGAGCAAAGACGGGTGAAGTTGATGTGTGGTACCCTAGCGAAGATCGCTCGATATGATCACGCTCACGCTTCCCTCCAGCCCTGCGCTGAACAAGCTGCATGCGCTCTTCCGGCTGACGCGGCCGGGCAACGTGCTGATGTTCTTCGTCGGCGTGGGGCTGGGCGGCGTGCTGGTGGCGGGCGAGGCGGCGTTTACAGGCGCCAACGGCGTACGGCTGCTGCTGGCGGCAGTGTCAGCGGCGGCGATGGGGGCGGCGGCCAACGCGCTCAACGACGTGTTTGACCTCGACATCGACCGGATCAACCGCCCGGATCGTCCGCTGGCCTCGGGGACGCTGCCGCTGGCGGCGGGGTGGGGCGTGTGGGCGGCGGGCTCGCTGCTGGGCGTGGGGCTCAGCGTGCTGCTGTCGCCTGCGCACGTCGCCATCGCCACGGCGGCGGTGGCGCTGAGCTTCCTGTACGACGCCTGGCTTAAGCGCGTGCCGCTGGCGGGCAACCTCGTGGTTTCGGCGGTGATCGCGGTGACGCTGATCGTCTACGGCGGCTGGGCGGTGGGCGACCCGTTTCCTGCATTCATCGGCGCGGGCTTCGCGTTTCTCACTAACCTAGCGCGTGAGCTCATCAAAGACATCGAAGACATGGCGGGCGATGCCGAGGTGCAGGCCCGGACGTGGCCGCTCGTCGTTGGGTCCAAGTGGGCGGCATGGACGGCCGTCGCTGTGCTGGGCCTCACGGTTTTGCTCACGCCTGTGCCCTATCTTGCGTTCGGTTACGCCGAGCTGTACCTGCTACTGATCCTCCCCACCAGCGCTTTATTATTGCGCGCTGCGTGGCTCATGCTCTCCACCGATCTGCGGGCACAGGCCGGGCGCGCCAGCCGCTTGCTCAAAGGCACGATGCTGCTCGGCATTGCCGCACTGGCCCTCGGCGGCGCCTAATAGTCTACTTGAGATGTGCCTGTCCACTCCAAACGTGTCATCCCGAGCGGAGGCCGAAGGCCAAAGTCGAGGGATCTCCCACTCTGGGGTTGTGCAATCCGTAAGCGGGGGAGATCCCTCGACTTCGCTCGGGATGACAACTGGGTGTGTGCCGCTTTGTAAACGGCCAGAGACTGTATACAAATTTTCTCGAATGGTACGGAATTAGGATGGATTACGACGTTCTCATCGCGGGCGCTGGGCCTGCAGGCACCACGGCAGGCACGCTACTGGCCCGCGAAGGCCGCCGCGTGCTCATCGCCGACAAGGCCACCTTCCCACGCGACAAAACTTGCGGCGACGCCATCAGCGGCAAGAGCGTCGATGCGCTCAAAGCGCTCGGCCTGATCGACCAGATGCAGGACGGCCCGACCATCGACTCGTGGGGCATCCTCTTCAGCAGCGCCGCTGGCGACGAGGTGGCCATCCCCTTCACGAAGGACTACAGCAAGCCCGTACCACCCGGCTACCTCGCCACCCGTGTCGACTTCGACAACCTCCTGCTCGAAACCGCCGTGGAGTCGGGCTGCACCGTGTGGCAGAACACCGCGGTCACCGGACTCGTGCGCAATGGCGAGGCCGTGACTGGCATGACCGTCAAGCGCGACGGCGAAGTACACACGCTCAACGCGCCGCTCGTTCTTGGGGCGGATGGGGCATACTCGGTCGTGGCCCGCGAGTTGGGCATGACGCAGCTGGACGAAGACCACTACTACGCCTCGGTGCGCGGCTACTACGAGGGCGTCACGGGCTTCCTCGATCACCACTTCATCGAGCTGCACTTCGTAGAGGAGGCTGCGCCCGGCTACTTCTGGATCTTCCCGATGCCGGATGGCAAAGCCAACGTGGGGCTGGTGGTGCTCAGCCGGACGGTGAAGCAGAAGGGCCTCAAGCTCAAGCGCCTGCTCGCCGACATGATCGCGCACCCCCGCTTCGCCGCCCGCTTCGCCAACGCACGCCCGCTCGGCACGCCCAAAGGCTGGGGCCTGCCCCTGGCCTCCAAGCCCAAGCCGATGGCGGGCGACGGCTGGATGCTCCTCGGCGATGCCGCCAGCCTGATCGATCCGTTCACGGGCGAGGGCATCGGCAACGCGATGGTGAGCGGTATGCACGCCGCCCAGTGGGCGGGTAAGGCGCTCGACACGGGCGATGCGTCGAAGGCGCTCCTGAGCGGCTACGAAGCCGATGTGCTGGCCGTGCTCAAGGACGAGATCCGCATCAGCACGACGCTGCAACGCATGCTCCGCTGGAAGTGGCTCTTCAACACCGTCATCCGCAAAGCCTCGCGCTCCGACGAACTCGCCGACACCATCAGCTGCATGTTCGACGACCTCGGCGCCCGCAGCCGCCTCACGTCTCCGATGTTTTACCTTCGGCTGATGATGGCGTAGGCGCTACTGGCTTGGGAGGCTGCTCGGCAGCGCGCTTCGCTGACTTCGCGGGCGCCTCAAAGTAGAACGGCGCTGCCTGAAACGACTCGGTGAATTCAGAAGCCTTGCCCTGCGGTGGCGTATGCGGTTTGGTGGACGCCATGCGGAGCGTGAATCGGTGCGCGCTGGTGCGGTATGCGACAGCCGATGCACAATGGCACAGCGTGGTGTGTGCTTATGCAACGGCAGACGGGTGGTTTGGCGCGCTGGTGGTTGAAAAACGCGAGGCCATGAGCAGATACAAGGATGCTGCCAATAGCCTACGTTCTCTTTGACGGAGACGCGTCCGCGATTAAGCGGCACCGTGCTCAGATGCCGAGCAAGACAACCGCGATCACGTAATCCGCGATGAGTATGGCGACGCAACTCGCCACGACGGCCTCGGTGGTGCTGCTGCCCACGCCTGCGGCGCCCGCCTTGGTGTAGAACCCTTTCCAGCACGCCACCGAGGCGATGATAAAGCCGAAGACGAGCGTCTTGAGCATGCCGAAGAAGGCGTCGAACGGCAGGAAGTAGACGCGGGCGCCGGCGATGAAGCGCTCGATGGGCAGCAGCCCCATCACGTCGCCCGCCATGCCGCCTGCGTAGACGCCCACCGCACACGCGCCGATCCACAGCACCGGAAACATCACCACCGCCGCCAGCACGCGCGGCAGCACGAGGTACGCTGTGGCGTTGATGCCCATCGCCTCCAGCGCGTCGATCTGTTCGGTCACCCGCATCGTCCCGATCTCGGCCGCGATGCGCGCGCCCAAACGCGCCGCCATCACCAAGCCCGTCATCAGCGCCGCCAGCTCCAGCATGATCGTCGGCACCACGATGGCGCCGATGGCACTCTCGGTGTAAAACGTGGTGTCGAGCTGGTACGCCGACTGCACGGTAGTCACGATGCCGCCGAACGCGGAGGCCAGCATCACCACAGGTAGTGCCATGACGCCGATGTCCACCATCTGCTTGAGCAGGTTCTCGCGATACATCTTCACCTCGCCAATCGCCTGGAACGCCTTCGCCAAAAGCAGGGCGTACTGGCCCACCTGCGTGAAGAAGCGGCGGGCGAAGGCAGGCAGCGGGAGCGTCATGGGAGGGCGAGGAGGCCGCGTGTGAACACCGCCCCAACGGCTGAGGCACGGGCGTGTTCAAGGATCATGGTATTCATCACCCTCGATTCACCAAGCGCCCGAGGAGGCCCCAAACGCCGGGCGCTTGCATGCCCCGTGTGCGGTTGGCTGCGCCGATCTCGAACGCGATGCGCCACTGCGTCATCAGCGTGCGCCAGGCGAAGAAAACCGAGTGCTGCGGGTCATACATGCTCGTCGCCTCGGAGGTGAGGCCGTTGAGTTCAACGATCTTCAGGTGGCGCCCCGCCTGGAAGTCCTCCACCGAGGGTACGCGCAGGTCGTAGCGTCCGAAGTAGAAACCGTCGTAGACCTGGCTGATGAGGTCGATCTCGGCAAGGAGGTCAGGGGTGGCGAGGTGGGTGCCGTCGAGGAAGAGCGAGCCGCGTGAGTGCGTGCCGAGTTCCACAAGGCGGATGACTTCGCCGTCGGCCGGGACATCGCGGAGGCGGTCGGCGTGGTGGTTCAGCAGGAAGCGGGCCATGCAGACGGCGCGCGGGTCGTCGAGGATGAGGCGTTCGAGCGTGCGCTGGCCGTCGCCGTTGACGGTGGGGAAGCGCTTGTCGGTAATGGCGAAGAGGTGGCCCTGCGCCTCTCCGGGGTGGCGGTAGTAGAAGACGCCGTATTCGAGGCCGGGCACGTATTCCTGCGCGATCAGCCGCTCGGGATGCTCGGCGAGGTAGGCGTCGCGCTCGGCGTCGGAGCGGATGATGCCTACGCCCTGGCCGCGTTCGCCTACATCGGGCTTGAGGACGACGGGATAGGCGAAGCCGTGTCTCGCTAGGAATGCCGCGACCTGCTCTGCTCGCTCGGCTTCCTCATCGGGTTCGATCACGTCAAACGTCGCGATGGCGTCTCCGGCGGGTCGAAGCTGCGTCAGGATCTCCGCCTTCGACTCGCCGACGATGCCGCCGTCGGGCATGCCGGGGTTGGCGAGGGTGAAGACGGTGGCGGAGCGGTGCTTGATCGACAGCCACACGCCATACACGACGACGGGCGGGTAGATGGCCCACATCGGCCAGAACTCCCAGTGGGTGAGCCGCTTCCACGACGACACCAGCAGCCGGCGCCCGCGGTAGCTGAAGAGCGGCACCACGATCTTGAGTAGCAGCAGCAGGCCGAGGATAAAGCCGACCAGCACCAGCCACGCATACTGCTCGGCCCGCGCCAGCAAGTCCCACGCCGCCTCGCCCGCCCACGCCGAGAGGCCGACGAGCGCAGGCGTCCAGATGGCAACGGCCACGAAGAAGAACAGCGTGAACCACCAGAAGCTGGTGTGCAGCATGCCCGCGCCGAAGTAGGTGGCGAAGCGCGTGCCGGGGATGAAGCGGCTGATGATGATGACCTGCGCGCCGCGCTCCTGCAGCCACGCCGTACCGCGCTCCACCGCCTGCTTGCTGACGAACCACTTGAGCGGCGCCCGCCCCAGGAACGGCCGCCCGAGGTAGCGCCCCGCCAAGAACAGCAGGATGTCGCCGACGAAGATGCCCGTGAAGGCCGCCAGCGTGCCCGTGGTGAAGGTGAGCGTGCCGCGTGCGATGAGCAGCCCCGCGCCGATGCACGCCAGGTCCTCGCTGATGAGCGTCACGAGCGCGATGAGGATGAAGAAGATCCCCAGCGTGACGCCCTCCGGGCGCGGCACCGTCGCCTCGTCGAACGGCTGCGTGGCGGCCACGAGACGGTCGGGTGCCGCGTTGGAGCGGGCGGTGCCGTTGCCTGCCTCCACCTGGTCGATGAACGCGGCGATGTGTGCGGCGGCAGCCTCTGCTTCGGTGAACGGGATGCTGTGCCCGTCGTCCATCTCGATCAGCGTGCTCTGCGGTACCAGGCGGTAGTGCTCCTCGGCGGCGGCGAACGGCACGAGGCCATCCGAGCGGCTGTGGAGGATCTGCATCGGTCCGGCGTAGCCCTCCAGGATGGCGCGGAGCGGGCGCTGGTCGGTGTCGTAGAAGTTGCGGGCGTACGACACGCTCAGCACGGCGTCGTCCATGTAGCCGAAGTGCGGCACGCCGGTCTGGATCAGCCATAGTGCGCCCAACTGCAGGCCGTGCACGGCGTGGTTCAGGTGGTAGTCGCCCAGCAGCTCCATCTCTTGCACGCCGATGGCCGCCAGCATCGTGTTGGACGCGATCTTGCCGGGCGCTATATCGGCGGCATGCAGCACCACGCCGCCGCTCATGCTGTAGGCGACGGCGTGCGCCTGCGCAATGCCGAGGCTGTCGAGCAGTTGGGTGACGTAGCGGCCGTGCGCAGCCACCGAATAGTCGGGCACGCGGATGGTGGAGCCGCGCAGGCCGGGCAGGTCGGGGATGAGCAGGCGATAGCGGTCGCCCAGCGCGTTGGCGAGGCCGAACATCGCGGGCGAGGCGAGCGGGCTACCGTGCAGGAGTAGCACGACGGGCGCATCGCGCGATGCGGCCGGGCGGTCGTAGTAGGCCATTGTCACCGTGCCGCCCACCACGCGGTCTTCCGCGACGGTCGCAAGCTCCTGCGTGACTTGATCGGCGCGAGGCCGCGCGTCGGGTAGCGTCCAGCGCACCACCGTCGAGGCCAGCACCAGGACGAGGTAGGCCGTCAGCAGCGGATGCCGACGCACCCACAGGCGAGCAGCGGGGGCGTCACTCATGCCCGTTCTGGAATTTCATGATGCAGCACACCGTCTAACTTTGTCATCCCGAGCGAAGTCGAGGGATCTCCCCCATACGCGTTTTGCACAACGAGCAAGTGGGAGATCCCTCGGCTCCGGCCTGCAGCCTCTGCTCGGGATGACAACCTCGATCGCACAATCATTTCCCAGGTCTGGTATCACAAAGCGCGGAAGTAGGCTTCGAGGTCGGCCACGGTGCGGCCCTCGATGGGCGTGTCGTGTACGATGCGGCCCTCGTCCATGATGACGATGCGCTGGCACACCTCGGCGATGTGGCTGAGGTCGTGGCTCGACAGCAGCACCGTCATGTTGTGCGTAGTGACCCCTGTTCGGATGGCGTCGCGCAGGCGAAGCTGCGAGGTCGGGTCGAGGTTGGCGAAGGGCTCGTCGAGCACCAGCAGGCGCGGCCGCACCATCAGCGCCGCGGCCAGCCCCACCTTCTTGCGGTTGCCCATCGAAAGGGCGCGTAGGTAGTCGCCACGGCCCAGGATGGGCTCGGTAAACAGCGCCTTCAGCGGCTCCAGCCGACGTTGCTGCTCGTCATCCGCGATCCCATACGCGTGGCCCACGAACTGGAGGTACTCGTCGGCGGTGAGGTAGTCGAGCAGGTAGTTGTCGTCCAAGTACGACGCCACGAGTGGCTTCCAGGCTGAGGAGCGCGCCACCGTGTGCCCGTCGATCACCGCCTCCCCCTCGCTCACGGGAATCTGATCGAGTAGCATCCGCAGCAGCGTGGTCTTGCCCGCGCCGTTGTTGCCCAGCAGCCCCACGACCTCGCCCGAGGTAATGGCGAGGTGCGGCACCTGCACGACGACGCGCTGGCCGTAGCGTTTAGCGAGGTGGCGGAGTTCGATCATCGGCGTTGGCGGTAGCCCACGAGGAGGCGGTAGCGGCGGCGCTCGAACACACGGCCTATCTGATCGATCCACAGCCGATGCGCCGCAAGACTAACCAACCCCACGGCGCCGAGCAAGAAGACCGGCCACAACGCTTCTGCATTGCGCCACACGAGAAGCGCGACCACGGGCGGGATGAAGGCGAGAAACCCGACGAGGAAGGCAAGGCCGAGATTATCCGGTGTGCCTCGGTTCTCGTACAGCTTGCCATTGGGGTCCGTACGGCGCGAGACAAACAGGCTCAGAAATACGCTCAGGTAGTTGGAGACGCCCAGGCTATACAGCGCAATCGCCACGGTGGGTACAGCAAGCTGGGGCGCGAAGAAAGCGATAGGTATGGCGATGAGAAGGCCAAGCGTTAGCGTGATGCTGTGGGCCATTTGGACGATCTGTGCCAGCAACCGGCGGATGGGGACGGGCAACGACGCCCATCGGTCAAAGCCGATGCTGTTGAAGGGGAACGCACTCCCGCCGTAGGCTAAGCTCGCCATGCTGATCACAAACACGACCGGAGCGGCTTGCCCCTTTTCTAGGATGGGGGAGATCTGAAGCGCCAAGAAGCAGGCCAGGGCGAGCAGTTGCATGCGAAAGAGCCGGCTGCGCAGGAGGAGGCGTACCTGCGTTTGCCGTACAAACGTCGGCGCGTCGAGCGACCTGGCCAGGAGGGCTCTGGTAGATCGACTCCCGCCCATATGTAGCCGACGCTGGGCCAGCAGCGCTGATCCGAACGCGATGCCGCCCACGCCGCCTATCAGCACGCCCGTGTGCAGCCACGACCACCCTGCCTCGGCGAAGAGCCCACCGATGAATTGAGCGACTAGGCCGTTGAAGAAGAGGTCCAAGGCCAGTGCCGCCGTCAGGCCGCCGTAGGCGAGCACGCCAATGCGGAAGTCGGTCGCAGCGAGTAGCTGAATGACGGAGCCGACGTACTGCATCGCCAGCACGAGCATCACGCCACCCGTCGCCTGCGCTGCGGTGATGGATAGGGCCGGGTCGGCGCTGTGGCGTGCCACGAGTGCGGCTAAGGTGAGGTAGGGCAGGGCGGTGAGCGCGTTGAACGGCACCATCGCCTGGGCGTAGCGGCTCAGCATCGCGCGGCTGAACGGCCACGGCAGATAGCGCGTCAGGCGCTGGCCGCGCGTGGGGCGTATCACCCAGTCCGAGAACGCCACGGTCAGGCAGATCAGCAGAAACAGCCCGCCGCCCGATGTGAAAGACTGCATGCGGACAAGCTCAGGCCAGGTCGCGCCGATCGAGATGGCCGTCAATATGGCGATCACACCGAAGAGCGCCTTGGCAAACAAGCTGCTCAGCCCTGCGCTGTCGCGGAGCGTAGCGGATAGGTCGCGGCGGGCGAGCAGGGCTTGCGTCCTGATGAGCAGACGGAGGGAGCCAGGAGGCATCACGCGGTGGTCGCCGCGCGGCGGTGCTTGATCGTGGACGGCGCGACGCCGAAGTCTTCGTGGGGCGTGCGGCCTTGCAGGCGCAAGATCATGGCGATGAGCGCGTAGTGATGCACCGTGTGGGCCAGCAGGTACTGCAACTCGCGCTTTCGCGTCGACTGGCTCCACGGCAACTCGGCATCTACGCACTCGCTCTCGTGGTCGCTGTCCAGCTTCACCGTCACCAGCCGGTCGGCGCCCGCCATCTGCTTCAGCCCGTCGATGAGGCGCTCCAGCGTTTCGACGGTGTAGGCCCGGTCGGTTTCCAGGCGCCGGTCGCGCTGCCGGGCGTCGTAGTCAATGCGGTCGTGCGGGAGGCCGTCGAGGAAACTGACGTAGTGCTCAATCATGTGCCGCATGTGCGCGCCGATGCCGCTGCCGTAGTAGAGCGGCTGCGTGGCGGTGAAGGCGTCGTCGTCGATGTCGCGAATGAGGGCGATGCCCTGCTCGAGGTAGCAGATGTTGTGCGCGGCGAGCGTCTCGGTTCGGTTCATGCCAGTTCGGTATGCGGTGGGAGCTGCGTGGAGGGGACGAAGCAGGCCTCGATGTGGTCGTGCAGGAGGCGCGCGAGCTCCTTTCGGTTGTCGTTCGTAATGGTTTCGTTACCAAATATAAGCCGCCCCTCAAACCGGGGCAGGGTCAAAAACTGCCACGCGTGCGGGCCGAACGCCATGTCGCCCCACCAGCAGATGCTCTCCGAGGCCGCAGGCACACCGGGCGCGGTGTGATAGCTGAGTGCGGCATACGACACGGGGCGCTCGGTGCGGGCGGGCAGGTCCAGCAGCGACGGCTTGAACGGCCGCACATAATCGCCTCTGTGCGAGGTGCCTTCGGGGAAGAAGACGATGCCCTCGCCGCGGTTCATCGCGTCCTCCATCATCGCCGTGATGCGTAGGATGTCGCGCCGCATGCTGCGGTCGATGAAGAGCGTGCCGAACGTCCGCGCCAGCCAGCCCATCCCCGGCCAGTTGTTGACCTCCGACTTTGAGATGAACGTGCACGGCACCTGCGAGAGCAACAGCAGCACATCCACATAGCTCAGGTGGTTGGCCACGAGGCAGAACGGGCGGTCGGGCGGCGTGCCCTCGGTGCGGATCCGCATGCCCATCACGGCAGCGAGTGCCCGCGCCCAGCGCACCATGATCCAGCCGCGCCAGCGTACGAAGCGCCGCTCGTTGCCGATGGTAAAGAGTGAGCCCACCGCCCACAGGAGCACAAGCACCGCTGTCACCAGAATCGTCAGCGCGATGCGGACCACTGCACGGATCGTTCCCATAGATCAAAACCAATCGCAAGAGATGCCTGCTCGATGGCCTCTAGCCTGTATACTGGAAATACGCCGAGGTGCGTGGATCCATTGTCTCGGCATCGAAGAAGGCGAGGTAATCGATGGTCTTGAACATACGGTCGATGGCCGGATCGCTGCAAATGGTGGCGCCCATGCTCAGGTAGACGCGCATGAGCCGTGGCACCTTGGGGCGGCGAACGGTGGGGGCCTCGAAGTCGTCGGGGTAGCACTGGAGCGCGGGCAGCGGCCGCAGGCGCATGTCGGGGTGGGTGTGGCCCTTCGCGTGGAGGAAGTCCATCACCTGCTTGGCCTCGTTGGGGTCCTGGCTTGTGAGCGAGCAGCAGCCGAAGAGGTAGCGCTTGTGGTTGTAGTTCATGTACATCCCTAGCCCGCGCCACAGCAGGTAGAGCACCTGCAGGCTCCGGTGGTCCTTCGCGATGCAGGCTCGCCCAATCTCCACAGCGCCCTGCTGATACGCCAGCGGCATGCCGCTCAGATCGTATTCCGTGGCCGAGTAGAACCCGATGCCCGCTTCCGCCATCGCGTAGGTCTGCAAGCGGTACGTCCCGATGATCTGGTTCGTCCGCCGATCCCGCACGAGCAGATGGTGGCACGTGTCGTCGAACGGGTCTACGTCCTTGCCCGTCAGGTACGACTCGTCCAAGCCCTCGTGCAGTTCCAGGTTGAACACCCGGAAGCGTAGGCGCTGGATCTCGTCCAGGTCAGCCCCGGTTTGTGCAAAGCCGACCTCGTAGCTGTCGGTCTGGTCCGTGGCACTGGGCACGCGGTCGGGGAACGGCGGGTAGGCTACGCGTGGCGAGCGAAGAGGTAAGGCGGACATGGTGGGCAGCACCGTCGGTGGGTAGGAGCTTCAGGCGGATGTAGCGCGGCGGCTAGGTATGCACTAGGGTGTGGGAAGGGGAAAAATGTTACGGTTACGTTTCGACAGAGGCAAGGCATGCCGTGGGTAAAGCCGCGACGCCTGCTCGATGGCGATGCGGAGCTAACCGCCTAACATGCTGGAGAAGTGTGAAGACCTGCGCCCTGCCTAGACGGTTATTATGGAAGGGCTTATCTTGTCTAGGTACCTAACTTCTTGGCTCGATGGCCCGCTCCCTTCGTCTCACCTGTCTCGCGCTGCTGATGGGCAGCGTATGGGGGACCTCCGCTCGTGCTCAAGAAGCCGACATCTGGTTCAAGCACCTAACGGTGGGCAACGGGCTGCCGCAGAACTTTGTCATCTCGATGGCGAAGGACTCGCTGGGCTTTGTCTGGGTGGGGACGGCAGGGGGCTTGGCGCGGTACACGGGCTACGGCTTCGATGTCTTCCAACCCAACCCCGACGACACGACCTCCATCCGCGGCTACGTCATTCAGGAGGTGGAGATCGCCTCGGATGGGACGCTCTGGGTCGGTACGCGAAACGAAGGCCTCTCGCGCTACCTCCCTGGCACCCACGCGTTTGAGCACTACCCCCACGGCCGCTCGGACGCTCAGCACCTGAGCCATCCCTACGTGCTGGCCATCGCCGAGGCGAGGGATGGAGCCATCTGGGTAGGCACGGAGGATGGACTCAACCGACTGGACCCCGAGACGGGCACCTTCCGGCACTTCGTGGACGGCCCCCGCTTCAGCGTGAACGCGCTCTGGCGCAGTGAGGACGAGAGCAGCGTGTGGGCCTGGGCCAACAACCGCCTCTACCACGCCGATGGAAGCACGGGCAGCTTGACTCCGCACATCATCGATGGGTTGAGCGGGGCGTTGAATGTGCTCAAGGCGGACGATCATGGCAAGCTGTGGCTAGGAGGGGCGCAAGGGTTGTGGCGCTATGACCCCACCACGCGCACCGCCACCGACTATACCTACTTGCCCGAGGCGGACACGCCCGTGCTCGACCTGATCATAGAGCCTGTGGCTATGGATCCCGGATACGGTCGCCGGCTCTGGTTCTCTACGGGCACCGGTTTGCACGGGCTCATCCGCGAAGAAGGGCGCATCGGCTTCAGCCGCTTGAGCGCCGAGGGGTACGACATCAACCAGCCCCTACAACCCGTCAGTAAGATGCTCTTCGACGAGCAGAGCACGTTTTGGATTGGCACGCAAGGGTGGGGGATTGCGAAGGCCGACTTCAAGACGTCGCGCTTTCCACGGTACCGCAGCCTCGGCAATGACCCCAACAGCCTGTCGTCGTCGAGCACGCGCGCCCTCTGGGCGGACAGCACCACCATCTGGGTAGGCACCAACCTGGCAGGCCTCAACCGCATCGATCGTGAGACGGGCGATGTAACGCGCCTGCCGTTGCCTACCGACGGCCCACCGGGCAGCAGGGCCTCGGTGAGAGGGCTGAGTCCTGGGCGGGATGGCACCTTCTGGACAGCGTGGCCCTGGAAGGTGGAGCAGCGTGATGCGGCCACGGGGCGTGTGCGGCGTACCCTGCCCGTCCCCGAGGCCCACCCCCTCCTTGACATCAGCTTCGTGCACGAAAGGGCGGACGGGCGGCTGTGGGTAGGCGGCAGCACACATCTCCTGACGTATGCGCCCGGCGACCAGGACTTCACGCCCGTCTGGGACGAGCCGAAATACGCCCTCGATCTGGTGGAAACCCAAAACGGTGCCGTGTGGGTAGCCACGGACGAAGGGTTGCTGCGCTACACCCCCTCGACCGGCGAGAGCACAGCCTATCGTTATGACCCCCAAGACCCCACCACCATCAGCAATGACGACGTGGAGACCATCTGGGCCGCTTCCGACTCGGTGCTGTGGGTGGGCACGGCCAACGGCCTCAACCGCTTTTCGATACAGACCGAGCAGTTTGAGCGCTTCACCACCTACAACAGCACCATACCAGATAACTACATCAACGGCATCCTGGGCGATGAGAACGGCTACCTCTGGGTCAGTACCAACCGCGGACTGACGCGCTACGACCCCGAAACCAATACGTTTATCACCTTCGACTACGAGCGTGGCTTGCAGGGGGTAGAGTTCAACCGGGGAGCGTACGGCATGTCTGAAGGCGGCTTGCTGCTCTTTGGCGGTGAGCATGGTGTGAATGCGTTCGACCCCATCCAGATGCGCGAGAACGACGTTCCGCCCAAGGTCTACCTGATGCAGCTCCGCCAGGGAGGAGAAGTAGTCTACCAAGGCCCGAATGCCAATTCGCAGGCCGCGCCGCTGCGGTTTAAGCATCGCCAAAACGACCTCAGTTTCGCGTACCTGGGCTTGCACTACTCTGAGCCCGAGCGCAACAGCTACCAGTATTTTCTGGAGGGCGGCGATGAAGATTGGCAGCCTGTGACCACCGCCCGCGAGGCGCGCTACACGAACCTGGCTCCCGGTGACTACACGTTCCATGTGCGTGCGTCCAATGCGTATGGTGCCTGGAGCGACGAGACCGCCCTCATCGCGTTCACCATCCGCCCGCCCTGGTGGGGGACGTGGTGGCTACGGCTGGCGGTGGTGCTGATGATGGCAGGCGCAGCGGGGGCGACCTACCAACAACGCGTACGCCGGTTCACGCAGCAGCGCGAGCTCCTGGAGCAAGAAGTCGCCGTGCGCACGGCCGATCTCCAGGCCGAGCAAGACAAGACTGCGGCGCAGGCCCGCGAACTGGAACGCCTCAACAAACAGCAGCGGGACCTCTTTGCCAACGTCAGCCACGAGACGCGCACCCCGCTGACGCTCATCCTGAGCCCAGTGGAAGACATGCTGGAGCAAAGGCAGGGCGAGCTCTCGCCTGCGGTGCGCACGACCTTCAGGATGATCCGCCGCAACGGGCGCCGTTTGCTCCACCTCGTCAACCAGATCCTGGACTTGGCGCGGTTGGAGTCAGGCCACGCCAGCTTCCAGCCCCGGCGCCTGGACCTGAAGGCATTCTTGACGTCCATCACCGAGTCCTTCCAAGAGTTAGCTCAGCAGAAGGGCATCGATCTGCTTTACGATACGCCCATCGAGGGGCCCGTGGTGGGGCAGTTTGACCCGGCCCTGCTGGAGCACATCTTCTTCAACCTCATTGCCAACGGCCTGAAGTACACGCCCGAAGGCGGCAAGGTCATCGTCTCGCAGCACATGAAGGGCAAAGGCGCCCGGCGCATCGCCGTGGTGCGCGTAGGCGATACGGGCATCGGCATCCCCAAAGAGCAGATCCCGCGCATCTTCGACCGCTTTGCGCTGGCGCACACGGGACAAGCCAGCAGCACGGGCATCGGGCTGGCGCTGGTGAAGGAGTCGGCCACCTTGCACGGCGGGAGCGTGGCCGCCATGAGTGGCGAAGGCTTCGGGGCGATGTTCACCGTGCGCTTGCCCCTCGGCATCGCCGAAGAAGACGCTGCCGACACGCCGCTCTACACCTACGATGCGGATGCGGTTGATGCCGACCGGCCTGAGATGGTGACACGAGCGCCAGCCGAGGGCGAGGACGATCAGACAACGGTGCTCGTAGTGGAGGACAACGAGGAAATCCGGCAGTACATCGCCGGGCTGCTCAGCGACACGTACCGCGTCCTGGAGGCCGAGGACGGTGTGGAAGGCCTGGAGCGGGCTGCGGCCGAACTTCCAGACTTGATCATCAGCGATGTCATGATGCCGCGCATGGACGGCGTGGCGATGTGCGCCGCCATAAAGAATGACGCCGCGCTCACATTCATCCCCACCATCCTGCTCACGGCCAAGGCCGATGTGGAAGCTCGCCTGGCTGGGTTGGAGGCCGCTGCCGATGACTACATTGCCAAGCCGTTCAACGTGCGCGAGCTGCGGCTGCGCGTGCGCAACCTGATCGAGGCGCGGCGGGCGTGGAAGGCGCAGTTCGGTGCAACGCCGCTGCGCGATGCCTTTCCCGAGGCCACCTCGGCGGACGATGCCCTGCGCCAGCAGATCGAAGCCGCCATCCACGAGCAGTTCACCGATGCGGGGTTCTCCGCGAGCGAGCTGGCCGAGACCGTGGGGATGAGCACGGGGCACCTGCGGCGGCGGATGCAGGAGCTGTTTGGCGCCTCGCCCGTGCAGGTGATCCGCGGGTACCGGCTAGAGCAGGCCGCCCTGCAGCTGCGCAAGAAGGCAGGCACCGTCTCGGAGATCGCCTACGCCGTCGGGTTCAACAGCGTGTCGTACTTCACGCGCGCCTTCCGCGAGGCCCACGGGGTGTCTCCGTCAGCCTACCCAGGCGCACCGGGAAGGCGGGCACGCGACCGAGGCGCCGTGGCCTGACGCGAACGGCACGCCCCGCCTTGTACAATTCGCACAACGCCTTGCATAATTCACGCATGTGCGTATTCAGCGCGGTTTTGAGCGATTTGTGCTATGCCGACGAGGAGAACGCGGTCGATATTGCGAATCGGTAGCGCCCTTCCGCTACGCTGCTGTCGCTCGTCCAACCCAACTCCCCAGCCGTAATGTTTGTCACTCTCGCTCCAGTGTGTAAGGGCTTACATTCGTTCCTCAATCAGCCCGACCAGCCGCCCGCCGAGGCCTACCAAGTGTCCAAACGCGTCCGCGACGCCATCGAGTCGCTCAAGACCGATTGGACTGATGCCGACTCGAATCCGACCATCGAAGAGGCGTTGAGCATACCCTACGTGGCGCTGGTCTCCGACTCTGACTTGCTCATGCAATACCTGGGCGCGTGCCTCCGCGAAAAGTACACCTTGGTCGAGGCCGATACGCCCGACGAGCTGTGCGCACGACCCGACCTGGCCTCTTGCCAGCTGGTGGTTACCGACCTGAGCACCAACGAGCGCCACAACTTCGAGATGGCTGCCACCATGCAGCCTGGCGAATGCCTGGCCGAGGCGCCCGTACTCATGATCTCGCAGGCCATCCACTGGCAGGTCGATCCAAAGAGCACCTTCCAACCCGATCAGGTGCTGCCTATGCCCGTCACGCCCTCCACACTGCGGCAAGCGGTGCATGACCTGATCGAGTCTGGGCGCGTGCGTCCGCAGCAGAGTGGTCGCAAGAGCGCCTAGCTTTTAAACGCAAAGTTAAGCGCTTACATTTTAAGTCATGGGCAGCGCGACCAATCACATCGATTTGTCACACCCTGTTTTGTATTGCCACAGACGCACGGTAGAAGTGTGGTACAATGACACAGCCAAGGCCTGCCCAGGCTGAAAAAATCGCGGTGGTATAGCCTTTGACGGTGGGCAGGCACACATGATGCACGCCTTCCACATCCACCCTCCTCGCGCCGAGGTCGCTGTCGCTTGCGGGCGATGGCGAATCCGCTACCTACTGCGCCCGCGTGCCAGGTGGTGGGTCCGGCAGTCAGCTCGTAGCACCCCAAACCCGCCTACGGCCCCACGCGGCGGCCTGGCCGTCGTGCTGCGCGATGGGCCTGCCGCGCACGGCTACCCCGAGGGCCTGTGGCAGTGGAACGATCTGATGGCGTATGCACAACGGGTTTGGGGCACCGAGGTGACCCCCCAGATGCTCCACCACCGCCTGCGCGCACTGGGCTACGCCTCCGATGGGCGACACGTCATCCGCCAGCCCGGCGGCGCATCGCAACACCTCGCGGAGAAGGCATGACACCCGCCTCCGAAAGCCGTACTTTGTGGGCCTCCCCCTGTGCTTATCGATTGCCGTGCGTGTGCTCATGATGGACCTGGAACAGATCGATGCGCTCCCCGTGGCTATGCTCGTGGTCGCGAGTGGCGGTCGCGTAATGCAGGCGAACCGCGCGGCACAGCATCTCCTCGGTATCACCTGCGGCGCCTTCATCCACAGCTGCCCGACGCCAGCCCAGCGCGAGGCGTGGACGCGGCTGCTGGCGGGTACCACGCCGACGGAACGGCTGACCTGGAGGCCATCAGACGGAAGCTCCCGATGTGTGGAGGTGACCGCGCACCCCAACGGGGAGGCAGGGTGGCTGGTCATTGCCGCCGATGTTTCATCCTGGTACGCCGAGCAGCAGGCGCTCACGGCCGGGCGCGACGAAGCGCTCGAAACAGCACGCACCGACTCCGAGCTGCTCGGGAAGATCAGCCATGAGGTGCGCACGTCGCTGGCGAGCATCGTCGGCTTTGCCGAACTGCTGGCGCTCGAGACGGAGGAGCCACAGCTGGAGCTGGTGACGCTCATCGGCGAGAGCGGGCGGCGGGCCCTCGGCATCTTGCAGTCGGTGATGGACCTGTCGCGGATGCGCTCGAAGGCGGCGGAGCTGGACCGGGTGGTCACCGACGTAGGGGCACAGGTGGAGACCAAGGTGCGCCTCACGCAGCCGCTGGCCGAGGCGAAGGGGCTCGAGCTGGTCTGTACGCGTCCGAATGTGCCTTGCCTGGCGGAAGTCCACCTCATCAGCCTTGACCGGATTCTCAACAACCTGCTGGACAACGCCATCAAATACACCGACGCCGGGTTTGTGCGTGTGGCGGTGGCGTGTGTGGAAGGCCAGGTCCACATCGAGGTGACCGACAGCGGCCTCGGCATCGATGCGGCGTTTCTGCCCAAGCTGTTCCAACCCTTCGAGCGCGACAACCGCAGTGTGCAAAACCGCAGTGGCGTGGGCCTGGGGCTGGCCATCACCCGTTACCTCGCCCGTCTGATGGGCGGCGACATCCACGTCACCAGCGAGAAAGGGGAGGGCAGTCGGTTCGTTGTCTCATTTCCGCAGGTGGCATAGCTCTTGCAGACGCCCCTCATTTTCACGCGTCCACGCCACCGCTCAGCCCCCACCTTCTATGGAACCTCAAGACGCCCCCGCTACCTCACCCAGCGCGCAGCAGCTCGATCAGATCCGCATGATCCTCTTCGGCGAGTTCATCCGCGACATCCGCGAGCGCTTCGCCCGCATGGAGCAACAGGTGGCCGCCACCTTCGCCGACGTGCGCGCCGAGATGCAGCAACAGCACGACGCCCTGTCGGAGCGCATGCGCGCCGATCGCGAGGTCACCGAGGCGCAGTTCACGGCCGCCGCGGAGCGGTATGACAGCGGCGCATCGGCGTGGCAGGCGCGGACCGAGGCGCTGCAGACGGCCCTGGACGAGGCCACGGCGCAGTCGGAGCAGCGGCTCAATGCCACGCGGGAACACTTGGTGCAAACGCTAGAGACGCAGTACAACGACCTGACGAGCCACCTGCAAGAGACGCAGGCGCGCCTCACCGACGCTAAGGCCGACCGCCTCGATCTGGCCTCGCTGTTCGACCAAGTGTCCGCCCAGTTGCGGCAGGCGCAAGATGAGGCGTAAGGCATGGACGAGCCGCGTGGAGCCAAGCTAGACCGCCGCGAGATGGCGTGGACGGCCCTCGATAGCGACGAGGCCACGCCGCCCGAGGACGCCGCTGATCTGCCTGAGCAGGTCGATGGGGAAACGGATGCCCTCGCCTCGCCCGATGCGCAGATGGACGCGCTGCGGCGCCTGCTGCTAGAACCCGAGCAGTATCAACTCCTCACGCTGCGGCGCAACATCGAGCAGTTGCGCAACGAGAAGAGCGACTTCGGCGCCCAGCAGGTGAGCGACGTCCTGCCCGAGGCCGTCGTCATGCGCATGAGCGCCGATGGCAAACTCGCCAAGGCCCTGGCGCCTACGGTAGAGGAGACCCTCCGCGTGTCGGTGGAGCGCGACCCGCAGCCCATCGCCGACGCCATCTATCCCGTCATTCTGCCCGCCATCCGCAAGGCCATCGCCGACGCGCTGGAATCGACGCTGGCGGCCGTCAACCGCACGGTGGAGCGGGGCTTCTCGGCGCAGGGCTGGCGCTGGCGCTTCGAGGCGTGGCGCTCCGGGCAATCCTACGCCGAGGTGGCGCTGCGGCACACGCTCGTCTACCGCGTGGAGCAGCTCTTCCTCATCGACCGCATCACGGGGCTGCCGCTGCGGCACGTCGTGGCCGAGTCGGTGGAGGCGCAGGACAGCGCGCTCGTCTCCGGCATGCTGACCGCCATCCAAGACTTTGTGCAGGCGTCGTTTGTGCAGGGCGGCAACGAGCGCCTCGATGGCCTCAAGATGGGCGAACTCAACGTGCTCATCGAAGAGGGACCCAAGGCCGTGCTGGCAGCCGTCGTGCGCGGCGTGCCCGGCCCCGAGCTGCGCACCGTGCTCAAGGACGTCATCGACGCCATCCACCTCGAATACAGCGGTCAACTCACGCTCTTCGACGGCGACACCACGCCCTTCGAGGGCACCGAATACATCCTGGGGCAAGCGCTGGTGGCGCAGTTCCAGGAGCGCAAGCGCAAGATGTCCCCGGCCACGTGGATCATCCTGACGCTGCTGCTGCTGCTGCTCGCCGTCTTCCTGTTCTTCTTCATCCGCGACACCCTCCGCTGGAACGACTTCATCGACCGCGCCGAGGCCGAGCCGGGCTTGGTGGTGGTGGATGAGGGCCGCACATGGGGCGGATGGGCGGTGAAAGGCCTCCGCGATCCGCTGACCCTGCCGCCCACCGTGCTGCTCGACAGCGCCCGTGTAGACCCTACCGATGTGGAGGCGCTGTGGTACGATTACCGCTCGCTCGATGCGCCGCTCGTACTGCGCCGGGCCGAGGCCGCGTTGCAGCCGCCCCCGGGCGTCACCCTACGCCTGCAAGACGGTCGGCTGACCGCCAGCGGCACCGCCCCGTTGGCCTGGCAGCAAGCCGCCCGAGCGCGAGCCGCCACCCTAGCCGATGTCACGGACTACGAGGACAGCCCGCTCCAGCTGACCGAAGCCGTGCAGTTTGCCGAGGCGCAACGCGCCATCGCTGCTACCGAGTTCCGCTTTGAAGGTGGCACACTGTCCCTGACGAGTGATCCGGCTGCCGTCGATGCACTGGCCCAGCACGTGCGCGACCTGTTGCGCCTGGGCGACGTAATCGGGCGCGATGTACAGGTGGCGGCCATCGGCCAGGCCAGCACCGAAGGCTCGGAGGCGAGAAACCAGCGGCTCAAGCTCTCGCGCGCACAGGTGGTGCGCAACCGCCTCATCAACGCCGGCATCCCCGCAGATCGCCTGACGGCCCGTCCGTCGTCAGAAGACCCCGTAGAAGCGACCGAGGCCGATCGCGAACGCAACCGCCGCGTCACGTTCGAGGTGGAGGAACGCACCGAGTGAGGCCAGCGTTGGGCCGCACTCACCTGCTAACGCCCCGTGACCATGGAGCCCACGTTCGACTTCTCCTACGCCTACCCCGACGTCTTCATCGCCACGGGCACGCAAACCGGCAACTCGGAGATGGTGGCTGACCACGTCGCCGAGGTGCTCACCGTGCACGGCTTCACGCCGACGGTGAAGAGCATGCTGGAGCTCGAACTGCAGGACCTCGCCACCGTCAGCCAGTTTATCGTGGTCACGAGCACCTACGGCGAGGGCGAACTGCCCGACACGGCGCAGGAGTTCTACGACACGCTCGTGGAGGAGCACCCCGACCTCTCACACATGGCCTACGGCATCATCGCCCTGGGCGACACCGACTACGAGGAGTTTGCGCAGGCCGGAATCATGTTCGACGAGGTGCTGACCGCGAGCGAGGCCATCGGCGTCATCGCCATGCACACCATCGACCAAGGCCCCACCGAAGAGCACATTGAGGAGGCGTCGTTCTGGGCGCTGCAATGTGCCGAGGCGTTCTCGGCAGCCTTCGCCGACTGAACAACGTCGCCTATCGCTTCGCCCGTGCCATCTCGTAGAGGCGCACGTACGCGTCGGCCGAGGCGCCCCACGAGAAGTCGGTGCGCATGCCGCGCTCCTGCATCGCCCGCCAGGTGGGCTTGTCGTGATACAGCGCCAGCGCCCGCTCGATGCTCGTCTTGAGCGCGTACGGTGTGGCATCGTAGAACGAGATGCCGTTGCCGTTGCCGTTCGTCTCGTGGAAGTCGTGCACGGTGTCGGCCAGGCCGCCCGTCTTGCGCACAATGGGCACGGTGCCATACGCCAGGCTGTACATCTGATTCAGTCCACACGGCTCGTAGTGCGACGGCATCACGAACATGTCCGCCCCGGCCTCAATCAGATGCGAGAGGCCGATATTGTAGCCGATGTACGCCCACACGCGGTCGCGATACGTGCTCGTAGCCCAGCGGAAGAAGTTCTCCGTCTCGTCCTCACCACTGCCCAGCACCACGAGTTGGAACCGGTGATGGTGCAGCAGGTCGGTGAGGATGGGCTGGAGCAGGTCGAGCCCTTTCTGCGAGGCAAACCGCGTCACGATGCCCAGCACAGGCACGTTCGGGTCGTAAGGCAGCCCGGCCTGCTCTAGCAAGGCGCGCTTGTTCGCCTCCTTCCCTTCCAAACGGTTCACGTCGTACGTCTGTGGGATGTGCGCATCGGTAGCCGGATTCCAGTCGGCCGGGTCGATGCCGTTCAGGACGCCGTGGAGGTCATAGGCCCGGGCGCGCAGGATGCCGTCGAGCCCCGCGCCATAGGCGGGCGTCTGGATCTCCTGCGCGTATGTGGGGCTGACGGTCGTGATGAGGTCGGCGTACGCGATGCCTGCCTTGAGGAAGCTGAGCGCGCCGTCTAACTCCAGTGGGCCGCCCAGGTAGAACTGATCGAGCGGCAGGCCCGTGTTGTAGATCCTGCTCCGGCCAAAGCGGCCTTGGTACCCGATGTTGTGGATGGTCATCACCGAGGCGGTGCGCTTGAACAGGTCATCCCACTGGTACGTCTCGCGGAGGTAGGCGGGCATGAGCCCCGTCTGCCAGTCGTTGCAGTGCAGGATGTCGGGCGACCAGTTGTAGCGCTGCATGATGCTGAAGACCGCGCGCTGGAAGAGGATGAAGCGCTCGTCCTCGTCGCTGTCGTTGGTGTAGACGGCGTCGCGGTGGAAGTAGTGCGGGCAGTCGATCAGGTAGACCTCGGCGTCGGAGCCCGGCAGGTGGCCGTACCACGTGTTGAACGTGATCGTCCTGCCGCCGATGCCTACGGGGATGTTGCTGATGTCCTCGGCGAAGACCAGGCCGTAGTCAAAGACGCGGATTGACTCGTACAGCGGCAGAAACACCTTCACGTGGTGGCCGCGCTCTGCCAGCGCCTTCGGCAGCGCGCCGCTCACATCGGCCAGGCCGCCCGTTTTGACAAAAGGCACGCATTCGCTGGTCGCAAAACAGATCCGCATAGAGAGAGGAGGCTTGAAGTGAGGAGGGGCGTCAGCAGGTCGAGGAAGCGCATGGCGCCCTGTTCACGCGTGTCGCCAACATGGGGCGCGCAAGGTACGGAAGGGGAGGAAGCGGTTCCAGAATTGAAGCCACGACGAAGAAGATACCGCCTGTGTTAAGTTTCATAAATGAAAGCGCTTGCAAACCCATCACAATTTGCAAAACGCGGAGAACGATACCAAATTTTGACTCTAACGGGGCGCAAGCTGTGTTTTACAGGTCGTACGCCCCCGCCGAATAACTCAACACGTTAGCAGTGTTATGATCGCAAAAAAACTGAGCCCCAAAGGCAAGAGCGTCCGCGTTAACTTTGAACTCCCTGCAGATGTCGCGACCGACAGCGTCGCCATCGTGGGCGATTTCAACGAGTGGAACGAGGAGAAAGACCTCATGAAGCTCAACGCCAAGAAGGGCACGTGGACCAAAGGCCTCTCGTTCAAGCCTGGCGCTACGCTCGAGTTTCGCTACCTCGTAGACGGCAAAGAATGGCGCAACGACGAAGCCGCCGACGCCTACGTTCCCAACCCGTACTGGAGCGAAAACAGCGTGGTCGAACTCTAGGCGTTCGCCCAACAGTTCCCCCCTCGCTTGCGAAGCGCGCCTCTGGCTACCCGGAGGTGCGCTTCGTTCGTTTACGCAGGTCGTGTCGTCTCCTGGGAATCGGCTGGAAGGAGTAGACGTGCTCAGATCAGCTCTAGGCGATGCTTGTGCGTCCCCCGGTAGTGTCATCCCGAGCAGAGGCCGCAGGCCGGAGCCGAGGGATCTCCCACCTGGTCGTCGTGCAAAACGCATACGGGGGAGATCCCTCGGCTCCGCTCGGGATGACACAAATGATCGATGTGCTACCCTCAAAACTACCAGAACAGCTATCAATCAGCACTTTTCTTGCCATCCCTGTAAACCGATTTCTGGTTGCCCGTGTCTTTGCTGGTGTAGTCCACACGGTACCCCACGCATGATGCCCCACGTTTTGGTGCTCGATTCGCCTCCCCCTGCCGAAGATGCCACGCGATCCTTCCGCACGTTCGTCGAGGTGCACCAGCGGTTCGTGTACAGCCTGGGACTGCACCTTACCGGGCAGCACCACGACGCCGACGATCTCTCGCAGGAGGTGTTCATCAAGGCGCACCGTGCCTACGGCGACCTCCGCGACTACACCGCCGCGCAAGCGTGGCTGCGCCGCATCGCCATCACCACCTACCTCAATACCCGGCGCAAGAAGGCCTGGCAGATGTTGTCGTTCTTCGGTGCCTTCCGCGAGGCCGACCAGCCGCGCATCACACCGGAAGCAGGCTACGAACGTGCCGACTGGTGGCAGTCGGTGCATGCCGCGTTGCGCCACCTGACGAGCCGCGAGCGGGCGGCCTTCGTGCTGCGCCACCTGCACGACCTCTCGACCGCCGAGACGGCCGCAGCCATGGACGTGGCCGAGGGCACGGTCAAGAGCTTGCTCTACCGCGCCGCCCGCAAGCTGCGCCCGCACATGCGGCACCTGCGCAACACCTAAACCACCACCTCTGAGGACACGACCATGCACGAACGCGACGAACAGGAGCTCCAACGCTTCGGCGAGCAGCTGAAGCACGTGCCCACGCCCGATCCCGGCGAGGCCTACTGGGACGGGTACTATGGCCGCCTGCTGGGCCGCATGCACCCCGTGGCAGAGCCTGCCCCGCAACGTCCTGCGTACCGCTGGGTATGGCAGCTAGCCGTAGCCCTGCTGCTTGTTGTGGGGGGCATAGTAGTGGGACGCTACAGCACGGCGCCCGACCCCGAGCCGCGTGTGGCCGTTGGGGCGGAGCGGCCAGAGGTGCATGCGCATGCGGTGCGGATGCTGGGCCGTGCCGAAGTGCTGCTCCTGGGCCTCGCCCACGCCGAGCCGTCGCTGGACGACCCGGCGATGGCGCAGATCGAGCGCAAGCGCGCCCTCGCCAACGACCTCCTGGCTGACATGAACGCCCTCCGCGACGCCCTCGACCCGCTCGCCGACGGCCTGTTGCTGGACGTCCTGGACGAGCTAGAGGTGCTACTGCTTGAGATCGCCAACCTCGACGGCATCCTCGACACCCCCGGCGTGGAGCGCGTGCAACGCGGCATTGAAGAGGGGAGCGCGCTGCGTCACCTCCAGCAATCGCAAATCGACCTCAATCAAGCGCTGCCCATCAGTTAACAGGCTGCGCACAGATACACGATACCCATGAAAACCACGCTTATGGCGCTGCTGCTGTGCGGTGCGACGCTCACGAGTGTTTATGGGCAGAATCTCGAATCGGAAGCCTACAACGTGGGCTACGGGCATGTGCTCGACGCCAACTGGCGCGAGGCCCGCGTTCACCTGCGCGGCTTCCTAGAGCAGTATCCGAACAGCCGGCGGGCTGACGCTGCTGGCTTCTGGCTTTGCTACAGTGGTGAGAAGCTGGAGCGGGACCCCGCGACCACGTTTAGCTGCTACAAGGAGTTTGCCGAGCAGTGGCCCACGAGCGATTGGACCGACGATGCCCGCCTCAGCATGACTCGCGCTGCAGAGCAACTGGCAGCGCAAGG
>JBCCMF010000016.1:0-28169 GCA_039026435.1 Bacteroidota bacterium
ATGCACGCCACCGACCTCGTGCGCAAGCTCGGCCGCCTCGACCTCAAGCTGATCGGGCGCGACCGCTTTCTGCTGGTGATGTTTGGGCTGATCGCCTACCTGACGCTGCTGCTGCGCTACGGACTGCCGTGGCTGGATGCCTACCTCACCAGCAACGGTATCCTGCCTACTGCCAGATTCCCCTACACCGTCGCCGACCTCTACCCGCTGATCATCGGCTTCTGCGTGCTGTTTCAGGGCAGCATGATTGCGGGCACCATCACGGGCTTCATGCTGATCGACGAGAAGGACGAGCGTACGCTGAACGCCATCCTCGTGACGCCTGTGCCCTTCACGCATTACGTGCTCTACCGCGTGGGCGTGCCCTCCGTACTGGCGGTGGTCGTAGTGATGGGCATGATGCTGACGATCAACCTGGCGCTAGTGCCGATGGGCCAGTTGGTGTTGCTCGCGCTCGGCGCAGCCTTCACCGGACCGCTCGCCACCCTCTTCTACGGCATCTTCGCCGCGAATAAGATCCAGGGATTTGCCATGTCGAAGTTTGTCAGCGTGTTCGGCTGGATCATCCTGGTAGCCTGGTTCGTCGACGCGCCGTGGCAGTGGCTGTTCGGGCTCTTCCCGCCGTTCTGGGTGTGCAAAGCCTACTGGATGGCCCTCGATGGCGAAGCGCTGTGGTGGCTGGCGCTTCTCGTGGGTATCGCGACGCAAATCGCCCTGCTGGCCGTCCTGGTCAAGCGCTTCACGCGAGTAGCCCACCGCGCGGCGTGAGTGCGGATGGTTCGCCCCGAGATCAATGCGCGAGCAGGTCCAGCTCGGCCTTCATCAGCAAGCGATGCACAGTGGCCGCATCGGATGCCGCCAGCACCTCGGCGCGGAACGCATCGCGGTTGAGCAGGCGCGAGACGCGGCTGAGGATACGGATGTGCTGCGTCTTCACCGTCTCCGGCCCTACGAGCAGAAACAGCAGTTCCACGGGCGCGCCGTCGATGGCATCGTAGGCAATGGGCTCGGCAGTAATCGCGAACGCGGCGACGGTTTCGCGCACGGCTTCGGTCTTGGCATGCGGCAACGCCAGCCCCTTCCCCACCCCGGTGGACATCATGGCTTCGCGCGCCAGCACGGCCGCTTGCATCGCCTCGGCATCGGCCACGTCTGGGTGGTCGGTCAGGATGCCGAGCAGCGCTGCCAGCACCTCCGCCTTCGTCGTACCCGTCAACCCGACGCAGATCTGCGCCTCGGACAGCAAGTTGGCGATGAGCACGGGTGACGATGCCATACGGTAGTAGGCCAGCATGGAGTTGTGGAGGCGCGCCCGGTACGTCCGTGGCTGTGGCGGGTTCGTGCGTCAGCCAAACGTTACGGCAGCACGCTCGGGTCTTCGCGGCCGGTCTGCAGCACGTCGAGCACCGCCTGCATGTCGGCGGGCAGCGGCGTCTCGAAGTACAGCTCGTCGCCCGTCGCCGGATGGATGAACCCGAGGCTGAAGGCGTGGAGTGCTTGGCGCGGCAGTAGGTGGAAGAGGCGCTGGTAAAACGCACGGCGAGGCCCCGTACGCAAACCGTAGCGGATCTGCTGGCCGCCGTACGTGGCGTCGCCAAAGATGGGATGCGTGATGTGTTGGGCATGCACGCGAATCTGATGGGTGCGCCCCGTGGCCAACCGGAATTCTAGCAGCGCGGTGTGCCCAAAGCCGTCGAGCTGCGTGTAGTAGGTAAGCGCGTGTTTGCCTGTGCCTTCCTCGGCCACGGCCATCTTCTTGCGGTCGCGGCGGTCGCGCGCCAGCCAGGTCTCGATGCGCCCCTCGGCAGGCGACGGCAAGCCCCACACCAGCGCGCGGTATCGCCGGTGGATCGTCCGCGCCATGAACTGCTTGGCGAGGTGCGTGTGCGCCACATCCGTCTTGGCCACCACCATCACGCCCGATGTGTCCTTGTCGAGCCGATGTACGATGCCCGGGCGAATGACCACGTCGTTTTCGAAGCGCGGTGCCGCATTCACGACCGACAGCCCAACGGCATCGTCGTCGAGCTCTTCGGCATCGCCCTCCATGTCCAGCACGCGCCCGCCTACGTGATAGAGCAGCGCGTTGACCAGCGTGCCCTCGCGGTTGCCGTAGGCAGGGTGCACTACCATTCCTGCAACTTTGTTGACCACGATTAGCGCATCGTCTTCGTACAAAATATCGAGCGGGAGGTCTTGGGGGATCACCTGCAACGGCGGCGGGCGCATCACGCGGCAGGCTACCAGGTCACCCGCTTGCATTGCCCGCGAGGGGCGCTTCACCACACGACCGTTCACGGTCACCTGACCCGCCTTAACAGCGCGTTGAACCTTATTTCTGGACGTATTGGCGACAAAACCTGTTATGTACTGGTCCAGTCGCTCTCCTTCCTGATAGCCCTCCGGTACGACCAACCTAATAACGGTTTCTTGCTTATCGGGCTCGGTCGACACGGCGGCGCGGCGGTTAACTTTCTGGGCGGGAGACCGATACTTGAAGTCGCACCCGCTGTTCGGCCTTCATGGTAGTTTTGATGAGGCTCATCCCGTTACTTTTTCTCATGTACTGCGCGCTGTTCAGCCCAGCGTTCGCATGGGCTACGACCGGCCCACCGCCCTACTTTGAGCGGCACCTGACCGTGCGCGATGGCCTCAGCAACAACGCTGTCATTGCACTTCACCAAGACGGCCTAGGCTTCCTGTGGGTGGGCACACGCGACGGCCTCAACCGCTTCGACGGCTACCAGTTCATCCCCTTTCTCAACGAGGCAAGCGGCCACCCATGCAGCGGGACAGTCTTCAGCATCACTGAGACAAGCGGCGGGCAGTTGTGGGCTGCTACTTCTGCGGGCATTGCCTATCTACTCCCGGGCACTGAGGAGTTTGTATGCCATACAGGTACAGACCTAGGACTAGGTAGCGGCAGGAATACCATCTTTGACCTGACCGTGACGACAGATGATCGCGTTTGGGCAGCAACAGCCAGCGGTTTGCTCTCCGTGGCTCACTCTGAAAATGCAGGCTTTGATATCACTTTTCACCCGCTCCCCAGGAAGACCCGGATCACAAGGCTGCAACCTCGCGGCGACGGCACTCTCTGGCTAGGTGAGCAGCATGGTGCTCTGTATGGCTACGACCCAGAGAGTTCAACGCTGGAGGACATTGATCAGCCTGATCTTGGCTCAAGTACCACCCTCTATGCACTTCAAACGAGCAAGGATGGCTCGTTGTGGCTCATCGGGCAGGGCCTGCTGCGCAGGTATGATACAGATACCGCTACATGGCGCGCCTTCCAGTTCCAGGAGGAAACCCCAGCGCCACTGTTGATGACTGCCGATTTCTCCTCCGAGGACTCTCCGACGTTCTACACGCTCTCGGGCGAAGCGTATGTAATCGATGCGTCAGGGGAAAGTATTGCTGCGCACCCGGCCGCTGATCTACGCAACAGCGGATCTATTCGCGTCGTCTACCGCACATCCAAGGAGCATCTGTGGATCGGATCGATGGAGTCTGGCCTTACCCAGCGCCAGATCAACAGACACCGGTTTGCTATGCTCTGGGAGCAATTCTCCGAGTTACAAGATGCTCCTTTGGTCGCAGGTCTAGGCACGACCCCCGATGGACAGGTCGTGGTCGGGACGCACCACGCCTCAGAGATTGGCAAATCGAGTCTGTACCTGCTCAACCCAGAAACCAATACCCGTACTGACTTGGGAGCACTTTTGCCTACCTATGGGTCGCTGGGGTCAGCTATCCTAGTCATTGAGGCGAGCTATCAGGATCCAAACCGATTCTTCGTCTCTACTCACAAACACGGGATTCTCGACCTCAGTGTCGGCGCCACTCCAGTGCTCTCCAGAATTAACCTGCCCGACTCGCTCAGGCGTATTCAGGCCGTTGGTCATGTCGATGCACAGACCCTGCTCTTGGGAAGCCGGACTGGAAAACTATACACATACGACTTGGTGTCTGGAGTTGTACAAGACATTATTCCAGATTTTCCTATTGCCAGTCGCGCGCGCGTGGTACGCTTCCACAAATTACGCAACACCTGGTATGCTTCATTCGACGAGCGCCTCTACCGATACGACCCCGAGAGCGGTACGGCCCAGCTAACTCGTATCAACAAGCCTGGAGCGGGAGTCGGGCTGATTTACGACGTGCAGGCTGCTCCTGACGGGCAAATTTGGATCGCCTCAGAATCAGGCTTGCATCGAGCCCTTGATGAAGATGGCATCACCGCGACAAGCCTTTCTGTTGAACATGTCACTGCATTAGGGTCTCAAGCCATCCAGAGTATTGCGTTTGATGCGACAGGCGGGCTCTGGCTAGCCGGAGGCTTTGGCGTTCATCGTTTTCAGCCTGGCACGGAGGCTGTACAAACCTTTACTGAAGTAGACGGACTTCCCACCTTCGAGCGCTCCTCAATCCTAAAGACGGCGGCGACTACATCCTCACACTTCTTCTTCGGTACCGATAGCCACGGCGTCATCGCTGCCGACATGATGCCGCCCGCTTCTACTGAGACTCAACCTGTGCTTCAGATTACCACGTTTACGTCGAGAGGGCTCGCACCGCAATACTTCGCCGCCCAACGCGACACGCTGCGCTTTGCCTTCCGGGATAAAGCCTTCGCGTTCGAGTTTGCGCTACTCAACTACAATGTAGAACGTGGGCAGCGGTACGAATATCGGCTAGCGCCTTTTGAGGCGACGTGGCAACTTGCGGAAACACGGCGATACGCCAGCTACACCAATCTGCCTCCCGGCCACTACACCCTCCAGATTCGAGCACAAGATGCTAGCGGCATGTGGTCTACGCTACCGCTCGCTAAGACGATTGTGATCACACCACCGTGGTACCGCACGGCGCAGGCTTATCTCGCTTTCACTCTGACGTTCATTGGTCTAGGTTTCCTAATCTTCTGGAGTGTAAGGCAGCGTCACAAACGCGAGATCGCGTTGCTGCAGCGCGAGGCTGAGCTCGTCGAAGAAAAGCGAGTGCACGATGCCGTCGCCCACCAGCGCCTTCAAGCGGTAGATGCCTTACGCCGTACCTTCCTGGAGAACATGAGCCATGAGCTGCGCACGCCGCTGGCAGGCATCATCGCCGCTGGCGACATCCTGTCCTACGAGGACCTAGGCGACTTGGATGAGATCGTGGAAATCATACAGGAAAGCGGAGGGCGGCTGGAGAAGACGCTGCTGTCAATTCTCGATTTCTCGGCTATACATACGCTCAGCGAACTCGTTGACCTTGAGACCTTTGACCTCGGCGGTGTACTTCAGCAGGTGTGTTTGGACAAAGCGCCCGAGGCAGAGGCCAAACAACTTGATCTGCACCTCTTGCCCCCCAGTATGCCTGTTCGCCTCCACACGAGCAAACACTACTTGACCGAAGTGCTAAACCACGTCATCGATAACGCCATCAAGTTCACCGAGGAAGGCCACGTAGACGTTGCCGTGGAGCATAGCCCTGACGCGGTGTCTGTCGTTATACGCGATACAGGCGTTGGCATGCAGGAAGGGTTTGAGGGAGAAGCCTTTGCGCCGTTTAAGCAGGAATCCTCCGGCACCAACCGGCAATTTGAGGGCTGTGGCCTGGGCTTGTCTATCGCCAAGCATGCCCTCTTGCTCATGGATGGCGACATTGCCATCGAAACGAAAAAGGGGCAAGGCACCACGGTCCGTGTTACCCTGCCCCTTGCGGCTCGCCAAGCTACACCAGAGCCCGCTAACGATGCTCCCGTGCAGCCGCTGTATTACTCGAAGGCCAGCTAGTGCTTTGTGGGCACCTGTGGCCTGTTGTGCCTACCAGCACTCGCAGCCTAGCGGGCCTCTTTCGCAGCCGATCGGGCATGCTTCGACGGTGGCATCGCAGGCTTGCGTGGATGCCGTGCTGGTTGGCGTGAGGGCGAAGAAGCCGCCAGCGGCGACAAACAGGGCACAGATGAAACCCGTTACTTTTTTCTTGGTCTTGGTCATGGTCATGGTTTTGTGGGAAATAAGGTTATGGGGTAACACGAAACTGTTGCTCCCATCACTACAGGTGCGCATGGGATGCGCGCCTAATGGGTATGCAAGCCGCCTCGGGTGACGCGGAGCCTTAACTACTTTCCGGGAAGGCAAGTGGGCGAGCCAAGATGGGTCTACGTACGCGTGGGGGTTGCTCCATTTACGATCAGATTGCAACGCGCCTAAGTACGTAAAAAAACAATTGCTTGGCTACCGCCTTAATTTCTTTTAAGAAAAGCCCCCACAACCTCAATCGCTCTTTCTACGTCATCGATACAATTGTAGTACGTCGGTGCCATGCGGATCATGCGATTCCTCAACCCAGCCTTTACATTGGCGCGGCCCAGTGCCTCAAAGAGGGCTTCTGGGTTGCCGTGTTCAATCGTCACGATGCCGCCTGCTTGGTCTTGATCAGCAGGGCCATAAACCGTTAGACCAAGCGATTGTAGGCCCTTTCGCAGATGATCCGTGAGGAGGCAGACGCGGTCTGTGCACCAGTCGCCGCCGCACTGCTCGCGCAGGCCAAGCGCCGCGTGGAGCCCCATGATGCCGAGGTTGTTGGTGGTGCCCAGCCGGAAGCGCGTGGCGTCGTCGTGAAAGGCGAGGTCGTAGTCGAAGAAGTTGTCCCAGTCTACGGGGCCGTGCAGCCACCCGGCAGGCGAGCGCAGTTGCGCTTGCAGCGCCTCGGTGAGGTAGAGGAAGCCTTGCCCCATCGGCCCCATCAGCCACTTGTGGCCGCCGCAAGCCAGGAAGTCGATCTGGCAGGCGTCCACGTCTAGGCTGAACGCGCCGAGGCCTTGGATGGCATCCACGCACAACAGCACATCGCGGTCGGCGCAGAGCTGGCCCAGGGCATGGAGGTCTACGCGGTAGCCCGAGAGGAACTGCACCCAGCTGACGCTGACGAGGCGCGTCTGCGGCGTGAGCGTGCGCGCCACATCGTCGAGCGTAAAGACGCCGCGGTCGTGCGGGATGAAGTCCACCGTGACGCCGCGATCAGCCAGGTTGAGGAACGGATAGACGTTGGCCGGAAACTCACAGGCGGGCACGGCAATGCGGTCGCCGGGGCGCCAGTCGAAGCCGTCCGCCAGCACGTTGAGCGCCGCCGAGGTGTTCTGCGCAAACTCGACGCGTTCCACTGGGGCGCCGATGAGCCGCGCCAGCCGCTCGCGCGTCTCCAGCATCGTCGGCATCACGTCGAAGTAGTTCTCTACGTTGGTGCGGTTGCGCTGGTCGAGGTAGTCATCAACCGCCTGTCGCACGGGCATGCTCAGCGGCGCGATGGCGGCGTGGTGCAGGTACGTTTGGTGCTGGGTGTGCGGAAACAGGGCGCGGAGGTCGTGAAGATCCATCGGGGGCAGCAGGCTCAATCAGAAAGCGCGCGCAACCCACTGGGGGCGGCGGATGATTCCGTCACGCGTGGACGCGGTAGAACTGCTTACCTGCCAGTTGCCGCACAAGCCCCTTGAACTCCAGGCTCAGCAAATACACCAGCGCGGTCGAGGCGTCGACGGCGGCTTTCTCGCAGATGGCGTCGATGTGCAGCGGGTCGACGGTGATGACGTTGTACAGCGCCTGCTCCACGCCTGTCAGGTCGGCCGCCGGGTCGGGACGTGCGGCGGCCGCGTCCTGCTCGGTCGTGGGCTTCTGGTAGTCGGGAAACTCGGCCAGCACATCGTCCACGGTGCCAATGAGCTTGGCGTGTCCCTCGCGGATGAGCTTGTGCGTGCCCGCCGAGGCGACGCTGTAGATGGAGCCCGGCACGGCGAACACCTCGCGGTTCTGCTCCAGTGCCGTCCGCGCCGTGATGAGCGCCCCGCCCTTCTCGAACGCCTCCACCACGATGGTGCCCAGGGTGAGGCCGCTGATGATGCGGTTGCGCTTGGGAAAGTTGGGCGCGTCGGGCTTGGTGCCCGGCAGGTACTCGGTGAGCAGGCCGCCCTGCTGCGCGATGGCACGGGCCAGCTCGCGGTTGCGCGCCGGGTACACGCGGTCGATGCCCGTGCCCATGACCGCCACGGTCTGTCCACCGCGCAACGCCCCCCGGTGCGCCGACGTGTCGATGCCGTACGCGAGGCCGCTGACGATGGTGTAGCCGTGCCCGGCGAGCGCCTCGGCAAACTCCTCCGCCACCCGCACGCCGTAATCGGTGGCGCGGCGCGTGCCCACGATGGCGATGCTGGGCTGCTGCACGGCCTCCGTATTGCCGAGGTACCAGAAGAGCAACGGCGGGTCGTAGATGCGCTGGAGCGACTCGGGATACGTGTCGTCCCAGCACGTCACCATCGTGGCGTCTATGCGCTCGGCAGCAGCCAACTGCGCCTCCACATCGTCCCACGCGTCAAACGCGGCGATGGCCGCAGCCGACTGTGGGCCTACGTGGGCCGCGCTGGCCAGCTGCTCCTGCTTGGCGAACAGCACCGCTTTTGCCGAGCCGAAGACGGCCAGCAACGCGCGCACCCGATGCGTGCCGAGGCCTTTCACCTGCGAGAGCGCCAGCAGCGCCTTCCGCTCGTCGAGATCGGCGTCGAACAGCGGGCTCATCCGTTGGCCGCGGCTTCTTCACGCCAGGCGCGTGCCTGCTGCACGGGCGTCCACAGCGCTTGCTTCAGCGTCTCAAGATTCATCCGTGCGACCGAGCTGATCGGCGTCACCTGTGTAGCTGTGCCAAAGGCTTTGCTGATTTTGGCTGGCAAAGCGGCGCGGTCCTCGGGGCTGAGGATGTCGATCTTGCTCAGGGCGATGTGGCGCGGCTTGTTGAGCACATTGGCGTCGTAGGCGTGCAGCTCAGCCAGCAGCGTCTCGTACTCTGCCCCCCAATCCTCTGACGTGACCGGGATGACGAACAGGAGCACGGCGTTGCGCTCGATGTGCTTGAGGAATTGGATGCCCAAGCCCTTGCCTTCGTGCGCGCCCTCAATGATGCCTGGAATATCGGCCATGACGAACGACTCGTAGTCGTCGAGGTAGACCATGCCGAGGCTAGGTTCGAGCGTCGTGAACGGATAGTCGGCCACCTTGGGCTTGGCGGCCGAGATCGACGAGACGAGCGTGCTCTTGCCTGCATTCGGGAAGCCGACCAACCCCACATCGGCCAGCAGCTTGAGTTCGAGGGTGACGTTCAGCTCGTGGCCCTCTTCGCCGGGCTGTGCGTGCCGGGGCGTCTGGTTCGTGGCCGACTTGAAGAAGCTGTTGCCCTTACCGCCGCGCCCGCCGTCGGCCAGGACCATCGTGTCGCCATCGTCCACAATATCCCCGATGACCTCACCCGTATCCGTGTTGGTCGCCACCGTGCCGATGGGCACCCGAAGGAGGATATCGTCGCCGTCCTTGCCCGTCTTGTTGCTGCCCTGCCCGCGCTGGCCGTTCTGGGCAAAGTGGTGGCGGTTGTAGCGCAGGTCGAGGAGCGTGTAGAGGCGCTTGTCGCCCGTGAGGATGACGGAGCCGCCGCGCCCGCCGTCGCCGCCGTTGGGACCGCCGCGCGGCACGTACTTCTCGCGCCGGAACGTAGCTGCCCCCGCCCCGCCTTTGCCACTGCGCACGGTGATGGTGACGTAATCGACGAACTTCATGGGCGGCTACTCGGGCTGGGCGTGGTTGCCTGATCGCAACCCTTCGCCTCGCCGATTCGTTCCGCCGCGCCTGTCTCAGGTCAGCAAGTCACAGGTCGTGACACCCCCTCTTTGGGAACGGTGTGCAAGCGTACGGGTGAGGCCTCACGCCACCGCCCCCTCCCAGGGGGCTGCCCGAAGGGCTGGGGGTGTATTCCTGTCCAACGGATACACCCTCCGACCCGCCTGAGGGCGGCCCACCTCCCTCGAGGGAGGCGTTGGCTCTGCCCGGCCACTATGCACGATCATTTTGGAGAAGTGGTGTGAGATTGGCCGCTCACAAACGCCCAAGACGCACTTTCCCTTCGGATAGCTCGACTTGAGAATTTCGACCTTCAGACCTGTGCCCTAACCGTCAGAACGGCACTTCGTGCTCCAGGTCCCACTCGTGCGCCACATGCGAAATAAACTGCATCTCGGCGGGCATCACGATGCCATCGGAGGAGGCGATGTTGACCAGGTCCTGCACCACCGCCAGGCGATCCGGGCGCGCCATGCTCTTAGCGAGCGACGCGATGGTCGTCTCCAGCATCAGCTGCCCCGTCCTGCTGATGAAGATGAGCAGCACATAGTCGAGGATGCGGCGCGCCGTGATGGGATCGAGGTCGGGACAGCGCGCCTCCAAGCAGGCGGCCACCATCCGCACTTCGAAATCGCCCATCTCCTGCTCCGTGCCGTGCATGAGCGTCAGGTAGAGCAGGCTCAGGTCATGAGCTTCGGTCCAGGAATCGTAGATGGCATGTGCCATGAGAGTGGCCAGAGAAGAAAGAAGAGCGCAAACAGCACTTTGGGCACGTTCACATGTGTGAAAAACTGCGTACAGTCTCAGTGTTCCGCGTAGGCTAGCAGATACCCGGACCGTGGCGCATTTTCCGGCGTTGGCTGGCGCCTCACCTTCCGGTTTCACCTACACAACTACGTGGCTGGTCTCTACCTTCACATTCCCTTCTGCACGCGGCGGTGCGTGTACTGCGATTTCTACGTGGTCACCACCGTCAAGAGCCCCACGTCGTTCGTCAATGCGCTGATCCACGAGATCGAGCACTACGGCGCGCAGTATGGCGGGAAAGAGCCCATCCATACGGTCTACTTCGGCGGCGGCACGCCCTCGCTGCTGCCGCCCTCCGACATCTACCGCATCCTGAACGCGCTCTACGATCACTTCCAGATCGACGACGCCGCCGAGGTGACGATCGAGCTCAACCCGGAGGACATGGGGCTGGACGAGATGCGCGCCCTCGCCAACCTCGGCATCAACAGGCTCAGCATCGGCATCCAGTCGTTTTTTGCCGACGACCTGGCCTTCATGAACCGGAACCACACGCCCGAGGAAGCGGAGGCAGTCATGAGCCTGGCACGGCAGGCAGGCTTCGAGAACTTCACCGTCGATCTCATCTTCGGCTTGCCCGAGCAGCCGTTCGAATACTGGGCCGCCAACCTCCAAAAAGTGGTGCGGATGGACGTGCCGCACCTGTCCACCTATGGGCTCACCGTGGAGGAGCGCACGCCGCTGTTCAAGCAGGTGCAGCGCGGCATCGTCACCCCCACCGATGCCGACACGATGAACGAGCGCTACCTGTTCACGATGGATTACCTGGGCGAGCACGGTTACGAGGCCTACGAGATCTCCAGCTTTGCCAAGCCCAGCTTCCGGTCGCGCCACAACCAGGCGTACTGGACACACACCAACTACCTCGGCTTCGGCCCGTCGGCGCACAGCTTCTGGTGGCAGCGCGGCTTGGGCTCGCGTGCCGAGCGGTGGAACAACGTGCCCAACCTGAAGAAGTACGAAGCCATCCTCGCGCAACGCCACCTCCCCCTCGACGCCCGCGACCGCCTCTCGCTCGACGACCTCGGCGACGAGCACATCCTGCTCTCGCTCCGCACCTCGGACGGCCTGGACCTCAACACCCTCGAACAGACGTACGGCATCGACCTCCTCGATGCAAAGGTGGACGAACTGGCGTGGCTGGAGGCCGACGGGCTCATCGAACCGATCCGTAACCGTCGCGTTCGGCTGACTCCCAACGGGCGGCTCGTAGCCGACGCCGTGGCCAACCGCCTCCTGCTCGACTCTTTCGTATAACCCGTGCGCCTGCTCCTCTTCGCCACCCTGTTCGTACTCGCGGGCTGCAGCCCCAAAGATGAGCCTGCGCCCGCCGTCTCTACGGAGTTCCGGGGCGATGGCATCCTCGACTTCCTCCGCGCCGACAGCAGCGTCATCACGCGCATCGCCATCGAGATCGCCGACACGCCTGCTGCCCGTGAGCGCGGCTTGATGGGCCGGCGGTCGCTGCCCGAGCGTGGCGGCATGCTGTTCGTCTTCGACAATGACCAGCCGCGGTCGTTCTGGATGAAGAACACGCCGCTCCCGCTCGATCTGCTCTTCACCGAGGCCGATGGGCAGGTCATCAACATCGTGGAGCGCACCACGCCGTACTCCGAGGCCTACATCGAGTCCACGGCCCCGGCGCGGTACGTGGTCGAGGTGCGCGGCGGCTTCTCTCAAAAGTACGGCATCGACTCGACCGCGTGGATCCGCTGGCGCCGTGAATCATCTTCCGCTACCGACTGATGCGTCTTCCGCTGCTCGTTCTCCTGATGGTCTGCGTAGGCTGCGCAGCACCCGAGGCCCCTGCCCCGTCCGATCCGCCGCCTGCCGCCGAGGCCACCATCCCGTTTCGCAAGGACGGCACGCTCGACTTCCTGCGCGGCGATGACACGCTGCTCACCGTGGACATCGAGATCGCCGACAACGACTCGTCCATCACGCGCGGCATGATGCAGCGGGACCGCTTCCCGGACATGAGCGCGATGCTGTTCGTCTTCCCCAACGAGGAGCCGCGCGGCTTCTGGATGGCCAACACGCCACTCCCGCTCGACATCCTGTTCACCGCTGCCGACGGCGAGATCGTGCATATCGCCAAGTACACCAAGCCGCTCTCGCCCCAGACCATCGAGTCGGGCGGCCTGCCTGCGCAGTACGTCGTCGAAGTCCCGGCTGGCTTCTCCGACCAGCACGGCCTCGTCGAAACCGACCGCATCGAGTGGCGGCGCGACGAGTAATGCTGGCTCTAGGAGATGATTGTGCGATCAGGGTTGTCATCCCGAGCAGAAGCCGAAGGCTGTAGTCGAGGGATCTCCCCCGATTACGGATTGCATAGCCCCAAAATGGGAGATCCCTCGACTACGCTCGGGATGACAACAGTGAGCTATGCGCTCCACGCTGAATTTTCAGAGTTGGTGTAAGAGCCACAAAAACCGAAAGCGTGAAGCGCGTCCGAACTCCGAGCCCCTAGAATACCCAGAAGGCGTTCTCGAAGTGCTTGATGTCGGGCGCCGCGCTGCCCTGTAGCAGGATGCTGATGACGTCGAAGCGGCAGGGCGAGCCTTCCAGCTTGAACTCGTGCAGGTAGGCTTTGGCCGCCTTGATGAGGTTGAGCTTCTTCGCTTCCGTCACGGCTTCCTCGGGGTGCCCGTAGCCGAGCCCCGTGCGCGTCTTGACCTCCACGAAGACGAGGTCACCGCCTGCGGTGTAGTCTTCAAACGGACGGAACGCCACGATGTCCACCTCGGCGCGCTCGAAGCGGTAGTTGCGCTCCAGGATGATGTACCCATCCGCTTCTAGGTAGGCGACAGCCAAGTCTTCGCCGCGATCGCCAATTTGCTTCGTCGTCATCGTCGCTAGGACTTGCTCTTCCACGATGCGATGAGTTCGATCACGCGGCGTAGCTTCGCCCGTTCGTCCTCCACGAGCGGCAACACGGCCGTGGCAAACGACTCCAGCAGACGTGTCAGGTCCATCAGGTTGTCGATGCGCTCGATGAACTGCTCATCCCGCTCCTCCAGTGAACCATCTTCGCCCTTCGACTCGCTCAGCAGGATCTCTCGGCACGCTTGGAGTTGGGCTACGACGGGCCGAATCTCGCGGCGCTCGCGCTCGCGGATGATGCGCGCGGCCATCTGCCACACATCCTTCTCGGCGTAGAAAAAGTCTTTGCGCGACCCCGGCTGATGCACCTTGCGCACCAGGCTCCAGCTGACGAGCGACCGCAGGTTCATGTTCGCGTTACCCCGGCTGATCTGGAGGCGTTCCATGATGGTGTCGGTGTCCAGCGCGTCTTCTGAGATGTAGAGCAGCGCGTGGATCTGCGACATGGTCCGGTTGATGCCCCAGGTAGAAGCCATCTCGCCCCAGAACAGGATAAAGCGCTCCAGAGCCGCGTCATGCACCGACGGGGGCGCACCGGATGCCTCTGGCTTGGCCGACGACGGAGTAGACAAACGCGGACGGGGGTTTGGGTTTTCACTAAAGACTGAAAACAAACGGAAGCGGAGGCGTTATGATTCCGCTCTCTCCTCTCGGCTTTGCAACCTTTATCGTGTCTGGCCCGCTCATTACCCTCACCACCGACTTCGGCACCGATGACGCCTATGTGGCCATCATGAAGGGCGTGATGCTGCAGCGCTGCCCGGCGGCCCGCTTCGTTGACATCAGCCATTCGGTGGCCGCCCAGGATGTGATGCAAGGCGCCTACCTGCTGCGCACCGCCGCGCCGTACTTCCCCGAGGGCACCATCCACCTCGCGGTCATTGACCCCGGCGTGGGCACTGCGCGTAAGGCCATCGCGCTTTGCAAAGGCAAGACGTGGTTCGTGGGCCCCGACAACGGGCAGTTCGCGCTCGTGCTAGGGGACGAAGCTCCAGATGAACTCGTGGAGTTGGACCGAACAGCGTTCTGGCGCACGCCGCAGCCCTCGCCCACTTTCCACGGCCGCGACATCTTCGCTCCGGCAGCAGCGCATCTGGCCGCAGGGCATACACTGGCTGAGATCGGCACGCCGTTGAACCGGCTGACTACGCTGCACTGGGCACACCCCATCGCCGACAACCGGGGCATCCGCGGCTCGGTGCTTCACATCGACCGCTTTGGCAACGGCATCACCAACATCCCGCAGGTGATGCTGCACGCCTACCGCCGGGAGCGGCCGTTCAAGTGCTACGTCGGCTCCGATGTGCTCCAGCACCACCACGCCACCTACAGCGCCGTGCCGCGCGGCGAGCCGCTGCTGCTCACCGACAGCCAGGGCTACCTCGAAATCGCCGTGCACGGCGGGAACGCAGCCGACTTGCTCAGCATTCGACGCGGCGCCCACGTCACGTTCGTGTTTCAGGACGAACGCTAGCCCGCTCCCGCCTCATGGCCCAGCCCGATTTCGCTGCTCCCAGCACGCCATCACGCGACGCACTGCTGGACCACGCCGACGCGCTGTACGCCTTCGCGCAGGCGGTGACCACCTCGCCCACGCAGGCGGCGCACCTTGTGGAGGCGACCTACCAGCGGGCGTATCAGCAGTTGGCGCAACACCCCATCGTCTCCGACGAGAAGGCGTGGCTGTTTCAGCTCCTCCACGAAGTACGAGACGAGCAAGACCTGCCCGCAGCACCGTCGTCTGTGCATCAGCAGCTGGTCGATCAGGTGCTCCAGCGCGTGATGCCCGTGGCGCTGGCGGCCTTGCCCGACCGCCAGCGGCTCCTGCTCCTCTTGTGCGATGGCGAGGGCTTCTCGCTTAGCAGCGCCCAGCAGATCCTCGGCCTGCCCGACGAGCTCACGGCGCAGCACCTGGATGCGGGCCGCACGGCCTTGCAAGCCTCGGTGTGGCAAGCCGTGGCGCCCAGCGAGCGGCGCCTGCTCACGGCCGAGGTGCTGGCGCCCGAGCGTCTCAAAGGCATCCTCCAAACGGCTAATCCAACGCTCGTGGCTCCGCTGCCCGATGCGACGCGCGAGAACCTGGCCGCCGTTGCGTCAGGCTCCGACCGCCCTGCGCCCGAACCGCCGGCCGATGCTGCCAGCTCGGCGCTGGGGCGCGTGCTCAAGCGCTCCCTGGTGGCCGCCGTGCTGATCTTCGCCGCTGGCAGCATTGGGTACCTGACGTCTGAAGCGCTGCAGCAAGCGCCTGAGCGAGATGTGATTCGCCTGGCTGCGGCCCAAGCGGAAGACCAGTCGCTGCTGTTTGAGACGGCCAGCCTGGAGCAGGCAGAAAACATGGTGCTCTCCCGGCTGAGCTGGCGCCTCACGCTGCCCGAGATCGATGCCGCCCCGCTGGCGGGCGTCAGCATCCGCAGGCTCACCGAGGAGGTGAGCGTGCCTGTGTTCCTGTACGAGGACCAATCCGCTACGCAGACCGTGCCCATCACCCTGGTGGCACTCAACTACGCCCTGCTCACCGAATACGGGCAGCAGCTCGAGCTGAGCGCTGAGGTGCTGCAATACATCGAGGCCGAGGGGCGCTTCCAACGCTACGACGAGGCCGCGCGCGACATCCTGGTCTGGCGCTACGCCGACGAGATCTACGTGGCCATCACGCCCGCCGATGCCGAGATGCTGCAGCGCCGCATCGTTTTCCCGTCGTAACGAGAGCCCGATGCGGCGCTGTGCTGGCACGTATGATCACTGCGTTTAGGAGGCAGGCTTCGTCTCCACGAGGCCGTCCAAGTGCACATCCATCTGCGGGAACGGGATGCCAATCTCGGCGGCGTCGAGCGCCATCTTGACGGCACGCGTCGTCGCTTGCTTCACCGCAAAGTAATCGGCGGTGTTGCACCAGACGCGCACCTGCCAATCGATGGACGAGCCGCCGAGTGCCATCAAGTAGACCTCGGGAGCAGGCTCCTTCAGCATGCCCGGCACATCCGATGCGGCCTTCTCCAGCACCTCGCGCACGTGGTCGAGGTCAGCGGGGTAATCGGTGCCCACGTTCACGTCGGCGCGGCGGGTGGGGCGCTTGGTGATGTTCTCGATGGTGGAGCCGAAGATGGCGCCGTTGGGGATGATGATGTGGCGGTTATCCACGGTGTCGAGGTTGGTAGAGAGCAGGCTGATCTCATCGACCTTGCCCGTCTGTCCGCCCACGCTAATCACATCACCGACCTTGAAGGGGCGGAAGAGCAGCAGCATGACGCCTGCTGCAAAGTTAGAGATGGTGCCTTGCAGTGCAAGACCAACGGCGAGGCCCGCTGCGCCAAGGATGGCGACAAAGCTCGTCACGTTCACGCCCACTTCGCCGAGTACAACCAGCACACCAGCAATCAGCACCAAGTAGCGCACGATACCGCTGACAAACTTGGCTACCGAGACATCGACATTGGCCTTCTCGAAGGCCTTGCGGACTAATTTTGAGATCCACCCCGCAACCATCCAGGTCACAATGAGCAGAACGATCGCCTTGACAGCAGAAATGCCAAAGGAGATCAGGACATCGGGATCGAGCAGCGTGGCGGGGTCGAAGCCAGCTTCTTCGGCGGGAGCATCTTGTAAGCGCATGGTAGGGTAACCGTAGATGGAGGAAAGGAAACGGTTACAATCTACAGCAGCCGGGGCAAAAGTGAAGCCCCAGCCTGCACATCTGCGCCGGTTTTGTTGGGATCTGCTACAAGCCCCCGCGCTTCGTTCGATTATGCGACGTCACCCTGTAGTGTAAGCACCAGCCGCCGTGCGCCGCCGTAGTCGCGGTGCTCGCAGAGGTACAGCCCTTGCCAAGTACCCAGGTTCAGCCGCCCCTGAGCCACAGGCAGGCTTAGGCTGCTGCCCAATAGCGAGGCTTTGATGTGCGCGGGCATGTCATCGGAGCCTTCCAGCGTATGGCGGTAGTAGGGCTGGTCTTCCGGCACCATCGCGTTGAAATGCGCCTCCATGTCGGTGCGCACCTCGGGGCTGGCATTCTCGTTGAGCGTCAGGCTGGCCGAGGTGTGCTGGATGAACACGTGCAGGAGGCCCACCTCGACCTGCGCCAGTTCGGGCAGTTGACGCAGCACTTCGCGGGTGATGAGGTGAAAGCCGCGACGGCGCGGCTTGAGCGCGATGGTGCGTTGCATCCACATCAGCGCGCCTCCGGGGGAAACTGCACGTCGAGCCAGACCGGGAAGTGATCGCTCACCGCTGTCGTCTCAGGCCGCAACACCCCGCCGCCCACCACCTCTAACGAGGATGATGGCAGCACGTAATCGACGCGCAGCCCCCAGGCCGCCGTGTCGTCGGGGTCGAGGTCGGGGTAGGCGGCTTGCCCCGACGAATCGGCAACGGGCACAAACGTGTCGTTGACGCGCGGATGCTCCAGCAGCTGCTGGATCGCGTTGTTGTGGCTGCTGCCTTCATCGGGGTCGGCGTTTTGGTCGCCGATGACCACGAAGTGCACGCCCTCGGGGAGCCCACCCGGCTGGCCCTGATCATCGACGAGGTAACCCGCATTGCTGAGGTAATCGGCCCAGAGGCGGATCTCATCGTGGTTGCGCAGCTTGTTGCGCTGTTCGGGGCCATCGAAGGCGGGCGGTGTGGGATGGCTCGCCAGCACATGTAGCGTGTCACCCGCCGCGCCGATGACGGGCAGGTGCCAGTGCGTTTTGGAGCTGAGGCGCATCGCGGCCCACTCGTCATCATCATACCATGCCTCACCCGATTCAGGATCAACCGGACGAAGCGCATCGGGCATCTGGCTCCACCGAAACGTCTGGAAGGTACGGCTCGCCTCCACATCTACGTCCAGGCCCGTGCGCACGAGGATAGTCATGGCGTACTGACCGGGAAACGTACCGAAGCCCCACGTGTCGTTGCCATAGGCGCGCTGCTCGGGCGTCTGGCGCGGCGGTGCGCCGTCCGCTCCCACCGCTTCAGGCTGCGGAAATGCGGTGACGGCCTCGCCGTCGTTGTTGAGGTCGAAGCCGCTGGCGAGTCCTGTGTTCGAGGGCACCATGTACGCCGTGTAGTAGATGGGCTCCAGCATCGGCTGCTGGGCTACGGCGAGGTACTGATCGGCGAAGCGCTGGCCGTTCTGGCCCGGCACGGCGCCGTCCGCCGTCCACGGATCATCGGCACCGTCATAGGTCATCTCGTTGATGAGCAGCACATCGGGCCGGAGCACCTGGATGACCTCGGCGGCGGCTTGCAGACGCGGATGGTCGTCGCGCAAGACATCGGCCGTGCGGATGTCTTCGATGTTGTAGGTGGCTACGCGCAGCGGCGTCTGCTCAGAAAGCGTGGGCTCGCACCCCATCGTGATGAGCCCGAGGCAGGCACTGAGCCCCAAGGCTAGGCGACTTGAACGAAAACGTCTCATGGAGCGGCGCAGGTGATGAGAAAGGCAGGCAGAATATATCGAAAAGCGCCTGCCGCACCTGCTGTGCAACTGGGCCGTGGCGCTCAGCTTTCGCAATGTTCTTGCAACCCCACCCTGAACCATTGCCGTAATGCCGTCGTACATCGACTTTGGCAGCGCTTTTCATTCCGGCCCGCCCATGACACACCGCAGCACCACCTTCAGCGACGGCACGCACCACGTCGAGATCCAGATGCACCCGTGGGTGGAAGAGGAAGACGCGCTGGAGTTGGCGCACCATAACTACCTGCTCGGCTTCTGGTCGATGCTGGCCTCGGCGGCACACGAGGGCTTTCAGTACAGCGGGCGCGGCGCCATCGTCACGCGCATGGCCCTCTCGGCAGAAGCCCTGGCCGCGCAGCCCTTCTCGGCCATCCCCATCACCTTCGGCACCGCCGGCCTCGGCTGGTTCTCCGGCCTGCTCCACGCCGACCGCTCCGGCTGGATCCAGCAGCAGATGGCCACCTACGACCCGCTCAGGCAGATTGTCGTCGTGCTTGTACAAGACGCTGCCCCGCCCCGCGCCTACGTCATCGAGACGGACATGAGCCCGGCCGTGGCCTACGCCCGCTCCCAGGCGGTGCTGAATTGACGGCACCCCGTAGCATGTTTTAGCTATATTACGCACGGGGCTACGGCTTGCCACCCTGCGCGCGCGTCTACTGCTGCTAAAGCACCACGGCTTCGCACAATCAATGCCGCCCTGCGTTGGCACGTAGCTCCCTCGCCGACTGATAACAACGGGACTGGGCCAGCGCGTATGCCACACCTCTTCATGCCTTTGCTGCTCGGAGCGCTGCTGCTGCTCGTGTCATGCACCCAGCCTTCGGGGTCAACGACCGCAGCGAATGACGGCGCCGTAAGCCCAGACGTGGTGCTCCAACTGGATAGCCTGCTTGCGCCGCGCGGCTTCACCATCGCTGACGACGGGCTGATCTACGGCCTGGACCATCAGCAACACCGGGTCTGGGTGTACAATGCCGAGGGTGACCTCGTAGACTCGTTTGGCTCGGAGGGGCGCGGTCCTGGCGAGTTTATGTCACCCATGCGCATTGCCGTCAGCGACACTATGGTGTATGTCACCGAGCGGTCTGCCCGGGTCCACATGTACCGTCGCGATGGTCAGCATGTGGAAACGATTATGGCCACGGGCGTCCTGCACATGAGCTCCAGCTTTCACACCGTAGGCGACTCCGTCTTCGTCGTCAATGGCTACCGCGACGAGAGCCTCATCGATGGCACCCTGGTCCACGTCATGAACCGCGAGGGCGAGGTCAACAGCTATGGGCCGGTCAACGAAAACTCGAAAGCTCAGGGCGTGTCCGTGCTGTTCGGCAACATGTGCGACCTTGACCGCGAAGCGCTCCAGCTGTACTGCGTGCAGCCGACAGATTATACCATCCGAGCCTACGACTTAGAAGGCAACACGCTGCCCGAGGTGGCGGTCCAGTCCGAGGTGCACGAGGCGCTCAGCCAGCCGCAGCCTGAAGTTGAGAAGCTGAGAGGAGCAGAGGGCGCTTCGTGGATGGGGAGTTGGCACGTGCCCCTGGGCGTCTTCTTACTTGGTAACAGCAAAGCAATCGTATATGTAGGACAGGGCACCACAGCCCGCCTCGACCTTGTTGACATCGCAAGCGGCGAGACGGTCGCATACCGGGTGATGGATCAACGGCCGTGGTACCTGGACAAGCGGGAGAGTATGCTCTACTTCAAGCTGCCCGCCACCGAGGCGTTGTTTGCGGAGTTTGAAGGCTACCGCGTGGCGTCGCTCTTCCCACAGCTGGCGCAGGGCCGCTAGGCACGCGCCTGGGGCTCGTGGGCCGCTTACCCTCTCGACCAAGGCCAAGCTGAGCCCTCGCTGGTTTAGTGTGTGCCGTTGGTGGTGACGCGCTTTTTGATCAGGCAGCACTCGTTGAAATTGCCTACGGTATTGTACTCCACCTCGTCCATCAGCCGGTGCATGATGTGCACGCCGAAGCCGCCGGACTTGCGGCGCTTGACAAACGAGACCAGGTCCGGCTCCTCGTACTCCGACCGCTGAAACGCCACGCCACTGTCGCGGATGCGCACGATGAGGCGCTCCGGCTCGATGATGATGGCGAGGTCAATCTGGTGGCCCTCCTCGTTCTTGTAGGCGTGCTCGATCACGTTGGTGCACGCCTCATCCACGGCGATTTTCACCTGCTCCACCTGGGGTTCGGGCAGGTCGGCGCGGCGCGCATACTTCTCGATGAAGCTGCGCACGTCGCCGAGGTACGTCGTCGAACTCGGAATCGTGGTGCTATGGATGGTGCGGGCCAACGGGATCAGCGAGTCATCAGGCGGCGAGGATGGATTACGATGGAGCGTTGTCGAAGCGTTCGAGCGCCTCGGCTTCGTCGTCTACGATGTCGAAGAGCAGCGGGAAGCCCAGCAGATCAAAGACGTTGAAGACCTTGGGTTGGAGGGCCGCGATCTTGATGTCGCCGCCAGCCTCGCGCATCTCTTCGATGTAGGCCATAAAGACGCCCAACCCGGCGCTCGAGATGTACTGCAGTGCGGCGCCGTTGATGATGAGGCTGTATTGCTGCTCGTCGCGGCACTTCTCGATGGCCGCCTCCAGTTCAGGAGCGGTATGGGCATCGAGTTCGCCATTGAGATCAAGCATCTGAACGGCACCGTGCGTGCGAAAGCCAACGGAAAAATTGCTCATGCGGAAAATCTGCTAGTGTGGGAGCTCTTGACGAATGCTCCGTGCGATGGTTGCATCACTCAGCCGGAAGGGCTAGTTCCGGGACGCCAACGTCTGCGCGCTTCTGCCCATAGGGCACAGCGGCCACCGAGTGCAGCGAGCCCGACAAGTTAATGCCATGCCACTTCAACACCAAGAGGGTCATGTCGTCGTCGTAGTAGTCGTGCCCGGTGAAGCGTTGGAGGTCGTCGATGAGGACGCGGTGCAGGTCGGTGGCGTCTTCGTGCCGATGCTCCTTGAGTGCGTCCAGCAGGCGGTCGTAGCCGTATTCCTCGTCGTCGGCGTTGCGGCTCTCCACGATGCCGTCGGTGTAGAGCACGAACACGTCGCCAGGCTGCAAGGGGATGCGCTCTTCGGCGAGGGCGTGGCGGAACAGCTGCCCACGATCCAGCCCCAGGCCCATGCCACGCGAGCGCACAAACCGCGCCTCGCCCTGCAGGTTGATGGTCGCCACCGGGCAGTGGCCCGCGCGGGCCAGCACCAGTTCCTCTTTCTCCACGTCGAGCAAGCCGTACACCGCCGAGATAAACACGTTGCGGTCTAGCGAGCCGCTGAGGGCGCGGTTGGCCTCGCTGAGGAAGTCCACCGGCGAGGGCGCCAGGCGGCTTACAGCGTGAAAGATGCCTTGCAGCTCGGCCATGTAGAACGCGGCCGAGGTCCCCTTCCCCGACACATCGCCCACGATGAAGGCGGTGCGCTGCTCATCGACCTGGGCCACGTCGTAGTAGTCACCGCCGACCTCTTGCGCCGAGACGCTGGAGGCCGCCACCGTGGCGCCATCCACGCGGGGCAGGGCTTGGGGCAGCAGCTTCTGCTGCACCTCGCGGGCGATGTCGAGCTCGCGGGAGAGCCGCTCTTTGTCGAGTTGCTCCTTGAAGAGGTGCGCGTTGTCGAGCGCGATGGAGGCCTGCGCGGCAAACACCTTGAGCGCGTCGATGTCGTCGTCCTCGAAGCCCATCGACACTTCCTTGCTGGCGAAGAGCACGCCCATCGGGCGGTCGCGGGCGATGAGTGGGATGCCGATCAGGCTGCCGATGCCGTCGCCCGGGCGGGCGGCCACGCGGTGGTCGGCGGGGGCTTGCGGTAGGTGCAGCGTCTCTCGACTGCTGGTCACTTCGTCGTAGAGCGCTTTGGCGTCGAGCACCTCATTGAGGAACGCGGGCGTGGTGTTGGTAGCCGCTACGATGCGCGAGCGGATGGCGCCGTCGCGCACTTCGGGGATCACCAGCCACGCCGTGTTGGCCAAGCTGGCCTCAATGGGCGACGAGGTGATGGTCGAGTACAGCGTCTCGGCATCGAACACCTGACTCACCAGCCGTGTGAGCGACTGCATCGCGGCCATCTCGCCCGCTTTGCGCTGGAAATCGGTGGTGGTGGGCAGGTGGAAGATCAGCGACAGCAGCGAGGTGGCGCAGTAGAGGATGCCGAAGAGGAACGCAAGCACGGTGAACGTGTGCAGCATCGGGCTGTAGTAGGACAGCAGATCGCCTGCCATGATGGCGTCGTCGGTATCTGTGAGCCCAGCGAAGCCGACCAGCAACAGAATGAACAGCAGCAGCGAGAGGCCGCTCACCACCATCTTCTCTTTGAACGACAGGTAGACGATCCACGAAAGCCGGAACGCGTTGATCGTGATCAGCACGATGGCGGGAATCAGCAGGATGATCTCTGCAGCGCCCGGCTCTACCCACAGCGCCGTGACCGACGTGAAGAGGATGAGGCCGAGCATCAGGTACCAGTTGCGCTGGCTGCTCTTCGTTCGCTTGAACAATACGAGCTGGCGCAGCTGAATCAGTAGCAACAGCCCGAAGGCGACTGCACCCAAGCTGATGAGGTTCAGCTGGACCACCGTGAGCAGGCTGAGCGGCACATCGAGATAGATGCCGCCGGGCGCTCCGATGTTGCTCATCAGACTGGCAATGCCGAGCAGGAAGATGCCCAGCAGCAGCGTCGTCCAGAAGACTTTGGCCGGAGAGCCGTACCGTACGCGGATGTACTGGTAGAGCAGATACCACGCCATCCCAAACCCGATGGTGATGACGGCGTGGTACGCCCAGGCAAGCGCGGGGGTGGCGGGCTGCCCGGTCTGCCAGAGCATCAGGTGGTACAGGAAGCCGAGCACATAGCAGACGCCCACGAGCACCGCCATCAGTACGCGCTGCCCCCGCGTGCCGCGTGGCGACGTGAGGGCCTGACGAATCGACTGACCGGAAGAAAACACCGACATGCGGCTGGCAGACGGGTGGACGCGACGTGTGATAGGCAGCACAACATGCTAGACAATGCGCGGGGTGTACTGGACCGCTCGCGCATTTGTTACAGCCTGTTGATGACGCATAAGGTAGCGCTTTTTCGGGTGGCATGTGGCACAGCACAGGCCTTGCCTACCGTGCCTTTTACGACGAGCAGCCGTGACTGGCATGGTTGACCTCCACCATCTTGCCAGCGCGGTAACCTCCACGCCCATCTTGCGTAGTAGCGAAGGACGCGCTGCCTGTTCACCGCCCTCCACCGGCCCTGTTAGCTCCAGATCGTATGAAAAAGCGAGGCTTAGTCCGCTTACAATTGTTCGCCCTCTGTGCCGTCGTGCTCCTGCTGGGGTATCGAATGTTCGCGGGCGAAGACATGCCCTCGGATGCGCTCGTGCTTACAGACCTCTCCGAAACCGCGTTCAAGCAATCGGCCTTCACCTTGGATGAGCCAAGCACCGTGGTCGTCGATGCCGTTGGCTCATACGAGGGGCGCGATGTGCGGCGCCTTGCCACCTACGGGTGGATCCTGGACAGCGACACGCGCGAAGTGGCATGGATGATGAGCGCCGCCAACACGTCGGAAGGGCGTGGCCTCAGCGCCGAAGCGCGAGACACCCTCCAACTCGACGCCGGGCGGTACGAAGTCTACTTCACCTCGCTTGGCAACGAGATCCGCGTGGACCGTGGCCGGGGCCTCATCAGCGGCCTCATCAACACCGACGAGCCGTGGCGCGGCGACGCGAGCAAGTGGAAGATGCACGTGCTCCCGCTAGACCGCGCCGCCTTCGCGATTGATTACGGGTTTGACCGGCGCAAAGCGGACGGCTCCGTGCGGCTGCCGGGCACCATCTGGTCGTCGGCACCCACAGGCGAAGGCGAAGAGGAGGAGCTACTCTTTGAAGTGAAGCAGCCGATGCTGGTGGGCGTGCGCGCCATCGGCGAGATCAGCCAGACGCCCGACGACTACAGCTGGATCCGCAACGAGCTGACGGGCGAGAAGGTGTGGGCGCTCTCCAGGGAAAGCACCGAGCACGCCGGGGGCGTCCCCGAGAACCGCATCGCCGACACCAAGCTCCAGCTTGCGCCCGGCGTGTACACGGCAGGCACCGACACGGACCGTGGCCACGACTATGACCGCTGGTACGGCAACCCGCCCCTCGACCCGCTCTTCTACGGCCTCACGCTACGCGCCATCCCGGCTCGCGACTCGGTGCATGCCGTGCCGTTCGATCCGTGGGGCTCGCGCGGGCCAATGGCGGAGATCACGCGCGTCACCAACAACCAGCAGCTCTCCACGCAGATCCGCCTTGAGCGCCCGCTGAAAGCCATCGTTGCGGCGATGGGCGAGATCAGCAGCAGCGTCTACGACTACGGCTGGATCGTGGACGATCGCACGGGCAACACCATCTGGGAGCTCAGCGACGACAACTCGACCTGGGCGGGCGGCAACGAGAACAACCGCATGGCCACCGCCTTCCTCGACCTCCAGGCCGGCACCTACACCATGCACTACCGCACCGACGGGTCGCACGCCTTCAACGACTTTGACGACGGCGCGCCCGACAACGAGGAGCGGTGGGGCATCACCCTCTTTGCGCTCGACCGTATGGTGACGGACGAGGACTTCACCGTGCTACAGGAAGCCCAGCGCGGCGCCTCGGCGCGGGTAGACACAGAGATCGCCGAGACGATGCTGCCTCGCTTCGATATCCCCCAGGACCGCATCCTCGTGCAGCATACCGAGTTAGGTGACAACGCCAGCATCGAGGCCCCCTTCAGCCTCTATCAGTCGTCTGAGCTCTACATCTATGCCCTCGGCGAACTCTCCTTCAGCGTCCAGTACGACTACGGATGGATCGTACGTGCCGACACCCGCGAGACGGTGTGGGAGATGACCTGGGACAACACCGAGGCCGCAGGCGACGACGGCCGCAGCCGCTACTTTAGCGGGATCATCACACTTCCGGAAGGCGACTACATTGTATATTTTACGACGGATTTCTCTCATGCCTACGGGAGTTTTGGCCGCGATGAACCCCCTAACGCGGACGCCTGGGGCATCACCATCGCCCGTGGCGAACCCTAACACCTTTCGTGTCTGCCCGTACGATTGAACTTACCGTCTTCCTCGCCGACGAGCTGCACGATTTCCTGATCGCAGAGCTGGCTGACTTGGACTTCGACACGTTCGTTCAGGACGAGGACCAGCTGAAGGCCTACACGCTGGCGGCACAATGGGACGGCGTGAAGCGCGAGCATGTGGAGCGGTGGCTCACGGCCCAAGGGCTGGGGCCGCACGCGCTGCAAGAGCAACTCATCAACCCGGAAAACTGGAACGCCAGCTGGGAATCCTCGCTGCAAGCCGTACCTGTGGGCCCGTTCGTGATCAAGCCGTCCGGCGCGGAGATCCCCCCCGACTGCGCAGAGCGCATCGTGCTGCACATCGACCCGAAGATGAGTTTTGGGACGGGCTACCACGAGAGTACGCGCCTCATCCTCCGCTCCCTGAAGCACCTCATCCGCCCTGGCATGACCGTGCTCGACGCAGGCACGGGGACGGGCATCCTGGCCATCGGCGCCATCAAGCTGGGCGCGGCTTCGGCCGTCGCGTTTGACATCGACGGATGGGCCAAGACCAACGGCGAGGAAAACGCAGCGCGAAACGCCGTAGCCCATGCGATCGACTTCCGCCAGGGTGGCATTGAGGTTATCTCAGAAGACGCGTTCGATGTGGTGATTGCCAACATCAACCGCAACGTCCTGCTGAGCCTGATGCCCGCGTTTGCGCAGAAGACCGAGGCCGACGGCTACCTCGTGCTCGCCGGGCTCCTGCAAACGGACCGCCACCAGATGCTGCACGCGGCCAAAGCGCATGGCTTTCGCTATGTGCGCGAGGCCATCGAGAACGAGTGGTGGTCCGTCGTTCTGCAGCGCGCAACACCATGACACGGGTCGCCACCATCGACGTGGGCACCAACACGGCGCAGCTGCTCATCGCCGACGTGCACGACGAAACGATGACGCCCCACTTTGAGGAGTCGCGCGTGGTGCGCCTGGGCGAGGGCGTGGACGCCGACCGGCAGGTGAACGCTGCGGCGATGGCGCGCCTCAGAGCCGCCTTGCTCGACTACCGAGCGCAGGCTGAGCGCGCTGGCATCGCCGCCGAGGCTGTATATATAGGCGCCACGAGCGCATCGCGGGATGCGCGCAATCAGGCGGAGTTGATCGACTACGTGCGCCGCGAGACGGGGCTGACGTACACCATCATCTCGGGCGACGAAGAAGCGCGGTGGAGCTTTGCAGGCGCGGTCTCGGCGCTGGGCGACATGGGCGGCTCATGTGCGGTCATCGACATCGGCGGCGGCTCCACGGAGTTGATCGTTGGCGACGCGGCCACAGGCGCTTTGGCCTATCGGCACAGCTACGATATGGGCACGGTGCGCATCGCCGAGCGCTTCCTCGCCAGCCAGCCGCCTTCGTCGAACGCCGTTGCATCGGCGGAGCGCTTTGTGCGGGCGTTGCTGCAGGCCACACCGCCGCCCATCGCACCCGACGTGCCCTTCGTGGGCGCAGCGGGTACCGCCCGCGTGCTCGGCGCGCTCCATGCCCAGCAGATCGGCGCGCCCTCGCCCGACCTGACGCTCACTCGCGCTGAGGTCACGTCCTGGCGCGACCGCCTCCTCGATCTCCCGTTTGGCGACGTGCTCGCGCTCCATCCCGCCCTGCTGACGGGTCGTGCCGATGTCTTCCCAGCGGGCCTGCTGATCCTCGCTGCGGTGATGCAGCACCTGAACCTCCCCTCCTGCCGCATCAGCCCACGCGGGCTCAAGCACGGCCTGGCCATGCAGCTGATGCAGGCTGTGCGCTAGACCGAACCTATCGCCAGACCTCGGGTACGGATGGCAACCCCTCGCCTTGTGGTACGCCCGCCGTGTCCAAAACGCCCCAAAAACACCCCGACCTCGAAGCCGCGGAAGCGTTCGGGCTCGACTTGACACAGCTTGACTACATGCTGTCACTCACGCCTACCCAGCGCGTCGAGCATATGGAGCGTTTAGCCAACGAACTCACCGCGATTCGAGCAGCAACGGCGCACTTCAGAAGTTCTAGCTCAACGTGAACGTATGCTCTCTATACGTGCCCTACTGGAAGTCCTCCATGAGGAGCATGTAGCTTTTGTTGTGGTGGGCGGTGTGGCAGCGATCACGCACGGCATGAATTACGTCACGTTCGGCCTGGATATCTGCTATGAGCGTTCCGCTGAGAATCTATCCCGCCTCGTGCAGGCGCTCGATGGTTTAGCCCCCCAGCTTCGCATAGCTGATGACCTGCCTCCCCTTCCATTCTTCTGGGATGTGAAGACCCTACAGAATGGGCTGAACTTTACGCTCGTCACTGACTACGGGCCG
>JBCCMF010000017.1:0-28094 GCA_039026435.1 Bacteroidota bacterium
CAAGGTGAGGTCGCCGAGGGTAAGGGGGCTGAACAGGGTTGGGTAAGTGGCCGCCATTGGAAAGGGAGCAAGTGTGAATAAGAACTACGTCTGAATGCTGAGGAGACGCGCCGTATTAGTCTTACTTTCCGAGCAACGGCTTTGTGCAGGCCGTCACGTTTTCCTAACAAGCGCTGTCAGCATGCCGCACGACGGCGCCTCCAGCTCTCGCCATGTCTGCCTATCCCCGCCGCATCGTCTGTTTGACCGAGGAGACCACCGAATGGCTCTACCTCCTCGGCGAGGCGCACCGCATCGTGGGCATCAGCGCGTACACGTGCCGTCCGCCCGAGGCCAAGGTGGAGAAGCCCGTGGTGTCGGCGTATGTGGGGGGGAGCGTGAAGAAGATCAAAGCGCTGGAGCCCGATCTGGTGATCGGGTTTTCGGACGTGCAGGCCACGTTTGCGCAGACGCTCATCCGCGAGAACCTGAACGTGCTCATCACCAACCAGCGCACGCTGGCCGAAATTCTCGACACGCTGCTGCTCGTTGGCCGCATCGTGGGCGCCGCCGACCGGGCCGAGGCGCTCGTGGCGGGGTATCGCCAGCGCTTGGCGGAGGTAGCCGAAGCGGCGGTGGGGAAGGCGCGGCCACGCGTCTACTTCGAGGAATGGGACGACCCCATGATTGCCGCCATCGAGTGGGTGAGCGAGCTGGTCGAGGTCGCAGGTGGCACCAACATCTTTGCCGACCGCGCTGGCGGACGGGCCTCGGCCGAGCGGCACGTCACCTCGGCTGAAGTGATTGAGCGCCAGCCCGACATCTACATCGGCTGCTGGTGTGGCAAGCCTGTCAACATGGACCAAGTACGGCAGCGCCCCGGCTACGACCGCATCCCGGCTATCCAAAACGACCGGATGTTCGAGCTCGACCCTGCCATCATCCTACAGCCCGGCCCCGCCGCACTCACCGACGGTCTGGATGCGCTGCGGACCATCATCACAGGCGTACAAGCCGAGCGTTACGGGGCCAGCGCGGCGGTCTGAGGCGTAGACGGGAGCACCGCGAACTGCTGCGTCTGCGTATCCAATACGAGGGTGGTCTCGAGGAAGGGCATGTTGCCCAGCATGGCGCCCATGTTGCTGAGCGACATGAGCCGGGCCTGCCACTTGTTCGGCCACTCCAGGTAGCTCACGCGCTGTAGCGGCACATCGGCCCCACCGATGCTGATGGCGTGTTGGCTGGCTCTATTGTGCGCAGGCACCTTCTGCCCCCACGAGTTGACATCGTACGAGAACGTCTCGCCGGCGCCCCATCGCGCGAGGTTTTCCTCCGTCGTCAGCAGCCCGAACGCACTAGAGCCGCTGTCATACATCGCTTGAACCGTTTTGCCGTCCACCTCGATGGGGAGGATGACGCGCCGCCCCTGGAAGGAGAACGGGACGAACGAGGCGTCTTGCATCGACGCGGGCAACTGGTCAAAGAGGCGGATCGTCTGATTGGGAAAGTCAATCGCGCCGATCTTGCCGCTGATGAAGTCGGCGCCGATGGTGCCGATGATGGGCGGCGTCTCGGCGCCCCAGGCGACGGGCTCTCCGTAGGCCATCACCCGCATCTCCGATACGGTGACGGACGCATCCGCTATGTTGAACGCCACGTTCTGCGCGTAGCTCCTCGACTCGTTGTCTACGAACGCGATGGGAAGTCCTGTCGAATCGAGGACGGATTGAAAGGCGGGGCCGTACAGCACCGAGCTGGGCGCGCCTAAGTCAAACTGCATCCGGAACGGTTGCTCCAACCCGGCCACCTGCACAGGCAGGAAGAGCGCGTTGTGCGGCTCGTAATGATCGCCAAGTTGGGCTGCGCTCCATGTGAAGGGAATGGGGGAGGCGGTAGCCGCTACCGTCAGGCGGCTGGGGCTGGCCGAGAGGAACTGGTTTTTGAAGTAGTGATACCCGCCTACGCCGGCGAGGATGAGCAGGACCAGGAGGCCCAGAAACACGCGGAGGGCAATTTTCATCAGGAGTGTGAGGAGGAGGTAAACAGAGGAGCGCGCTGCTATACTGGACCTCGGTGGTCCGGGTTACAGAGTCCGCTGCTTCTGCCCTACACCTCCTTGTTGCGTCCATTGGAAGCGACGCGCTGGGTCTCACGCGCCAATCTCATTCGAGGTAGGGTTCCCTGACGTGGACAGGACGGTATACTGTGAATCAATACAAACGATACTGGCATGTCCATACTAGGTAGCAGCGGACTTGCAGGGTATGATCTATACAAGTCTAGGCGTGGGCGTCCAGCCATTTTCGTGCAGGTGGTGCCATGCCACCTCGATGTGATGCGGCTCCATGAGATGCTGCTTACGTGGGCTCCAGGCCTGTACGCTCTCGACTACCTTCTCCACACTGGCAGCCATGTCTTCGTCCTGACGCATGAGCCAGTGTACCGTGGCAAGCAGTTCTAGCCCGTATGGCGTTTCGTAGCCTTCTATCAAGCGCTGCACGAGGGCTAGACGGGTGTGCGTCGTCGAAGCATCAGGCAGGCCATCGAGGAACGCATGCGCCTCTTCGATGGCATCGGGGTAGGGGGTCATGGCCGCCCGTGCTTTGTCGCGGTCACCGACCCCTTGCAGGTAGTGTCCGTCAAGCGCCTGTAAGGTGTGGTTGAGGTTGTCGGCATAGGGTCCGTAGTGGCCCTTCTGATAGCGCAGCTTGAGTGGCTCGCCGGTCTCCTGCATGAAGTAGGCGAGCTTTTGCGCCTCGATGTTGGTTAGTTCGTAGTCGAGCACTTGGTACATGTCGAACAGCACAAGGTAGAGTGCCCGCGCCTTGGTCATCTTGGGGCGCTTGGTCCGAACGACGGACCGCCGGGCGTCGGGCGTGCCGCCGGGTTCGTAGAGCAGCAGATGTACATTGGGCAACTCGGCGAACGCCGCTTCGATGCGCGGTCGCACCTCGGACCATTTGAGGCCGCCGTTGCCACTACCCAGAGGAGGGATGGCGACGGAGGTGATACCGCGCTCTCGGACTTCGTCTATAAGGGCACGCAGACCCTCATCGATGAAGCGCATCTGTGACTTGCCGCGCCAGTGCTGCTTCGTAGGGAAGTTGATGATATACCGCGGCCCTTGCGCTTCGCCGATCAATCCGCCTCGGTCGAACACGAACATCCGCCCTGGCTGCACAGCGCCTTCGTCACACGCCACCTTGTAGGCGGCGAAGTTCTCGGGATAGGCTTTTTTAAACTGTAACGCGATACCTTTACCCATCACACCCACACTGTTGACGGTGTTGACGAGGGCTTCGGCAGGAGCTTGGAGTAAGTCGCCTTGGACGCGTTCGATCATGGTGACTGCAGGAAGAGGACGACGTCAATATACGTCAGTAGTAGAACTGCGGCCGAAGTCCAGTGGGAATGTTGACCTCGGATAGGCCAAGAAGCTGGTTAACGTGGTCCAGCCGCTTGCGGTCATAGACTGCAATCCCTTCCAGAGCGTGCAACGGGCAGAAGTCGTGAACCAAAAACTCGGCCTGCCTACGAGCCTTTCGATTAGGGTTTTCCAGGCTATCGAACCAGTACATCTCCTGCATCAACTTCCAGTCTATGGATTCGAAGCCAGAAACATCGTCGAAGAAGCGCGCGATAGGCAGAACAGCGTGTATATCGGTGAAGACAAAGGCTAAGCCTTCCTCTGCTATGGTCTCGACAAGAGAGCCCAGGTAGATAATGTCGTGTTGGTTGCCCTGATACGTAGATACGGCGCCTCTATGGATAGCGTAGAGCATGGGCGAGCGGGGCGCGAAGTAGAACGGTACGTACTCATGAAGAACACCGCCGGGGCCCGCTGTTACCTTCGTTGTGCCTCTGCGAATCTGCAGACTGCCGTGGGCAATGTCGTTGTAGCACACGTCGTGTTGTCTATGCCGCGCCTTCGACCACAGCCCGCCCTCAGCGATTATACCGGACAGGTTGTCGATGTGGGTGATATGGTAGACTGGAGTGGCCATGCTGCAAGGTACAACTGCACGGCGTGAGCATCACAGGATCAGGCCTCGGCGGTTGTATGGGGAGCTGGTCCATCGCAGCTGTTGCTTGACATCGCTTGAACTTCGGCGGCCTGCCTGCAACACATCCTCAGAAACACCGCCTGATAAAAAATCCCGACGGGCCAGGCCTGTCGGGGCGTATCGGTGGGCTCTACTGGATTCGAACCAGTGACCTCTACGATGTCAACGTAGCGCTCTAACCAACTGAGCTAAGAGCCCGTTTTCAGGGGCGCAAAATATAGGGTGCTGTGCAGGCATCCGTCAAGTTGATCGGCGGCGTGGCACGCGGCAATTCATCGAAGTTTGGGGCAGGTCTGCGACGCGGGATAGACGTCCAGGCGGGTTTAAAGCAAACCAGCTTCGGGCCGATACTTGACGCATCTCTGTCTGTGTCGTTGTCATACGCTCGGTATGCGCTATCCTACCTATATCTCTGGCTCGCCCATCTCCTCCGGGGCACGGATGGGGCCTGGGCCGGGCGGGGCTCACACAGCCAATGGATTTGGACCGGGGGCTGGGCGAGGCGAGAGGCCACACCCCAACAGCGGCGCTACCCTGCGCCGCTTCCCGCCACTGCTTCAGTTCCTGACGCGCACCACGCCGTACGTAGAGCAGCAGCTGCGCATGCTGGCTGGCCAGCTCTTCGACCAAGGCCGCACGCTCGACCAGATCTGCGGCGCCGTACACCAAGCCGCGCACGCGCTCGGCTACACGGCCACCATCGGCGTGAAAGAGGTGTTCAGTTCCGAGATGCCGTCGTTTCCAGGCGAGACCATCATGTCGGCCCTGTTGATCATGGACCTGCGCCCCGTGCAGGCACCCCCGCCCCAGTATTGATCACGACGGTTACGATTCGCTGAGACAAAGCCCTAGGTTGAGCATACCAGAGCCCCCAAGCCAACGCTCTGTCATGCCTGTTCTCAACCCTACCCACGACGCCGTGCAGCGCGTCATCGAGCGCCGTCGCACCGTCCATCGCTTCCGGCCTGAACGCCCCGATGAGCAGCTGTTACTGGATGCGCTATCCACCGCCCGGTGGGCGCCCAACCATCGCCTGACGGAACCGTGGCGCTTCTACTTGTTCTCGCCAGCTACCATCGATGCGGTGGCGCGCCTTAATGCCGAGATCGTAGCTGCCAAGCGAGGCGAGGAGGCAGGACAGGCGAAGTACGAGCGCTGGGCGGCGATCCCCGGCTGGCTCGCCGTGACGCACGAGCGCTCCGAGGACCCCATCCGCGATCAAGAGGACTACGCGGCGACGGCCTGCGTCATCCACAACCTCTCGCTGCTGCTCTGGGCGCAAGGCATCGGCATGAAGTGGACCACCGGGACCGTCACGCGCGACCCGCGCTTCTTCGACCTCGTCCAGATCGACCCCGAGCGGGAGCGGCTGCTGGGCGTGCTCTGGTACGGCTACCCCGAAAAGGTACCGCAAACGCGGCGCAGGAAGGCCGTCTCCGAGATTCTGGTACGCCGCTGACTTCCGTCAGAACTGCATGCTGAGGTGCACCACCGGGCGACCCGTGTCGGGCGCGGCGCTGAACGCGACGGTCGGGGCGCTGGCCCGGCTCACAGCCCGTATCGACGAGAGGCCTGCCACGAGGCGGTTGGCCACTAGCAACCCAATGAGGATGGGGCGGCGGCGGCGTAGCGACTCGGCATCTTCGCGCAGCCCACGGAAGTCGGCAAACGCTTCGGTGGTGGACCACGTCCACTGGAAGCTCGGATCGGCTACGTAGTCGATGCGGTCCCAAGCCCTATTCCGCAACTGGGTCTCTAGGTACACGTCCGACGACTCGAACGAGGCCAGGTTGAGGTAGAACGTGCGGTCCTTGCCCGCGATGTCGGCTCCGGCTTGGCTCACGGCCAGTGTCTCGTAGCTCTCCACCAGGTAATCCTGTCGCCAGACGGAGGCAAGGAGGCTGGTCCAGAGCGCGGCGTCGGCGAGGGCGAAGGTGGTGGCGCGGCCCCGCCACGAGCCGCCCTGCGCGTAGCGATGCCCCAGCCCTGGCACTACGAGGCTCAGCGCGAAGGCTTTCTGCGGCGAACGCTCTGGCGCAGGAGTGGGCAACGTCTGCGCATGGGCAGGCCCTGCCATCAGCACACTGAGAACGACGACGACAAGCAGGCGCATACGCAGAGCAAGCGAGCGGGTGAGACCAGGGAACGGAAGAGGTTGGGCCAGACGTACACGCCGGACCGCCATCATGCTCAATCCCAAACGCCTGCCCTATGCCCGCGCTCGTACACGACCACCCCTGGAAGGTTGCTCCCCGTGAGGCCATTGCCATCCAAAAGCAGTTGGCGGGGTTTGTAGAGGCACAGCCGCTGGGTGCTCCGCCGCAGACCATCGCAGGCGTAGACGTGAGCGTGCGCGGTGACCGGGTGCAGACCGCCATCGTCGTGCTGGCCTTGCCGACGTTTGAGGTGGTGGATCAGGTCGTGTACCAAGATGACGTCGCCTTCCCGTACGTGCCCGGTCTACTCAGCTTCCGCGAGATGCCCGCCATCCTGCCCGCGCTCGATCACCTGCAGGTGTGGCCCGACGTCTTCATGACCGATAGCCACGGCCTCGCCCATCCCCGGCGGTTTGGTCTGGCCTGCCACCTGGGCGTCATGCTGGGCCATCCTGCGTTTGGCGTTGCGAAGTCGCGCTTGACGGGCCGCTTTGAGATGCCCCCATCTGAGAAAGGCGCTATCAGCCCGCTGATTGATCGCGGCGAGCCTGTTGGCGCGGTGGTGCGCACACGCGCCAACATCCTGCCCGTGTACGTCAGCATCGGCCAGCACATCACCCTTGAAGAAGCAACAACCCTGACGCTGGCCTGCGCACCGCGATACAAGATCCCCGAGCCCACGCGGCTGGCGCATCGGCTGAGTAAGAATGGGGCACTTTAGCGTGCCCTACGGCGCGCCGCTGCACGGTTTTCGCCGTACCTTAGCAGCCTGCATCAGCCGCCCTCCCGTCCATCTCTTCTCGCATGCCTCGCCGCAACATTATCGTGCTCACGGCACCCAGTGGGGCCGGAAAGTCCACGATTGCCCAACGGCTTCTTGTAGCGCATCCCAACATCCAGTTTTCCACCTCCGTCACCACGCGTCCGCCGCGTAAGGGCGAGATCGATGGCGTACACTACATCTTCCTGTCGGAGGCCGAATTTAGGCAGCGCATCGACGAGGGTGACTTGCTGGAGTACGAAGAGGTCTACCCTGGGCGCTACTACGGCACGCTGCGCTCTGCCGTGGCCGAAGCGTCCATGCGGCATCCGGTCTTGTTGGATATCGATGTGCTCGGCGCGGTCAACATCAAGCAGCAGTTCGGCGACGATTGCCTCACGCTCTTCATCGCGCCACCATCGCTGGAGGTGTTGGCACAGCGGCTTCGAAAGCGCGGCTCTGAGACGGAGAACACCCTGCAGACGCGTCTCGCGCGGGCCAAGATGGAAATGGCACAGGCGGAGCAGTTCGATGCCGTTGTCGTGAACGACACGCTCGACGTAGCCGTGGCCGAAACTATCGGGCACGTGGTGCGGTTTTTGGCGCGCTCCTGACTCATCGGCGTGTTGCATGGCGCTCAACGGTAAGAAGATCATCCTGGGTGTCTGCGGAGGCATCGCGGCGTACAAGGCGGCGCTGCTGGTGCGGCTGCTCAAGAAGGCGGGCGCCGAGGTGCAGGTGCTCATGACGCCCGACGCGGCCCGCTTCATCACGCCGCTTACGCTGGGCACGCTCTCGGAGCGCGAGGTGCTGGTGGAGATCTTCCCCCAGAACGAAGATGGCAGCTGGACCAAGCACGTGCACCTGGGCCTCTGGGCGGACCTGTTTGTGGTCGCTCCCGCCACGGCGCAGACGCTGGCCAAGCTGGCGCACGGGTTTTGCGATACGATGATCACGGCGGTGGCGCTCTCGGCGCGGTGCCCGCTGATGGTGTGCCCGGCGATGGATCACGACATGTACCTCCATCCGGCTACCCAGGCGAATTTCCAGACGCTGCGGGCGCACGGTGCCCATGTGATGGAGGCCGCCCACGGCGAACTCGCCAGCGGCCTGATCGGGCAGGGCCGGTTGCCCGAGCCGGAGGCCATCGTGGCGCGCATCGCCGAGCGGCTGACCGAGAGTCCGCAGACGCTCGCCGGGAAACACGTGCTCGTCTCGGCAGGCCCAACGCGGGAGGCGATTGACCCCGTGCGCTTCATCTCCAACCACTCCACAGGCACGATGGGCTACGCGATGGCCGCCGCCGCCCACGCCCGAGGCGCCCGCGTCACGCTCGTCACCGGGCCTACGGCGCTCACCCCGCCGCCGGGCATCGAGGTGGAGGCCGTGACGACGGCCGCCGAGATGCACGCTGCCGTCTTGCGTCACGCGGCCGCCGACTGGGTCATCATGGCCGCCGCCGTCGCGGACTATACACCTGCCAACCCTTCCGACCACAAGGTCAAGAAGTCGGACGACGGCCTGACCCTACCGCTCCTCCGCACCACCGACATCCTCGCTGCTCTCGGCCGCCAGAAGCGCGCGGGGCAGGTGCTGGTAGGCTTTGCGATGGAGACCGACGATGCGCTGGCCAATGCACACGCCAAGCTACGCAAGAAGAACCTCGACTGGATCGTGCTGAACAACCTCCGCGAGGCGGGCGCGGGCTTCGGCACGACGACCAACCGCGTCACGCTCCTCCGCCACGATGGGCACCGCCAGGACCTGCCGCTCCTGCCCAAAGCCGCCGTCGCTGCGGGACTGATCGACCGGATGACAGCGTCAGCCTAGCGTTTCGGCGACGATGGCCTTGACCAACTGCGAGAGGTCGGCGCGGACGCGTTGGCCCACGGCCAGTACGTCGTCGTGATCTAGGCGCTCGGCGCCCAGGCCTGCGGCAGGGTTAGTGATGGTGGAGAGGCCGAGCACCTTCATGCCGAGGTAGACCGCTTGGATAACCTCGGGCACGGTGCTCATGCCCACGGCGTCGGCGCCGAGGCGGTCGAGCATGCGGATCTCGGCCTTGGTCTCGTACGAGGGGCCGAGCACCCACACGTACACGCCGCGCTGCGTGGCGATACCCTCGCGGAGGGCGATGGCTTCGGCCCGGTCCGTCCACGCCGCATCGTACGGCGCCGACATATCCGGGAAGCGCGGGCCGCCGTCTACGTTGAGCCCGATGAGTGGGTTGGCGAAGGCGAAGTTGATATGGTCGGTGATGAACATCAGCGTGCCCGGCTGGAACCGCCTGTTGATGCCGCCCGCCGCGTTGGTCACGAACAGGTGCGTAGCCCCGAGCGCCTGCACGAGCCGCACGGGAAAGCTGACCGCCCGGTCGGCGTGCCCCTCGTAGCGATGCACGCGGCCTTGCACGGCCACGACCTCCACGCCGCTCAGTGTCCCAAACACTAGCCTACCCTTGTGCCCCACCACCGTAGACGCGGGATAGCCCGGCAACGAGGCGGTCTCGATAACCCGCTTGTCGGCTAGGCCGTCGGCGAGGGCGCCCAGGCCTGAGCCGAGGATCATGGCCAGCTTGGGCGAGCGCGTTGCGCCAGTGGCACGGATGGCGTCGAGTGCGGACTGCGTATCGGACATGAACGAGCAGGGTCAGACTTCGGCGGCGGTGGAGATGCTGGCCACTTGGATCTTGGGCACCTCCACCGTGCGGCCCGTCAGCTTCGCCACGATCATGGTCATGTCGTCGTTGCGGCCAGTGGCTTCCACGAAGTGGTGCACGTCTTCGGTGACGGCGCGGAGGATGCCGTTCGCCGACCGCGTGGACACCTCGCCCACCTTATTCGCCAGGCGGTCATCGCCGTAGAGGTCGTTGTGGCGGTTCATCGCCTCCGAGAAGCCATCGGTGTAGAACACCAGCACGTCGCCCACGCGGAGGTTGAGCGTCTTCTCCTGGATGGTGGTGTCAAACGGGCCGCCGCTGATGAGGCCGATGGCCATGCCGTCGGGCTGCATCATATCCGGCGCGGCGTTGGGCGTGCGCTTCACGATGAGTGGATTGTGACCCGCCCGCGCAAAGGTGAACGTGCGCTCAGGCACATCGATGATGCCGTAGATCATCGAGATGAAGGTGCCGCGCGGCGTGTTTTCGCAGAACAAGCTGTTGACCTGCCGCAGCACCTCGGCGGGCGAGTCGATGGTGCGGCAGAGCGAGCGGATGAAGCCCTTCGTGAGCGTCATGAAGAACGCCGCCTTGATGCCCTTGCCGCTCACATCGCCGATGACCATCGCCAGCCGCCCATCGCCCAGGTCGATGAAGTCGAAGTAGTCGCCTCCCACTTCCTGAGCCGCCAAGCACATGCCTGCCAGGTCGAGGCCGTCTACTTGCGGCATACGGCGAGGCAGGAAGGAGAGCTGGACTTGGTGCGCCAGTTCGAGCTCGCGCTTCATCCGCTCCTGATGGGCCACTTCCTGCACATACGGCGGCGTATAATCCACGGACTCGAGCCCGGTGCGCTTGCTCAGTGCGCCTGCCAATCCAAAAAGCAGCATGCCGCCCGCCACGGCGTGACTCATGGCAACGTCGAGGAACACGGGCGAGCCGTCCAGCAGCCAGCCGCCGCTGAGCGTCCAGAAGACCCAGGTGAAGAGGGTCAGCACGAAGGTAGTCACAAAGTCGTAGCGCCAGAACACCCAGGCCACGAGCGTGCTGAACACCAGCGTCTGCACCCACGTGAGGGGCCCCGGCAGCAGCACCATCGGGAAGGCCTGCAGCAGCATCAGGTTGACGGCGATGACGGGCACGATCAGCGCGCCGTGCGGCTTGCGCTTGGCGAAGAAGGTGCCCACGCCCAAGAGCGCAAACACCAACAGTATGAAGCTGGCGCCTCCACTCAGCGTAAACGCCGCAAGGATAGCGGACACGTCCTGGGTGATGATGCGGTCGTACGCATCCAAGCTGACATGCGCCTCGGGCATGAAGACGAGCGACAGCGTCATCAAGCCGAGGGCGGCATACGCCAACAGTACACCACGCACCACGCTGTTGCCGATGCGCTTGTTGAAGAAGGCCGCGTGCCGAACCAGGGTCATGCCCTGCACCTTCTCGGGCCATACCTGCCGCGCCACGGAGTCGGCCGGGCCGGAGAGCAAGAAGGTGAGAATGGCCGTGAGGCCGCCGATGAGCGAGATCGAAAGGATGGCTTTCATGACCCAGTCGAGGGCCGCGGTACTGTTCGCATCCGATACCCGGATCGGACCGCTCTCCACCACGACAAAGCTGAAGGCCGCGAACGTGAGTCCTACGATCAACCCGTCAATCAGCGCAGCCTTGATGTCGATGCTCTTGGCGATGAGGCGCCGGAAGAACAAGACGACCAGCGTTACGCCGATCACCAAGATCCAAAAGATCTGCACACTGGCCACGAGCGCGCGCGAGTTCCAGTCGAGCAGTCCGCCACCCGAGGCCTGTGCAGCAACTGGCGTGACGCTCAGGTGGAAGCTCTTGAGCGCCCCCGACTCGTGCACGGCCACTTCTGCGCCCACCTTCTGCCCTGCGATGTCGCGGGGGACGCTGAAATGCACGACGGCGGTGCGGTTATACACGGGCGAGCGCCGCACCGAGTCCGGCCGGATGGCGAGGCGGTAGGCACCTGCCCAGATGGTATCCAGGTGGTGCTGCGCCAGCTGCTGGACCCCTCCAGGGCCGAGGGCAATACGCTGCGTGAGCGTCGTCCAATCGGGCGTGCGCAGCAAACGCCCCAGCTCAGCCTGCTGGTTAAGCGTCGTGTCGCGGTCGAAGCGCAGGAAGATGGACAGGAGCGAGTCGGGTGTGGCTTCGAGCCAGCGGTTGAGCGAGTCGGGCGTGACGACGGCGGCAATGGTTGAGTCGCTCCACATCGCTTGCAGCACCGCCTGCAGGGCGTCGCGATCGGGGCGTACGTATTCTGCGCTGGTCGCGCCTGCGTCGGTATCGTCGAAGCGATCGCGTGCGCGTCGTTCGCGGGGCTGGCTGACCAGATTCTCAAACTGGAATACCGTGCCTTGCTCATCAAGCAGGATGACGTAGAGCACGTTCTCGTCGGTGTCCTGCCACGCCACGCGCCAGTGGTAGACGGGCAGCACACGCAGGCGCAGGTCGTCCTCATCGGCCTCAATCCATGCGGTGCGGCCCAGTTCGTTCTGCAGGAGATCGCTCAGGAGGACGCTGCTGCCGGTACCGCCCGCGCCGCGCCTGAAGTCGCCCGTGGTACTGCGTTCGAAGTCTACTTGGGCCGTGAGCCTGGCGATGCTGCGTCCGCTGGCCTGGAGGAAGTCCTCGGCCCGCTCCAAGGCTGCGTCGGCGCCGAGCGTTTGGTCACCGGTGGATTCAGGATGTTGGCCCGGCAGCAAGAAGAAGTAGACGGCGGCCCCCACCAACGCCATCAGCAGCAGCGCCACATCAGCGGCACCGAGCGAGTCGGACGAGTTGGGGGGGCGTCGGGCCATTTAGGACGAGGCGATAATGCGGTAGTTGCGTAGGCTCCAACGGATCTGCTGGTAGGCCACGCGGATGGTGGTGGTGACGGGGATGGCGATGAGCATACCCACGATGCCCAGCACCTCTGCGCCGATGAGCACTACGAGGAGAATCACCAGGGGATGCGTCCGCGCAGCGCGCGCAAAAATGAACGGTTGAAAGAGCAAGTTGTCGGCAAGTTGCGTCACGGCCATCGCTAGGAAGACGTTGGGCAACAGCGCGAGGTCGCCCGTCTGGGCCACGCCCACCAAGCTCCCCGCCGCCACGCCGATGATCGGGCCAAAATAGGGAATCGTATTGGCAATGCCTACGAACAGCCCCACGACGAGCGGATACTCGATCCCAGCTACCCACAGCGCCAGCACGGCTACGCTGGCCACCGAGAGCGACTGCAACAGCAGCGCCTTGAAGTAACGCCGCAGGTTGAGTTCTATTTTCTCGATGAGCGCAATGGACAGCTCAAAGTAGCGGTTTGGGATCAGGTCTAGCAGGTAGCCACGGATCTCGTTCCCGTCTTTGAGAACAAAGAAGGCGACGAAGGGGATGACGAGGAAGGCGTAGAGCACATCGGCGAAGACATCGAACACGGACCCAGCCCATGTGGTGACGCTGGCCGCGTCTGGCATGAGCTGGCGGTCGCTGGTGAGTTCGTCCACCATGCCATCGAGCGAGAAGTTGGGGAGCACGCGTTGCAGGGGCGCCTCGATGGAGGCCGCCATGTCGCGCAGGGCTTGCGTGACGTTCACCTGTTCGCTGATGTCAAGGGCTTGGCCACCCACGAACGGCAGCAGGAACGTGAAGAGCAGGAGCAGCCCGCCCACGAGGGCCGCAAAGCCGCCCAGGATGGCCAGCACCTGCGGGACGCCCCACGCCATCAGGCGGTTAACCAACGGGCGAAGCACGTACGCCACCACCACGCCGATGAGCAGGTAGAGGATGAGCTGCCGGAACGTCCACACCAGCCAGCCGCCCATCCCAATGGCTACCACCGCGTAGGCCACACGCAGGCCGCGCTCCCAGTCGGGGGAGGGCGGTGCCGAAGGCGGGCGCGCAGGCTGATGCCCGGGGCCGGGCAGGCTGGCGGTAAGATCAGTAGTAGCCTCCATGCGGTGCCGTCAACGGATAAGCGTTACCCCCTGTACAGCATCGACGCGCCGAAAGTTTTCCGCCCGGTGCCTACCCGCGCTTCGCTTGGCGCGATGCGCTGATCTCGTGCTCTTTAGCACGGCGGAACATGGCCAACCCGATGCCAATCACCAAGAAGAAGCTGCCGAACCACACGAGGTTGATCAGCGGCTTCTCGTAGGCTTGCACCACCACCCAGTCTTCGGGCATCAGCGCCACACCGTCGATGATGAAGTTGGCTTCGCCCGTGCCCACGTCCATGCTGGCGAACGTGATGGACATGTCCCAGTCGGGGATGTCGTTGCGCAGCCACTGGACCGAGCGGTCCTTCATGATGATATAGACTGGGTTGAGCGTGCGCGTCTCGTTGGTGAACAAGTGCGTGAGCTCCATCGTGGCCGCGACGGCAATCTCTACGGAGTCCGGCAACAGGGCGGCGTCTACGTCCGGGTTGAAGTTGACGAACTTGAGCGCGTACTCGTCATTGCCAAGCAGCGTGGAGTCGTTGGGCGCCATGCTGAGCTGGCCGCCTTTCTCATCCTCCTCGGTTTCGAACCGAGCGGCTGGGGAGACGGCCACAAACAGATCCTGCTCGAAGAACGGCTGCACGTCGGGGTGCTCAATCCACTGCTCGCGCTTGCTCTCGTAGGCGACGGGCTTCATCTGGAAGCGACGGCCCTTCGGGTCTTCGATGTCGAGCGTGTAGACCATGTGGCCATACTCGTTGCGCGCCTTCCTGCTGTACGTAAAGCGGTACCCGTCGGCGATGCGCGTCTCGCCCTGGCTGAGCACGAAGTTGGGACGGCCGGGCTCCGTGGAGAGCGTATGGCTGAACGACCCCGATGTGATGAAGCCCAGGATCATCATGATGAAGCCGATGTGCGTGACGGCGCCGCCTGCCATCTTTAGGTTTCCGCGTGCAATGCGCAGCAGCACCATGCCATTGCCGTACAAGCCAAAGAACGCCACGAACATCAGCACGAGCAGCGAGACGCCCGTCCCGTAGCTGGACCAGAAACTGCCCATGCTGGCGAAGAAGCCCGCCTGCGTGACCGCGCCCGCCGCCTGACCGGCATCGGCGAACGACTGGGGCGTTGCCGTGAGTTGGACAAACGGCGTGAAGATCAGCACGGCCACGGTGGAGACCACCGAGAGCACAATGGGGCGTAAGAGCACGCGGTTCACGTTCTCCACGCTCATCTTCTTCCACCAGAACAGCTGCCCCAAGCCCGCGAGGAACGTGAAGCCGATAGTGAGTGGGATGCTCCACTTGTTGTAGAACGAAATGGGCACCACCGAAGGGCTATCGCGGAAGAGGCGCCCGAAGATGGGCGAACTGGTACCCAGGATGATGACGAGCGCCAGCGCGCAGAGCAAGAGCGCGCCCGAGAAGATCATAAACTCGCGCGAGAGCATGTTGGGCTCTTGCTTGGGCGTGGGGAGATCGTTGTAGCGGTAGGCGAACAGGCCAAAGCCCACCACGCCCATCGCAATGATCCACACGAGCAGCTGGTTGTTCAGGCCCAGGTCCACAAACGAGTGGACCGAGATGTCGCCCAGGATGCCGCTGCGGGTGAGGAAGGTGGAGTAGACCACCAGCATGAAGGCGAGGATACACAGGAACAGCGCGGCCTTGTGGCTGGCGCCGCTGCGTTTCTGCACGATCATCATGTGCAGCGCTGCCACGCCCACCAGCCACGGCACAAACGACGAGTTCTCTACCGGGTCCCACGCCCAGTAGCCGCCGAAGTTGAGCGTGACGTAGGCCCAGTAGCCGCCCATCACGATGCCCGCCATCAAAATGAGCAAGCCGAAATTAGTCCACGGAATCGCTGCCCGCACCCAATCGGTGTAGCGCTTCTGCCACAACGCGGCCACCGCAAAGCAGAACGGCACCAGCATCGCCGAGAAGCCGACGAACAGCGTGGGCGGGTGGATCATCATCCACATGTTCTGCAGCAGGTCGTTCAGCCCTTGCCCGTTTTCCGGAATAAAGTTGGGGTTGCTTTGGAAGACCGGTGCGTTTGGCATCTTATCGGCCAGCAACGAGAACGGCGTGGAGCCAATCGGGATGGGCCCCAGCTTAACGCCGATGATCATCGTCAGCAAGAAGAACTGGCAGAAGGCGAAGACCGTCATGACGGGCGCTTCGAAGTCGCGCGCCCAACGGATGAGCAGTCCGCCCATGATGCCGTTGAAGATCAGCCAGAGCATAAACGAGCCTTCCTGCCCCGCCCAGAACGACGAGAAGACGTACTTCAGCGGTAGATCCGCCGACGAGTACTGGAAGACGTACGCGTATTGGAATTGGTGGCTGATGATCAGGTAGACTAGCAGCAGCGATGCAGCCACCACCAGTACCGACGACCCGATCCATGTGGCGCGCCCGATGCGCAGCCAGTCACGAGAGCCCTGCTGCGTGGCTAAGAAATACGCCACGACGGAGAGGATGCAGGCCACAAAGGCCGACAGCACGATTAATTGCCCTACCGTACCCAACATCAGCACAGACCGGAAACAGGATTGAACAAACGCAACGGCGGAGGGGCAGCGTCACACGGACCAACAACCAAACCGTTTCCGCCGATGGTGGCATAAACAATACGCCGCACCCGTTTTCATTTCAACTTAGCGGCTGAATTTTGAAAACGAGGTCAGGGTGGCGCCAGGTGGCCTGGCGCGAGCGCACAGGGCAACGTGCTGTGTGAGCCCTGTTCAGTGCGTCCGAAAGTGTGAAGGTATTGTGATAATAAATAAGAGGGGTCTCTTCTGGCTAGCAGAAGCCAAATGGCCTAATAAAATTAGGTGGAGGGCAGCGCGTGCTCATGGAGAATGCACAAACTTAACATTGGGAGGGCTTCCAGCGTGGCGAAATAGCATCCTGGGGGTGCCACAGTCAAAAAAATAATGCCTCAACTCTTGGCCTAAACAGGCCGAAATGAAGGTTTTGAGGTAGACAAGAGGGCTAAACGCGGCAGGGCAACATTTCGTGTATTGCGCATCGGTGAAGAAATCATATAACTTAGGAAGTAAAGCAACCCCCCTCTCCGCTGGGCCAGCGTGCTGATCGCACTTGCGCGACGCAATCAGCACAATGTAACGGCAGAGATCCCACCGCACGCACAGCACGCGTCGGGAAACGACCACTCATTGGAAGACACCCCCATGTCTGGCGTTTTCATTTCTCCATCACCGGGCTCTGGCAAAGAGCCCCGCCGTCAGGCCACCACCTGACTAGCAGTCACACACGCCCGAAATCCAATGGCCACAGGTGCGCGCCTGCGTTCAGTGAGCACTCGGCGTGTTGCGCTGGCAGTCTGGCTTAAGGCGGCATTCGTGAGGAGCGGCGTGCCAAGTCTGTTGTGTTGTACGCTGAGGCCGCGAGGCCTTGGCGTGCATGCGGTGAGAAAAGTGTACCCTTTCTCTTACCCCTAAACCACACATCAGGAGACGCTTCATGACACATAACGTACGACGCATCGGGTTGTACTTGGCGCTCTTTCTTCTACTGCCCGGCATGGCCCTAGCCCAGACGGCTACTGTAACGGGAAACATAACAGATGAAGAAGGGGAACCCCTCATCGGTGCAAACGTCCTCATCGAGGAGCTCGTTATCGGCGGGTCCACCGACCTGAACGGTCGGTACTCGTTCGAAGTCCCCACGGCCCAGACCCAAGGGCAGACGGTGACGCTCCAGGCGGGCTACGTCGGCTACTCGCCTGTCTCGCGCCAGATTACGCTCGACCCCGGCGAGCAGACGCAAGACTTCGTGCTCGCCAGTGACCTTTTCGACCTGGACGAGGTCGTGGTCACCGGTGTGACCGAGGCCACACCCGCCAAGAAGCTGGCCTTCACGGTGGAGCGCCTAGACGCCAAGCTGCTTGAGCAGGTGCCCGCCTCCAGCGCTATGGGCTCGCTACAGGGCAAAGTTGCCGGTGCTCAGGTGCTGCAGACCAGTGGGCAGCCCGGAGATGGCTTCTCGGTACGTCTTCGTGGCACCACCAGCCTTTCGGGCAGCTCGGCTCCGCTGTACATCGTTGACGGCGTTATCCTGGGCGCAAACCAGGTTGACTTCAGCGCGCTCGACATCGAGAACATGGAGATCGTGAAGGGCGCTGCGGCATCCTCGCTCTATGGGGCTCGTGCGCAGAACGGTGTGATCCAGATCACCACCAAGCGTGGCTCCAACGTGCCGCTCAACCAGACGCGCGTCACGTTCCGCAACGAGCTGAGCGTTAACAGCATGGATAACCTTGTCCTGCCGTCGCAATCCCACTCGTTCCTGCAGAACGGGGCGGGTGAGTTCATCGACGCTGACGGCAATGTGGTCGGCTATGCAGATGCCGTGCTCGACGAGGTGCGCCCTGGCATCCAGTTCCAAGACAACGCGTACTTTGGCGAGACCTTCAACGCATTGGAGCAGTTCTTCGACCCCGGTACGTCTTACACGAACTACATCTCGATCAGCCAGAACAGCGCCAAGACGAACTTCCACGCATCGTTCGAGAACCTGGACGAGGCGGGCACCGTCAAGTTCACCAACGGCTACCAGCGCCAGAGCTTCAACGTCAACCTGGACCACCGCATCTCGGAAAAGCTGAGCGTGTCCAGCACGATGAAGTATTCGCGTTCTGAGACAGACCGCGTGTCGAACAACGATGCTGCTGATCCTTTCTTCGGCCTCATGTTCACCAGCCCACTCTCCAACCTCGAAGCCCGCGACGTGGATGACGTGGACGGCGATGGTAACACAACCGAGCTGATCATCCAGCCTGACCCGCGCTCGGTGGAAGAGAATCCGCTCTACGCGCTCGAAAATGCTGAGACGATTGACCGCCGCTCGCGCGTGCTCACCAACTTCCGCCTGCGCTACCAGCCTCTGACGTGGCTGACGCTAGACGGTACGGCGAGCTATGACCGCTCGGACCGCGATGGCCGTGAGTTCTACGATCGTGGCTACGACGCCATCGGTGGCAACTCTAGCGTCAGAGATGGTCGCATAGTCAGCAACACGGCCGTTGGCGAAGCCTTCAACGCCGACGTGACGGGCTCCGTCCGCCGTACCTTTGGCGACCTGACCGCACGTGCACAGGTCAAGTATCAGGTCGAACTCTTCGACCAGGATACCGAGTTCACGCGCGGCACCGGGCTGGGCGCCGCTGGCATCCCTGACTTCTCCAACATCGTGGCCGACGGTACCAACGTATCTTCGACCACGCAGACCGTTCGCTCGGAAGGCTACTTCCTGACGGCAGGCATCGACTTCAAGGACCGCTACATCGCGGACTTCCTCGTACGTCGTGATGGAAGCTCTCTCTTTGGTGCTGACGAGCGCTGGCACACGTACTACCGCCTCAGTGCAGCCTACCGCGTTTCGGAAGAAGAATGGTGGCCGCTAGCCGACGTTATGGACGAGTTCAAGGTTCGCTACTCGATCGGTACCGCTGGCGCGCGTCCTTCCTTCAGCGCACAGTACGAAACGTACTCGCTGTCGGCAGGCCAGATCTCCAAGAACACGCTGGGCAACGTCAACCTCACCCCAGAGCTCTCGACCGAGCAGGAGTTTGGTCTAGAATTCAGCCTGGGCGGTCGCGTCTTCATCGACGCTGTGTACGCTGACACCCGTGTTGAAGACCAACTCCTGCAGGTACCCCTGCCTGGGTACACGGGCTTCAACACCCAGTGGCGCAACGCTGGTGTCATTGAGTCGAACACGTTCGAGCTGAGCATTGAGGCGCCCGTCATCGAGCAGCGCGACCTCAGCCTGCGTGTGGGCGGTGTGTTTGACCGTACGCGTCAGGAAATCGTCGAGTACGAGTCCAACCCGACGCCTACCGGGCCGCTGAGCGTCTTCTTCTACGGCGCTGGAGAAATCATCGGTGCGATGTACGGCAACGACTGGATCCGAGAAGCCTCGCAGCTTCCTGAAGGCGTAAATCCTGCAGCCTTCGATGTCAACGACGACGGCTACCTCGTGCCCGTTGGCGTAGGCTTCACTGCCGAAGATGGTATCACGGAGGACCTCTGGGGTACCCTTGTTGACGTAGACGGCGACGGCGCTGGAGATGCCGCCTACCGCTATGGCATTCCTGTACGTTTCGTTGACGAGAACGGTGAAACGTTCACGCAGATCGGCGATGTGCTGCCTGACTTCAACCTCGGCTTCAACACCACCTTCACCTACAAAGGGCTGACGGTATACGGCCTGGTGAGCGCGCAGATTGGCGGCGACATCTACAACAGGACCAAGCAGCACAGCTTCCGCGAGCAGCAGAACGTCGAGTTCGACCAGTCGGGCGTCTCAGACGCGCTGAAGAAGCCTACGCTGTACCATGACGTGCTCTACGATGCAAACGTTGTGAACTCCCACTTCGTGGAAGACGGCGACTTCATCAAGCTGCGTGAACTGGCTGTGAGCTACCGGTTCGGCCGCCAAGACCTACAGAAGATCTTCGGAAACGCACTGAATTCCGTCTCGGTCAGCCTGGTTGGCCGCAACCTCTTCACGTTCACGGACTACTCCGGGTTTGATCCTGAGGTCGGTACGGGCAACGACGCTACGCTCTTCCGAGTAGACAACTTCAACTACCCGACGTACCGCACATTCACAGGGCGTCTCGAGATCCAGTTCTAAGTCGTTCCGAAACGGCTCGAAGCCCTCTCGAATACAACGGTAACATTCCCTATCTAGTTGATCATGTACATGAAACAGAAACTCACATACGTACTCACCCTAGTCATGCTGTCAGGCCTGTTGGTCGGCTGTGTTGACCTAGAGGTTGAGAACGAAAACAACCCCAACAGGGAGCAGGTGCAGGCTACGGCTCAAGACATCGAAACCCTTGTTGGAGGGACCTTCAGCAACTATTGGTCGGCTACGCAGTGGTGCTCGCCTTCGATGGCACTGTCTGTGGCTGCTGACTCTCACTCCTGCTCCTGGGGGAACTGGGGGATGCGCGACATCTCCGCTGAGCCCCGTGTGGAGTGGAATAACCAACCATCCTATGGCAACCGAGGGGTCGTAGAGGCGCCCTGGTTCAATGGATACCTCGCCATTTCGAACACAAACGACGCTTTGCAGGCCATCGACCGTATCATTGCGGAACAAGGCGAAGAAACCAACGAGTTCACCCGCCTCGGGGTGGATGTGGCAAGGCTTCAGGCCTTCTCCAAGTTCAACCAGGGCCTGGCCCACGGCCTGCTGGCGCTGATGTTTGACCGTGCGTTCATCGTCACGGAGGACATCGACCTGGCAACGGCTACGTTGGAGCTACGGCCCTACGGAGAGGTGGCCGAGGCGGCCATCGCCATGCTGGACGAAGCTATCGCGATTGCTCAGGCAAACACGTTCACGATCTCGGCTGACGAAGACTGGATCTTCGGCTTGGATGTATCCAACGAAAGGCTGATTCGTCTGGCCAACTCGTACCAGGCTCGCATCCGTGCCCAGGTAGCTCGTACCCCCGAAGAGCGCCAGGCCGTGAACTGGGCCGCTGTTATCTCCAACATCCAGAACGGGATCACCACGGACTTCGCCCCGATCGGCAACGACGACGGCAACGTTCGTGAGTGGGACTGCATGAAGTTCTACGGTGTACAGGAGCCTACGGGTACATCCTGGTCGCGTGCTGACTACCGCCAGATCGGTCCTGCCGATGAGTCAGGCGGTTACCAGAACTGGCTCAACACGCCCGTTGCGGAGCGCGAAGTCTTTGACATCGTGACGTCTGACCGCCGCATCCAAGGCCCCGATGGCGTGGATAGCGATGGCAAGTACTTCTCCTACTTTGGGAATGCAGCGTCCTTCCGCCCAGACCGTGGTACCTACCACTTCTCGTCCCATGCGCCGATTCGCTGGATTGATTACCGTCTCGCCAACGCGAACGGCCCAATGCACGTCATGCTGACGTCTGAGATGGATCTCCTCCACGCTGAGGCTCTGCTTCACACGGGCGGCAGCAAGGCCCTCATAGCCGAGCTGCTCAACAACACGCGCGTGCCCAATGGCGAGCTGAATCCTGCCACCGAAGGCGACGCGACGGGCTCGCTCAGCGATGCACAGAGCCACTTGGACAGCGCGAGCCTGTGGGCCAAGATGAAGCACGAGAAGCGCATTGAAACGATGCTGACGGCTGCTGGTCTCGACTTCTTCGACGACCGCGGATGGGGCGACCTGGTGGCGGATACTCCTGTCCAGTTCCCCATTCCGGGAGACGAGTTGGGCACGCTGGGTCTTCAGCTCTACACCTTCGGCGGTCCTGGTGGCGACAGCTCTGCACCCAAGCGGGGCGCGCTTGCGACGACTTCAGAATGGGAGCGCAATAGCCGTAGCTTCTAAGGCTCTCGGCATTACACTGCGGCCCCGTTACACACAGGGCTGCTAACCGCGTACGGAAGGAGGTCGGCCTTGGCTGGCCTCCTTCCTGTCTTTGGCGTAGATTTTACCCCTACAGTCAAGTCACCCCCGAAAGCGCTCACCACCCACCAAGGCACTGCCTACACACCCGCATCGAGCGGCCCAGCAAAGCCTGAGTACACAGTCACTCTGCTCACGACGCTGTCTGCATCAGGTACCGTCACCCCTCGTGAGTCGCTACGTACGTCAACGCATGCCGATCTACAGACAAACGAGCCGGGCGCGATCGGCGGCGTGAGACAGCAGAGGGAAAGCGTGCGCCAACCTCATTGCCGAACGCTGCAAGGACGACGGAGTATGCTCGCCGCCTGCTCCACCTGACTAGCTAACTTCCTGCTAACTATTTCAAACTACACATCGGTATGCTGAAGCGTAAATCATTGTGGGGAGGCTATCTCCTCTTGTTCATGTTCAGCCTGAGTACGCTGGGGTGCAGTGGCTCTGGATCAGCCATCAAGAACACGACCCGAACGAACATCGGCGCGCACGCACAGTCGATAATTCAGCCATACGGCGTGCGTACGTTTGTGGAAAGGTATGCTTACCGTTTCCTACGCGTAGTAAATGACCCGGCAGAGGTCGTGCTAGAGACAGAGTGGCTGGAACTGAGACCTACCGACGATGAGGTTGCGCTAGGGATCACAGTTGTCAGGAACAAATTCCTAGTCAGAGCGCGTCCACGTAACCGTTCTGCGGGTATTTCCAACTCCTTCTCCGTCATAGTGCGAACTGAAACAGAGGCACGTTCAATGGAGAATGACTTTTGGACACCTGTCCAGCTAACCCCAGAGCGGAAAGCCTACATCAACGAGATCGTAGAGTTTTTTGAGACCGAAATGCGTACGCAAGGCTAACAGAGTTTATGCATGACCTAGTGCAGCGCACGCTCCTGATGGCGTGCTTGGTGGCGGCGGCTGGATGCCAGACCGGGCCAGCCCCCTACACATGGACCGAGGCAGAGGGATACAGGTCGGCACCTATCGCACCAACCGGTGGTGGGCAGCCCGGCTTCGCCGAGCGACAGACCGCCATCGACGATGCTAACGTTGTCTCGGACTCGGTCTTTCTCGCCAATCGGCACGTGGTCAACGGGGCAGGGCTGGCCCTGGCTGACGTAGACGGCGACGGCTGGACCGACGTCTACCTCGCTCGCCTGGAGGGAGACAATACGCTGTACCGCAACCTGGGCGGGTGGCAGTTTGAGGACATCACCGCGCAGGCAGGCGTGGCCGCGCCCGACCGCTACAGCACGGGCGCTACCTTCGCTGACCTCGATGGCGATGGCGACCAAGACCTGCTCGTGGCCGCACTCGGCGGGCCGAACGCGGCCTATCTCAACGATGGCACGGGCGTGTTCACCGAGGCCACGACCCAGCTGGGGCTGGCGTCCAACCGGGGCAGCATGACGCAGGCACTGGCCGATGTGGATGGTGACGGCGACCTCGATCTCTACGTGGCCAACTACCGCATCGCCACGGCCAAAGACATCTTCCCGCCCGATGTGCGTGCCTTCGACCGCACCGTGAAGCAGCAGGGCGACGACTACGTGCTGGTCCCGCCGTTCGATGACTACTACCAGCTCTCCATCCAAGGCAACCGCCTGATGCGCTTCGAGTACGGCGAGCCCGACGCGTTCTACCTCAACGACGGCCAAGGTCGCTTCACCGCCGTGCCCTTCACCGAGGGGCGTTTCCTCAACGCTGACGGCCAGCCGCTCACCGAGACGCCCACCGATTGGGCCTTGGCCGCCCGTTTCCAAGACATCAACGGCGATGGGCATCCCGACCTCTACATCTGCAATGACTTTGAGAGCCCCGATTACCTCTGGATGAACCGGGGCGACGGCACGTTTCAGGCTGCAACCACCTTCGACCTGCGCAAGATCAGCAACTCCACCATGTCGGTGGTCATGAACGACGTCAACGGCGACGGCCGCACGGATATCTTCACGGCAGACATGCTCAGCCGCGACCCGGCACGCCAACATCGGCAGATGGGCACGCGTGTGCCGTTCCCCGCGGGCGTGGGCGAGATCACGAACCAGCCGCAGGAGATGCAAAACATGCTGATGCTCCAGCGCGAAGACGGAACGTTCGCCGAAGTGGCCAACTGGGCCAACGTGGCCGCCTCCGAGTGGTCGTGGTCCACCATGTTCATGGACGTAGACCTGGACGGCAACGACGACCTGCTCGTCACCAACGGCCACCGCTACGACGCGATGGACTCGGACATGCAGCAGCGCCTGGCTGGGCTGCCGATCTCGGACGACTGGCGCAGCGTGCTCACGCTCTTCCCCGACCTGGACGTGCGCAACCTTGCCTTCCGCAGCAAGGGCGGTGGCCAGTTCGAGCCCGTGGAGGGTAACTGGGGAATGGGCGCCTCGCCCGACGTCACGCACGGCTTTGTCAGCGGCGATCTTGACGGCGACGGTGACCTCGACCTCGTCGCGAACAGGCTGGATGCGCCGCCGCTCGTGCTCGAAAACACCGCCAGCGCGGGCCGCGTGCTCGTCCGCCTGAAAGGGCAAGCGCCCAACACCGCAGGCATCGGCGCCAAGATCCGGGTGGTGGTAGACGGCCAGTTCGAGCAGACCGACGAGATCATTGCGGGCGGGCAGTACCTCTCGCACAGCGTCCCCGAAGCGATGTTTGCCTCCGGCGGTGCAGACCAAGTGACCATCGAAGTCACGTGGCCCGATGGCACGATGTCGCGAATCGCCGATGTGCCCACCAACCACATCTACGAGATTGAGCAAGTGGGCACACAACCCGCGCCCACCCGCACAGCGCCGCCCGCCACGCCCTTGTTCGCCGCCGATGAGGCGTTTGCACACACCCACACCGAGACGCCGTTCGACGACTTCGCCCGGCAGCCGCTCCTAACACGGCGCCTCAGCCAAGACGGCCCCGCCGTTGCCGTGGTCGATCTCGACGGCGACGGTGACGACGACCTGCTCGTGGGCAGCGGACGTGGCGGGCGCGTAGCCATGCATCGCAACGACGACGGGCAGCTGCGCGCTGTGCCCGCCTCGCAACTTGGCGACCTAGGTGCCGAAGCCAGCTTAGACCAGCAAGGCATCCTCGCCATTCCCGACGCGGCTGGGCAGATGACGATCTTCGTCGCCTCGGCCAACTATGAGTCGGAGCAGCGCGCCACATCGAGCATCGGCGTGTACCAGCAGCAGGCAGGCCGCTGGCGCGAGGTGGATCGGCTGGACGCCGGGCCGAGCGCCGTGAGCGCGCTCGCCGCCGCCGATATCGATAGCGATGGCGACCTGGATGTATTCGCCGCCGGGCGGTTCGACCCCAACGCGTACCCGCGTGCCGCCTCGTCGCGGCTGTTCGTGCAGGCCGAGGGCCGCTGGACGTTTGCCGCCGCGCAGAGCGCGCCCTTCGAAGACCTCGGCCTCGTCACGGGTGCCGTCTTCGGCGACATGGACAGCGACGGCGATGTAGACCTCGTGACGGCGACCGAGTGGGGCCCCGTCCGCATCTTTCGCAACGACGGCGCCGGGCAGTTTGCCCAGATGACCGCCTCGCTGGGCCTCGATCGCTACCTCGGCTGGTGGCGTGGCATCGACCTCGGCGACTTTGACGGCGACGGACGGCTCGACATCGCAGCGGGCAACTGGGGCCTCAACAGCCGATGGGAGGCGACGACCGAGGACAGCCGCAGCACGTTGCGCGCATGGCACGGCGACGTGGACGTCAACGGCAGCTACGACGTGCTCGAAGCCTACTGGAATCCCGATGTGGACGGCTTCACCACCGACCGTGGGCTGAACACCCTCGGCTATGGCATCCCGGCCCTGCAGCGGCGCGTGCCCAGCCACGCCGCGTTCGCCGAGCAGAACGTGACCCAGGTGCTCGGCCCGGTGCTTCAAAACGCTGAGGTTGCCGAGGTGAACACGCTGGAGCATGCCGTTTTCCTCAACCGCGGCAACACGTTCGAGCGGGTGGCGCTGCCTGCCGAGGCGCAATGGAGCAGCGCGCAAAGCATCGTCGTGGATGACCTAGATGCCGACGGCAACGAAGACCTCTTCCTCAGTCAGAACTGGTTCGCTGTGCATCTGGAGACGCCGCGTCTGGATGCCGGACGCGGCCTCTGGCTGCAGGGCAACGGCCAGGGCAGCTTCACGCCGTGGACGGGCAGCGACTCCGGCGTCACGGTCTACGGCGAGCAACGCGCCGCCGCCACGGCTGACTTCGACGGCGACGGCCTCCGCGATGTGGTCGTCACGCAGAACGGCAACGCCACGCGCCTGTATCGCGGCACGTCAGCGCAGCCGGTGGGCCTCACCGTAAAGTTTGACGGCACGCCGCCCGTTGCGGGCACCACCCTGCACCTCCGCTACGCCGATGGCACCGAAGGGCCGCGTCGGCTGATCCGAATCGGCAGCGGCTGGCTGAGCCAGCAGTCCACCACCCAACGGCTTGGTTTTGCTGAGGATACGAATCCTGCTGAGGCCCTGGTGGTTACACCGCCCGGCGCCGATCCCATCACAGCCCCCCTCACTGCCGAGCAGACGCAGGTCGTCATCAACATCGGCATCCTCGGGTAGTCTTTTCGCACTGATTCCTTCCCCACCGTGGCTGTTCTCTCCCGATTCTTTGCCGTCGGCGCGCTCATGCTGGCAGCGTGCCAGCCCGTTGCCCAGGAGTACGCGTGGCAGGAGGCCGACGGCTACCGTTTTGCTCCGCTCGACGTGCGCGGCAGTGGCGACGGGTTCACGCCACGCCTCAAGACCGGCATCGCATTCGCCAACGACGTCACCGACGAGGCGGTGGTTGGCAACCGCCACCTCTTGCACGGCTCGGGCGTGGCGCTGGGCGATGTGGATGGCGACGGCCGCACCGACGTCTACCTCGCCAGCCTGCAGGGCGATAACAAGCTGTACCGCAACCTGGGCGGCTGGCGCTTTGAGGACATCACCGAGCAAGCGGGCGTTGCTGCACCCGATCGCTATGGCACGGGCGCTACCTTCGCCGACCTCGATGGCGATGGCGATCAGGATCTGTTGGTGACGGCGCTGGGCGGCCCGAACGCGGCGTACGTCAACGATGGCACGGGTGTGTTCACCGAGGCAACGACCGAACGCGGGCTGACGTCGAGCCTGGGCAGTACGACCCAAGCGCTGGCCGATGTGGACGGCGACGGCGACCTCGACCTCTACGTGGCCAACTACAAGCGCGTGGCCCTACGCGACTCGCTGCCGCCCGATCAGGTCGCATGGGACCGCGTCATCAAGCAACTCGGCGACACCGATTACTACGTGACGCCCGAGTTCCGCGACCACTACGCGCTGGAGATCATCGGCACGAAACTGTTGCGGCTGGAGACGGGCGAGCCCGATGCGTTCTACCTCAACGACGGCACGGGCCGATTTGACAAGATCAGCCTGGCCTCTGAGCACTTCCTTGACGCTGGCGGGCAGCCGCTAGAGAAAGCACCCAGGGACTGGGGCCTGGTGGTGCGCTTGCAGGATGTAAACGGCGACGGGCACCCCGACCTCTACGTTTGCAACGACTTCGAGAGCCCCGATTACTTCTTCCTCAACCAGGGCGACGGCACGTTCCGCCAGCAGCCCACGCTGACGCTGCGCAAAACGAGCAACTCGACGATGGCGGTCGCCTTCAGCGACATCGACCGCAACGGCACCACCGACTTCTTCACTGCCGACATGCTTAGCCGCGACTACCAGCGGCGGCAGGTGCAGATGGGCACGCGCGCCCCCATCCCCGCCGCCATCGGTGCCATCGACAACCGCCCGCAGGAGATGCAGAATATGCTCTTCCTCGGGCGCGGCGACGGCACCTTTGCCGAAGTGGCCTACATGGCCGATGTGGCCGCCTCCGAGTGGACCTGGGCGAGCCTCTTCATGGATGTGGACCTCGACGGCTTCGAGGACCTCCTTGTCACCAACGGCCACGCCTTCGATGTGCAAAACGCCGACGCCAAAGAGCTGGAGAGTATGCGCCAAGCGCGCGTGCGCACCTATCAGGAGTTCCGCGAGCTGCTCTACCTCTACCCGCCGCTCGAACTGCAAAACGTGGCCTTCCGCAACAACGGCGACGGCACC
>JBCCMF010000018.1:0-28028 GCA_039026435.1 Bacteroidota bacterium
CGCCCTCCTCGGCAGCTTGCCCGGTCAGCGCAACGTTCCGGCGGCCGTATGGCGCCACATCGAACGCGGCGTGGCGGGGCAGATCGCCGACACGCCCAAGCGATCATCGGCGAACGTACAGACGCTGATCATCGGCAACAACCGTATGGCCCTTCAAGCGGCACATGAGCATGCTGATGCGTTAGGCTACGACGCAACGGTCGTCAGCCACGCGCTTAGCGGCGTCGCGCGCGAGGTGGGCCGCGACCTGGTGCGCCACATCGTTGACCGTCCGGTTAGCCAGCCCACCTGCTACCTATGGGGCGGGGAGACGACTGTAAATGTCCGCGGCTCGGGGCGCGGCGGCCGGAACCAAGAACTGGCGCTGGCCGCGGCGCTAGCGCTGCAGGGCGTGGAGCAGCCCTGCGTACTACTCAGCGGCGGCACCGACGGCATCGACGGGCCCACCGACGCGGCTGGCGCCTATGCCACAAACGCCACCATCCTGCGTGCCCAACGCTTAGGCCTGGACGCATTGGCCTCGCTTGACAACAACGACGCATTCACGTTCTTCGAGCGCACGGGCGGCCTGCTCCGCATCGGCCCCACGCACACCAACGTCATGGACGTGCAGGTCGCGCTGGTATGGCCCTAATGACACGCCCGCTTGCACCGTATCCGGTTCTCTCGTCCAGCCCAATCACGCCTCGGCGCGCAGCACCTCAAGCGGGGGGCGGTTGTAGATGCCGCGGCTGTTGAGTAGTCCGATGGCGATGGTCAGCGCCGTCACAAACACGATGGCGAGAAACACCGAGGCGGGCGGCGTGAGGTAGGCCATGTCGAAGACGAAGACGGCGAGCGCCCAACTCCCGCCGATGGAGAGCACGGCGCCCGTCATCGTGGCGAAGAGGCCGAGGAAGAGGTATTCCACCGTCATGATCTGGAACACCTGCCGCTTGGAGGCGCCCAGCGTTTTGAGGAGCACGCTCTCGCTCACGCGCTGGAAGCGGCTCACAATCACGGCGCCCGCCAGCACGATGAAGCCTGTGAGGATGCTGAAGAGCGCCATGAACCGGATGACGAACGCGATTTTGTCGAACACGGCCTCGAAGGTGCTCAGGATGAGCGAGACGTCGATGGCGGAGACGTTGGGGTAGTCGGCGACGATGGCGGATTGGACCGTGGCGGAGGTCGCATCGTCGGGCGTACGGGAGAGGACCACGTTGAACTGCGGGGCGCCGTCGAGCACGCCGCTGGGGAAGACCACGAAGAAGTTTGTGGCCACCTGCTGCCAGTCCACCTTGCGGACGCTGCTGACGTACGTGGCGATGTTCACGCCCTGCACGTTCCATACCAGCGTGTCGCCCAGCGCGATGCTGAGGTCGTTCATGATGTCGGATTCGACCGAGACGGGCACGATGTCGGCATCGGGGTCTACGGTGCCGATGAACTCGCCCTCGGTGAGCTCCTCGGAGTCGGTGAGGCGGTCGCGGTAGGTGGAGCGGTACTCGCGGCGGTGCGCCCACGAGAACTCGCCGCTGCTGGTGTCGGCGCGGATCTCGTCGATGGTGCGGCCTTTGACCTCGGCCAAGCGCATGGTCACGATCGACACGTCGTCGATGATGGGCAAAGCGTTGTCTTCGAGGATCGACTTGACGCCGTCGCGCTGATCGGGCTGGATGTCGAAGAGGACGAGGTTGGGCTGCCCTTCGCCCGCGGAGAGGTTGATCTGCGAGAGCAGCATCCGCTGGACGAGGAAGAGGGTGAGGATCAGGAACGTGCCCAGCCCCACCGAAAGCATCAGGATGAGCGTCTGGTTGTTGGGCCGGTACAGGTTGGCCAGGCCCTGCCGCCACACGTACGTCCACCGCTGCGGGAAGTACTTGCGCGTGAGCCAGATGATGAGCTTGGCCACCAGCGCGAGCATGCCGAAGACAGCCAGGATGGACACGGCGTAGCCGAGCCCGAAGCCTACATCGCCCGACTGGAGGACGGCGAACGCGGTGATGCCGAGCGCGACGAAGCCGTAGATGAGCCACGCCAACGGCTCGCGCGAGGTACGGCTAGCATCGCTGGAGCGGATGGCCACCAGCGGCGACACGCGGCGCACCGCGATCAGCGGCTTGAGCGCAAACAGCAGCGTCACGCCCAGCCCAATGACGAAGCCCAGCCCCATCGCCGACCACGAGATGCCGAACTCGACATCGACGGGCAGGAAGTCGTCCAGCACCGACGGCAGCACCAATTGTACCGCCAGCCCCACAAGGCAGCCCGCGAGCCCGCCGATGACGCCCATGCCCGTGGCCTGCGTGAGGTAGATGCCGAACGTCTTGCGCGCTGAGGCGCCCAGGCAGCGCAGCACGCCCACCGTTTCGATCCGCTGCTGCACATAGACGTGCACGGCGCTCGCCACGCCCAAGCCGCCGAGCAGCAGGGCGATGAAACCGAGCAGGCTCAGGAACCGGTAGAGGTTCGTCAGGCCCTCATTCCAGTTATTTTTGACCTCCTCCACGGTGTCGGTGCCCACCTCCATCTCGCGCAGACGTGGCGCGATCCCCGCACGCGTCTCTTCAACATCGCGGTCGTCGTCGAACTTGAAGTACAGCTCGTACTCGGCACGGCTGCCCAGGCTGAGCAGCGTAGAGTCGAGCGTGGCGAGCGGCAGGTAGACACGGGGGCTGAACGTGGAGACGAACTCGGACTCGCGCGGAGCCTGTAGGATCTGGCCGAGGATCGGGTACGCGTTCTGGCCGATGCGAATGGTGTCGCCGATGGTGGCATCGACTTGCTGCAGCAGCGACTGATCGACCACGGCGCCGTTGCGCTGCTGGTAGGTCTGTCCCGCTTCGGCAGGGAGCGTCTCCAACTCGCCGTAGAACGGGAAGCCGCCGTCTACCGCGCGGATCGACGCCAGCCGCGCTGCCTGATTCTTGGGGAAGAACGCCATCGAGGCGAACATGACGCGCAGCGACTGCTCGCCGCCCAGCGAGTCGGCGATGACGAGGGCCGAGTCGGGGAAGGCGCTGTCACTCTCGAAGCTGAGGTCGGCGCCGAGGAGCGTGCGTGCTTGATCATCGACGGCGCGCTCCATGTTCTCGCCGAACGAGTTGATGGCCACGAGCGCCGCCACGCCCAGCACCATCGACGAGAGGAACAGCAGCAGACGGCGGCGGCTGCCTCGGCTGTCGCGCCACGCCATTTTCAAGATCCAAGCCATAGCCTATCGCCAATTAAAACGTGAGTGGGGCGCCGTCAGGCGGACGACGTGCTGACCGTTCCGCATCAAGAGCGGGAGATCAAGCGTGGGATGTTAGGAGACCAAGGCGGGCTCTTCCGCTGCTTCGGTGCGCAGATCAGACACGACCTCGCCGCCGCGCAGGCGGATGATGCGGTCGGTCTTATGCGCCAGGTCCAGGTCGTGCGTGACGACGACGAGCGTGGTGCCTGCGGTGCGGTTGAGGTCGAAGATCAGGTTCTCCACGGCCGCGCTGGTGTCGGCGTCGAGGTTGCCCGTGGGCTCGTCGGCGAAGAGGATGCGTGGGGCGTTGATGAACGCACGCGCCAGCGCCACGCGCTGCTGCTCGCCGCCGGAGAGTTGGGTGGGGTAGTGGTCAGTGCGGTCGCCCAGGCCGACTTGCGTCAGCAGTTCAACCGCGCGCGGCCCGGCAGTGCGGTCGCCGCGTAGCTCGGCGGGCACCATCACGTTTTCCTGCGCTGTGAGCGTGGGGATGAGCTGGAACGACTGGAAGACGAAGCCCACGTGCTGGTTGCGCACGGCGGCGCGCTCGTCCTCGTTCATTGGCCCCAGGTCGATGCCTGCGATCTCGACGGTGCCGCTGCTGGGGCGGTCGAGCCCGGCGGAGAGACCGAGCAGCGTGGTCTTGCCGCTGCCCGACGGGCCGACGATGGCGCAGGTCTCGCCGGGGTAGACATCGAACGAAACGTCGTTGAGCACGGTGAGCGCCCGGGAGCCGCTGCGGTAGGTTTTCGTGAGTCCGGCAACGCGCAGGACGGGTTGGTCAGCCATGAAGGGAGGGGTTGAAACGGGGAGGAACGGGGCGGCGTTAACACATCGCCTCGCCATCATCAGCTCGCGACCCAATGCGCCAACCGCTATACTTCGTCTTACTCTTCGCGGTTCTGCTGCTGCCCGCGTGCAGCGGCGGTGATACACGACCGTCACAAGAAGCCCCGTCTGCCGCCGCTACCGAGGCGGAGAACAACGCAGAAACGGTTGAGGCGACGGCCAATTCAGAGGATGAGATCGTGGTCATGATGCTGGGCGACAGCATCACGGCGGGGTATGGCATCGGCGAGGACAACGCGTTTCCGGCGTTGCTGCAGACCCGCGTAGACTCGCTGGGCTGGGATGTGCGGATCATCAACGCAGGCCTCAGCGGCGAGACGTCGGCGGGCGGCTTGCGGCGCATCGACTGGCTGCTGCGCGAGCGCATCGACGTGCTGCTGATTGAGCTGGGCGGCAACGACGGGCTGCGGGGCACCGCCCCCGAGGTGACGCGCCAGAACCTCCAGGGCATCATCGACCAAGCCCGCGCGCGCTACCCCGAGGTGACGCTCATCCTGGCTGGCATGCAGGTGCCGCCCAACCTCGGCACGGACTACACGACGCAGTTCCGCGACCTCTTCCCCAAGTTGGCTCGCGAGAACGAGACGGCGCTGATTCCTTTCATCCTGGAAGGAGTCGGCGGCGTGCCCAGCCTCAACCTCCCGGACGGCATCCATCCGACCGCGGAGGGCCACGCCATCCTGGCCGAAACCGTCTGGGACACGCTGGAGCCCATCTTGAGCGGGATGCAGTCATGAAGCGGCAAGCCACCATCTGCTGAGATAGATCTACTGGATGGCCGCCGTCGAGTCGGCCGCCACGGCGGTGCCCGGCTGGAGTAACGGCAGCGTGGCGCCGATGGTAGAGCCGGGGACCGGGTTCAGGCCGAGCAGGGCCAATGCTAGGTTCGCCGCATCGCCGTTGCGGATGGGCTGCGCCTGCGCCGAGTCGGGGATCTGTGCCGTGCCGGGGTCGGCGCGGCGGTCGCCAGCGAGGTCGTACAAGTCGGCAGAGCCGGGAATGCCGGGCCCCCACACGTAGAACGGGATGGTGTAGTCGAGCGGGTGCTCTGCGCCGTGGTTGAAGCTGTGGCCGCCGTGGTCAGCGGTGAGGATGACGGCGGTGCGCCCGCGCAGGGCGGGGTCGTCGTCAATGGCTCGGAGCACACGGGCAATCTGCTGATTGGTGTCAAAGATGGCGCGTCCGTACGGATGCCACGACCGCAGCCGCCACCCAAAGCGGTGGCCCGCCGTGTCGGGGTTGCGCAGGTGGAGGAAGGCGTAGCCATACGTGCCCGTGCGCAGCGAGTCGACGAACCGCGTCGTCAACTCCGCCGCGTCGCGCCTGTACACATAGGTGTCGATGGATTCAACGTAGCTGTTGGCGAAGACGGCAAACTTGGATTTGCTGGCGAAGAGGGCCGTCCGCAGGCCATTTTCGTACGCCACATCGAACACGCTAGCGACGTACGCGCCCTTGTTGGTGTGGATGGTGATGGCCGGGTTGGAATACCTGTTGCCGTTCCACCCGTGCCCGTCAGGTCCGGCCACCACGCGCCCGGTGATCTGGGACGTGTGATTAGGCAGCGTGTTGCCGCGTGTGGGGGCGGTGCGGGCATTGAGCGTGAACGCGCCTTGCTCCCGCAGCCTGCGGTAGGCGGGAAGATCGTCGAGCCACTTGGTCACCGCATCCTGCCGCAGCCCGTCCACGCTGATGTGGACGACGAGCGCGATGGAGTCGGTGCTGGTGCTGTACGATTCCGCACTCGAAAACAGGTTTGCAGGCGTGCCGGAGGAGCAGCCAGCCAGCATGAAGAGGGCAGCGGAAACAGCGGCGAGGAAAAGACGGCGCATGAAGGCGGAAGTTCGGAGAGGAGCGATGGCCGTAGTACGAGTCAACGCCCCTGCTTGTGCCGCCTCATCCGGTCATTCCAGCGACAGCAGCAGGCTGCGCCACTCGGGGAGTTCGGTGTTGCTTTCCTTGCGGCTGCCAAAGATGTAGCACAACACGTTGCTGTTGGCGTCGTAGCATTCGAGCGAGTGCACATCGCCGTCCACGGTCGGCTTGCGCACCACCCACGTGCTGTCGATGTCGCCGTCTTTCATGTGCAGGTTGAAGCCCGGGTCCAGGATGTTGTACCAGCCGTACATGTCCTTGAGCTTCTTGATGTGCCCCGTGTGGATCTGGATGCAGCCGTCGTTGCCCGCAAAGATCATCAGCGGGATCTGCTGCGCCGAAGCGGCTTCGAGCACGGTGCGCAGGTGGCTGGTGTCCACGCGCCGGGCAAACTCGGGCCCCGCCAGCCGGAAGGCCTGCGTGCGCGTCACGCCGAAGGTGTGCAGCAGGCGGAAGAACTCGTGCGTGTCCTTCAGCGCCGCCCACGCCTGGCGCAGCCCCTCGGCATCCACCTCGTCATCGGGCTTCTCCGGCTTGGGCGCCGGCTGCGGCGTCACATCGAGGGCAGGGGACTGCTCGTCGTGGCGGTACTTCTCGACGAACGTGTCGAAGTAGTCCACGTCCGACTTGCGCCGCAGGAACGTCTTGTGGACGGCGTTGCCATACACGTCGAAGAACTGGAGGCTGCGCCGCGTCTTGGCGTTGCCGTCGGGCACCACCACGGCGAAGGCGTAGCCCCAGGTGCGGAAGAAGATGCGCAGGTCGATGCCTTTGTCCAGCGTCTGGCCCATCTGGTGCGACTTAAAGATCGACGGCTGGCTGTAGCGCCCGGTCTTCTCGTGGACGAACACGTCGTTGCGCGTCAGCGCCATCACCTCGCCGAGCGCTTCCAGGTCGAAGAGCATCTCGTACCAGTCGGGCCGTAGCCGCGTGACGGTTTCGCCGAGGCTGGTGGCCAGCAGTTCGGCTTCGCTCGTGCCGAGCTGCTCGGCGGCGTTGCGGATGCGGACCTTGGGGTTGGCCTCGCGGAAGGCAGCCCAGGTCGTTTTGAGGTCGGGAGTCGTCGTCGTTTCCATGAGTAACGCGGTGGAGTCGGTTCAAAAAGTTCAGGCTGCGGCGGGCGCGATGGGCACGACCAGCGGGCAGTCGTGGTACGGATGGGGCGTCACCATCACGGGAATCGAAAATACGGATTCGATGAGCTCGGGTGTGAGCACCTCGCGTGGTGCGCCCCGGGCGCGCCGCTGCCCATCGCTCAGCATGATGATCTCGTCGGCGTACTGCGCGGCCAAGTTGAGGTCGTGCAAGATAACGAGCACGCCTATGTCTTGGGCCGCCACGCCGCGTGCGGTGCGCAGCGTGGTGTGCTGGTGGGCCAGGTCGAGGCTGGCCGTGGGCTCGTCGAGGAAGAGGTAGCGCGGGTGGTCGTCCGACGTGTCTGCAATCTGCGCCAGGGCGCGGGCGAGGTCCACGCGCTGCCGCTCGCCGCCCGACAGGGTCGTGTACGACTGGTCGGCGAGCGCGGCCAGGCCCACGCGGTCCAGCGCCTCCCAGGCGATCTCCATATCGCGCCGCGACTCGCTGCGGCCGGACAGGTGCGGCGTGCGGCCCATCAGCACCACCTCGAACGCCGCAAACGGGAACGTCAGCGACGAGTGCTGCGACACCACGGCGCGGCGCTGCGCCTGCTCCTTCGCCGACCACTGCTTGAGCGGCTTGCCGTCGAAGCGCACCTCGCCGCCGTTGGGCTTCCACTCGCCCGTGGCCACGCGCAGCAGCGTGGACTTGCCCGCGCCGTTGGGGCCTACGAGCGCCGTCACTGAGCCCGGCGTCACCGTCAGCGACACCGACTCCACGAGCGTCTTGCCGCTCATCTCAACCGTGATGTTGTCGAGTTCGATCACAGGGGGCGTGGTTAGAGATGAAGTGCGGCGCGGTTACGCAGCAGCAGCCAGAGGAAGAACGGCGCCCCGATGAAGGCCGTGACGATGCCGATGGGCAGCTCGGCGGGTGCGATGAGCGTGCGCGACAGCAGGTCGGCGCCGAGCAGCAGCATGGCCCCCAGCAGCGCCGAGCCCGGCAGTAGCCCGCGATGGTCGGGACCGAGCGTGAGGCGCAGCAGGTGCGGCACCACCAAGCCCACGAAGCCGATGATGCCCGAGACGGCCACGGCGGCGCCCACGGTGAGGGCGGTGATGAACACGACGCCCTGCTTCAGCCGCTCCACGTTGATGCCCAGGTGGCGCGCTTCGGCCTCGCCCAACAGCATCGCGTTGAGCGCGCGCGCCAGGACGGGAGCGCCCACGATGCCCATCAACATGAACGGCGTGACGGCGCCCAGGGTGGTCCAGGTGGCGCCGCCCAGGCTGCCGAGCGTCCAGAACGTGATGTCGCGCAGCTGCGCATCGTCGGCGATGAGCGTCATGAGGCCGGTGCCTGCGCCCGCCAGCGCGTTGAGCGCGATGCCTGCCAGCAGCATCGTCGCCACCGAGGTGCGCCCGCGCCAGGTGGCCAGCCGGTAGACGATCAGCGTAGCCGCGATGCTGCCGCCGAAGGCGCCCAGCGCGATGGAGAACGGCGCCAGCCACGCCGCGGTGCCTTCGAGGAACGGCAGGCCGAGCACGATGATGAACACGGCTGCCAGCGCTGCACCGCTCGACACACCCACCAGGCCCGGGTCGGCCAGCGGGTTGCGGAAGAGGCCTTGCATCGCCGCGCCGCTCACCGCCAACCCGGCGCCGATCAGCAGGCCCAGCAGCACGCGCGGCAGCCGGATGGCGGTCAGCACCAGCTCCTGCTGCAGCTCAAACGCCCACGGCGTCTCGATGCCAACCTGCTTGAGCAGGATCGCCAGCACCTGCAGCGGCCCGATGTCCACCGCGCCGATCCCGATCGAGCCCCAGACGACCCCAACCAGCGCTATCGCCAGGCCGATGAGGACGCGCCGTGTACGCACGCCGCGCCCGTGCAGCGTGGGCGCTGGCGGCGCAGGGCGCGGGGGCGCAACAGGGGGGGGCGCGGAAATCTCCATAACAGTCAGCCAGCGTCAACGAAAGAAGTGGAACGTTCGCGAAGGGCGACTGTGACGGCGGCCAAGCCATCGGGCGGCGTAGCGCTGCGTAGGCCGATCCATATCATGCTGCACAGTTCCCCGGGTGAAAAAGCGCGCTCAGCGCTGCCAAGCATAAATGTAGCAGAAATGCGACGCCAAAGCAGTGCACTCTACCAGATGCCAGCGCCAAGCAGACGCGACGGACGCGTAAAGACTCAGCAAATCTAAGCGTTTAGCAGCTTGAATCATTGATCTGCGCGCGCACGGCAACGTAGATTTGTTCTAAATAGAACAACTTGTTCACCTTTTGGGGAGATGATGAAGCGCATCCACCGCCACCTCTGGTTCGCGCTCGTGCTGTTGATCGGGCCGATATACACTGCCGCCGGACAGGCTGCAGATTCCCTGGCATTGATGGAAGGCGAACTGGCGCCTGTGGTGGTCACCGCCACAAAGGGCGCCAAGGAGCTGCAAAACGTTCCGGTGCCTACCTCGCTCGTCACGTCGGAAGACATCGCCGAGCAAGGCGCCCTGCGGCTGGCCGACCTGCTGGCGGAGCAGCCCGGACTGCAAGTCGTCTACGACCACGGCCTCGGCATCCAGATCCAAGGACTGTCGTCTGATTACACGCTTGTGCTGGTCGATGGCGAGCCGCTGATCGGGCGCGTGGCGGGAACGCTGGACCTCGAACGGCTGACCGTCTCCGGCGTGGATCGGATCGAAGTCGTGCGTGGGCCGTCGTCGTCGCTCTACGGCAGCGAGGCGCTGGCAGGCGTCATCAACATCATCACCAAGGCGCCAGCCAACCGCTGGACGGGCTCCGTGCAGTCGCGCTACCAGACGCACGGCACGTCCGATCTCAACCTGGAGGGGGAGACGACTATCGGCCGGGTGGGCGCGCGCATCTACGCCAACCGCTACGACTCGGACGGCTACGACTTCTCGCCCGACGGCATCGGCCAGACCGTACCGCAGTTCACCGACTACACCGTGGGCGGACGCTTCGACTTCGACCTCTCGGAACGCACAGCACTGACGCTCTCGGCACGTCACAACTGGCAAGACCAAAACGACGAGGTGGGCCTGCTGACCAACCAAGTGCGCGTGCCGTTCAACAACGAAGCCGCCCTGCGCGACTGGAACATCACCCCCACGCTCACCCATCGCTTTGCCAGCGGCGCCAAGCTCACAACGTCCCTCTACGCCTCGCGCTACCGCACCGACTCGCAGACCCGCGACGCCTCGACGAGTGCGCTGGAGAGCCGCACGCAGTTCGACCAAACATTCAACAAAGCCGAGGCGCAGCTTGACCTCGTCCTCGGCACAAAGCACCTGCTCACGATGGGCGGCGGGCTCATCGGCGAGAGCGTAGAGGCCGACCGTGTGGCGGGCGGCTCGCGGACGACGCAAAACGTCTTCGCCTTCGCTCAGCACGAGTGGCTGCCCAACGAATTGCTGGATGTCGTGTTGAGCGCCCGGTTCGATGCGCACACCGACTTCGCCGCCAACCTCAGCCCGAAAGCCGCCGTGCTCATCAAGCCGAACGAGGGCCTGCGCATCCGCGCATCCATCGGCAGCGGCTTCAAAGCACCGACGTTCCAGCAGCGCTACCTCGACTTCACCAATCCCGTGCAGGGCTATAGCGTGTTTGGCTCGGTGGATGTGGTCGACGCCCTGCGTCAGCTGGAAGCGCAAGGCCAGGTGCGCGGCTTCCTCCAAGACATCGAAAGCCTCGAAGAGATCGAGCCCGAGCGTTCGCTCGCGTTCAATGTGGGCGCCGAAAAGCAAATCGGCGAGCGCTGGGCGGTGGACGTCAACGGCTTCCGCAACCACATCTCCAATCTCATCGAGGCCGCGCCGATTGCGCTGAAAACCAACGGACAGAGCGCGTTCACCTACTTCAACCTCAGCCGCATCGTGACCCAGGGCCTGGAGACCAAAGCCACCTTCGAGCTGAACGAGGCGTTCTCGTTCATGGCTAGCTACCTGTTCCTCGACACCTTCGACCGCGACGTGGTCAACCAGTTGCAGGAGGGCACGCTCTTTGGCCGCCGCGACGGGCGCGACTTCCGCCTCTCGCGCAGTGACTACGGGGGCTTGCTCAACCGCTCGCGCCACAGCGGCACCTTCCGCGTACAGTACCGCAATGCCGAGCGCGGCTTCACCGCATCGGCCCGCGCCATCTACCGGGGCCGCTACGGCTTCGGCGACACCAACGGCAACCTCATCCTCGACGATGACAGCGAGTACATCTCGGGCTATGTGTTGGTCAACCTCACGCTCACCCAGCGCATCACCGATGCCGTGCAACTCCAGGTGGGCAGCCAGAACCTGACCGATCACACCAACACCACCTTCATCCCGTCACTGCCGGGGCGCCTGCTCTTCGCCAGCTTGCTCGTCGGTCTCCGCTGACCTGCGTCTCTACTGACCTGCCACTCTACGCCCTCCAACTCCCCCGTAGTGTAGCGGCCTTCCCGCGCTTTACCTGAACATCCTACTAAACCTATACCCCATACCCCTATGCGTAATCGTCTTTTCTCCACCCTCTTCGTCGCGGCCCTCGTGGTCCTCAGCGGCTGCGACAGCGATTCTTCTGAGGAGTTCATGCCCCCCGAGGTGCAGATGGCCGTAGATATCCCGGCTGACCCCATCGTCGGGTTCGGCCCGATGGGGCCCTTTGGCACAGGCGCCATCACGTTCTATAGCCTGCGCGAGAACCGCATCGTACCCGCTGCCGACTCGGCATCAGCGGCATGGGATATCGCCTTGCAGTCAACCACGATCTTCACCAACGGCGGCGCCAGCGGCCCCGCCCAAGGCGGCGCACAGGTACTAGAGGCGCTGTTTGAGGAGATCACCGAAGCTCCAGCTACGGGCTACAGCACGGATGCCACTTCGGGCTTTGCCATCCCTACGGGCTCGGGCAACGGCTGGTACAACTACAACCCCCAGGCCAATGTGGTCTCGCCCATTCCCGGCCGGGTGCTGGTCGTTCGCTGCGCCGATGGCACGTTCGCCAAGCTGCGCATGATGAGCTACTACAAAGGCAACCCCGCCAACCCGACCTCGGCTGACGAGTCGCGCCACTACACGTTCGAGTTCGTGCATCAGGCTGACGGCTCGCGCCGCTTCGAATAAGCCCTCCTGCTTAGTTTGATGCCAGAAGGCCTCCATCGCGCTGCGTGGTGGAGGCCTTCGCTTTTGACACGGTGCCGCGCTCCACATGCTTCTCGATCACATCCCCGATGGCTACTCGGAAGGCTGGTACAGAGGCCGTCGCTATGGCATCCGTAAGACGGTGTTCAACGGCGGCCGCTCGTTCAAGCTCTACGCGGAAGAGCTGGGCGGCACGGACTTCGTGAGCCTGAACCTCTATCGCACCACAAAAGGCGAGCATCTCAAGCCGTGTGAGATGCCCGAAGCCAAGGTGCTGCACTTTGTGCGCCATGTGATGTTAACCGAGGCACCCGGGTAAAGCGGCGTGTGATGCGCCCAAGTTGTTCCAAAATGCGTACAACCTAGCTACCAGCATAGCGTTACGAGTTGTGCACTGAACCAACACCTATCCTGCGCTATGCTCAAGTGGATCGACGTCATCCGTTTCGCCAAAAAAGGCAACCCCTCGCCCAGCCGCCGTGTGGAGAAGACCGATGCCGAATGGCGGGCGCAGCTTTCCCGGGAGGAGTACCGCGTCACGCGCCAGCACGGCACCGAGCGGGCGTTCAGCTCGGAGATGTGCAGCCTGTTTGAGCCCGGCCTCTACGCCTGCGTTTGCTGTGAGACGCTGCTTTTCGATGCCAACGAGAAGTTCGAGAGCGGCACGGGCTGGCCGTCGTTCACCCAGCCCATCGCGGTGAACGCCGTCGCCTACCACGAGGACCGCTCGTACGGTATGCGCCGCATCGAGACGCTGTGCAACACCTGCGATGCACACCTCGGCCACGTCTTCCCGGATGGACCGCTGCCGAGTGGCCTGCGCTACTGCATGAACGCTGTGGCGCTGAGCAAGCAGGAGGCCCCTGCCATCGAAACCACCTCGAACGACGTCACGGATGAGGCCGATGCGCCGTAGCCGCTGGGCCAAAATGCGCATACGTTTACGGTGCGTGCGGCGTTAGTGCTCTGGCCCATCGTCCCTCACGAACGCTCCGTGCTCATGGTATACCGCGCCCGCGCAGTCTGCATCGTGATCGTGCTCGGCATGGCCGTACTCGCCGAGCGTGCCACAGCGCAGGTAGCGGTGCGCGGCGTCGTGGTGGATGATGAGACGGGGGAGACGTTGCCCTCGGCACACGTGTTCATCGACGGCGCCACGACGGGCACGATCACCAACGCACGCGGTGCCTTTGAGCTGGTGGTGCCACGCCTGCCCGTGACCTTGCGGGCGCGGTTCCTCGGGTTTGCCTCGACGGCCGTCGTGGTGCAGCCCGGCGAGCAGGCGCAGGTGCGGATCGCCCTGGCGCCGAGCATTGCGGAACTGGGCGAGATCGTGGTCGATGGCGAGGACCCCGCCGTGGGCATCATGCGGCAGGTGATCGCGCGCAAGCAGGAGCGCCACGCGGGCGGGGTGGCGTATCAGGCCGAGGCGTACAGCCGCTTCATGCTGCAGCGCGAGGACGCGCTGGTGCAGGTGCGCGAGACGATTGCCGAGAGCTTCTGGCGCAGCGAGGGGGGCGTACGCGACCTCATCCGCGCCCGGCGCATCCAGCCCCGCAACTCGGGCACGTACCGCTTCGCCACGCCGCTGCCTGCGCTCAACTTCTACGCCGACAACATCCCGCTCATGGGCTTCACCTACTTCGGCCCGACGCATCCCAAGGCGCTGGACGTCTACACCTTTACCCTGGCCACCGTGCGCATGGTGGATAGCACCGAGGTGTACGAGATCTACGTGGCGCCGAAGCGCCTCACGCAGCCCGCCTTCATCGGCACTATCCGCGTGCTCGACGGCGCCTTCGCCCTGCTCGATGTGGCGCTGACGCCCGCCAGCTTCCAGCAGCTGCCGCCGCCCGTCAGCGACTGGCACGTGCGCTTCGAACAGCAGTTCGCGTCGTTCGAGGACGACCAGTGGTTTCCCATCGACCTGCGCGCCGAGGGGCGTATCGCGCTGGCGCGGCCCGGCATGCGCTACCCGATGGCGTTCTACCGGCAGGTGACGCGGTTGACGGGCCACGCGCAGCAGCGCCCCGGCCCGGACTCGCTCTTCGTCCGCACCCAGCCCCGCACCGACATGCCCTTCGCCGAGGCGCAGGCGTTCCTCTTTCGCGGCAACCCCGGCATGGTGCCCATGACCATCGAGGAGCGGACCGCCGTCAGCCGCCTCGACCCCAAGCTGACGATGGCCCGCGCGTTTGCGCCGCTGGGCATGATCGGCAGCCTGGCCTCGGCGCCGCTGGACCAAGTCAACCTGTTGCAGTATGCACTCATCAAGGCGGTGCGCGGGTTAGTAGTGCAGGATGTGCTGACTGAGGAGCCGCCCGAACCCCGCCGAAAAGGATGGCAAGAGCAGGTGTTGGACCGTGCATGGTGGTGGTACAACCGCGTGGACGGCGGGCACTTCGGGTTGAAGAGCAGCTTCGAGCCATCGCCGAACTGGTCGATGCGCACGGGGCTGGGCTTTGCCAATGCGCGGAGCCGGATCAACGGCTACGGCGCGGTGCGCTACACGGCAGGCCGACCCGCACAGCGGCTGCGTCCGTTCGTGGAGCTGGCCGGCGGCTCGCATACGGCAGCGCGCGTGGACGGATCGGCGCACAGCTTCACGCTCGCGGGCATCGCCACGTACATCGGCTACGACGACTACTTCGACTACTACCAGCGCGACCACGGCGCGGCGACATTCGGCCTCCAGGTCGCCCCGCTCCGCACAACCGTCTCGGCACAGTTCAGCACCGAGCACCACACATCGCTCGACAACAACACCGACTATCCCGGCTGGCTCTTCGGCGACGGCCAGCGTTCCAACCCCAGCATCGAGGACGGCGCCACGCAGCGCACTCGCTTGCGCGCGGTGTTCGATGCCACGACGCGCGAGCGCTTCGATCCGCTCGTCCGGAGGGCAACGGTAATGGCGGATGTGGGCATCGGCGGTGTGGATGATGGCGTGCGGCGTGTGCGAGGCGAAGTGGATTGGACCTTCCCGACATTCTTCAAGCGGCAGCCGCTCCAGAACAGGCTGCGGATCCGGCTCATCGGCGGCTGGTCGGACGGCGATGTGCCAACACAGCGGCGGTTTGGGCTCGATGGCAGTGTGGGGCCGTACAGCACCTTCGGCACGTTCCGCACCCTCCTGGGGCAGCGCTACGAGGGCGAGCGCGTGTGGGGCACGTTCTGGGAGCACGACTTCAGCAGCACCCTTTTCCAAGCCCTCAAGCTGCACAGCCTCGTCGATCGCAGGCTGAGCCTGGCGTTGCACGGCGCGCACGGCGAGGCGGCGTTGCCTGCCACCGCCGTATCACGACGCACCAACCCCTCGGGCGGCGTGCACCACGAGCTCGGCATCGGGCTCAAGAACATCCTCGGCTTCCCGTTCCGCCTCGATGTGACGCAACGCCTCGACCAGCGCGGCACCTATGTCACGGTTGGCTTCGAGCGGCGGTTTTAGCGTACCCAAGGGCGTCAATCCTCCGTGTCGCAGCCACGCCGACCCGTATAGCACTTGTGCTCGGGGTCGCCGCCAGCGATGAGGTAGGCCATCAGGTCGAGGATTTCCTGCTCATTCAAGCGGTTGATGAGCTTGGCGGGCATGAGCGAGATGGGCGAGTCGGACTGCTCGGCGATGTCGGCCGTGGCGATGTCCATCGTTTGCTCGGGCATGTACGGGTTGAGGCTGACGGTGACCGTCTCATCGGTGGTGCTGACCACGCGTCCGGCCAGAGCCATCCCGTTGTGCGTCTTGATGAGCGTGGCGCCGTACTGGTCCGAGATAGCATCGCTCGGGTTCACAATGGCGCGGGCGATGTCGATCTTGGAGAACCGCGTGCCCACCTGCGTGAGGTCGGGGCCCGCATTGCCGCCTACGCCGTTCATTGCGTGGCACGCCTCGCAGAGTGCGGCAGCGTACATCTGCTGTCCCTGCTCGAAGTTGCGCGGCGACCCAAAGCGCTGCCACAGCATCTCGTTGAGGTCGCTCTGCAGGTAGTCCTGACCGGGGCCTTCGGGCTGCGGCAGGTTGGTGAAGTCCACGGCTTCCACGCTGAACGTGCCGGCCAATGCGCCGAGGCGCTCCTTCTCATCCTCGGGCAGCCTATCGATGGCACGCTGGCGGATGGCGTCCACAAAGCCCTTGTAGCTCAGCCCACCCTTGCGGTTGAGCGCGTCGTAGAACCACTGGAAGTAGGTGTCGCGAAGCCCAGGTGTCCACCCGGATTCCACATGGCTCAGGATGCGGGCGAACTCGATCTCGGGCGGGCTCGGCAGGTTCGCCTTCATGTTGGCGATGTCGTTGCCATACTGCTCACTCCGCGCCAGCACCTCCTCGGAAAGAAAAATGTCCTCGGGGTCTGCGGCCTCTTGCATCAGCTGCACCAGCGCAGGTGTCACGGTTGGCGCGTTGAGGTAACCCAGTACGCGCCCGAGGTCGCGGTTGTGGTCGTACATCGGCGACGGCAGGTGTGGCGAGAGGGCAGCGATGACGGCCTCGCCAACCTCCGTGCTCGGCATCCCCATGCGGATGAGCACGAGGTGGTAGGCCCGCAGCAGGTCGGTCTGCTGATCTGCGGTGAGCCCAGCAAAGTCGATGGCGTTGAGCGCTGCCAACGCGTCGTCGCGATGGGCCGCGTCGCCTTGCCGAGCGAGGGCGACGAGCGCATGGATACGGCACATCGGGTCGGGCTCGGTGAGGGCGCGCTCGGCCCACGTCTCAGACGGCTGGTGCTCGATGGCGATGCGTGCGGCGTAGCGGATGTGGCGGTCGGTGTGGTTGAGGTAGGGCCACACGGTCTCCACGGCGGCCGGGTTGACCGTATTGTGGAACGCTTCGATGGTACGGCGCAGCAGGTTGAGATCGTTCGGCGGAGCGGGCGCGACGGGCGAGGTGGCCTCGTCGCAGTCGTAGTAGATGCGGAAGACGTACGAGTTGAGCCGCCGCCCGCCTGTGGCGAAGTAGAGCGCGCCGTCGTCGCCAAAGAGGCCGTCGGTGAGGGGGAGGGGCACGCCTGCCAGGAATTCCTCGGTCGTGCCCGTGTAGCTGCTGCCCGCGTGTTCCACATCCACGAAGTAGATGGTGCCGAAGCTCCAGTCAAACACGAACATGCCGCGCTGGAACCGCTGGGGGAAGCCCGACTGGTAGCCCATCAGCACGCCCGTCGGCGAGCCTTGGCCTACGTCCACAACCGACGGCAGCGTGTCGGGGTAGCGCGCCGACCACTTGCCCGAGCCGGTGCGCCAGCCGAAGTCGGCGCCGCTGGTGGCGTGGAGCACGCGGATGGGGCGGTACCACGGCATGCCCATGTCCCACTCCATGTCCGAGTCGAACGCGAGGATGTCGCCTTGGGGCGTGAAGCCGAAGTCGAACGTGTTGCGGAAGCCCGTGGCTACGACCTCGAAGTGCTGCCCGAGCGAGTCGAAGCGGGCGATCCAGCCACCGGGCGCCCGCAGCTCGTTGGCATGGCCACGCGGGTCGAGGATGACGGGGAAGAGGCTGTCTTCGTCCCAGTTCATCGGCCCGCTCGCCGTCGCGCCCTCGGGGATCGAGACGTAATTGCCCGCCACCATGTACATCGTCTCGCCATCCGGCCCCATGACGATGGCGTGCGGCCCGTGCTCGCCCCAGTTGTCAAACGTCTGCAGCAGCGTGACGGCGTCCAGCTCGCCGTCGCCCGTGGTGTCGCGCACGCGGTAGAGGCCGCTGCCGTTGCCGTCGATGCCGCGCTCGCTGCTGACGTTCACGTACAGGCTGTTGTGCGCCCAGAGCATGCCCTGCGCATGGCCCAGGTTGATGGACAGCTTCTCCGCCACCGTCTCGTCGTACGGCGTGCCGATGGGCGGCGGTGTCATGCGGTAGAGCGATCCGTACTGGTCAGAGGCCAGCAGGCGCCCGCGGTCGTCCCACGCCAATGCGACCCACGAGCTGCTGTCGGCGCCCATCGGGTGGTATACCACTTCCGCCTTGAACCCGTCGGGCAGCGTCAGGTCGGGCGGGCCTTCGTCAGTGCGTGAGGTGGTGGCCATCAGCACGATGGCGAAGCATAAAAAAAGGGCACTGGGCCCTGCGAGGCGACGAAACATGATTCGGAAGCGGTTACATCGATACAGCGATGAAACGTAGGTTCTGTGAAGATGAAGTGCAACTGAGCCGTGGATTTGACGGTTGACAACGCCTAACTCAGCTATCAATTCCATGCGCATTGCTCTCAGCACCGACCTCCGCACGCCCCTCATCGACGCGTTACAGGCCGAGGTGACGCGGCATGGGCACACGGTGGTGTACGTCGGCCCCAAAGCGGAGGGGGGCGAGGCGGACTGGCCCGATGTGACGGCGCAAGCGGTGCGGCTGGTTGCGAAGGGTGAAGCGGATGAAGCGATTGTCTGCTGCTGGACGGGCACGGGCGCCAGCATCGCGGCGAACAAACACCGAGGCATCCGCGCCGCGCTCTGCACGGATGCCGAGACGGCCCGCGGCGCCCGCGTGTGGAACGACGCCAACGTGCTCGCTCTCAGCCTGCGCCTCACCACCGAGGCCCTCGCCAAGGAAATCCTAACCGCGTGGTTCACCGCGCAGCCCGGCAGTGACGACTGGAACCGTGCGCAACGCGCCAAAATCGACGCGCTAGACCGGTAGCTGCGCTGTGCTGACGCCGCGTGGAGAGCGCCGCGTGCACTTCGATGGGGATGCGGGAACCCGTGGGTTACCAAACGATCAAAACGCGCTCGATTTGCTTTCCCTTAATGCTGTTTTTGCAGTACCTTTCGAAGCGGCAAAAACGCCACCTCAACCCCACCGAAACCGTTATTGCAATCAGCGAGGTGACAACTTCACTGGACGTATGACAACTGCAGCGAGGAACGGGCAGCCGCAACGCCTGCCTGCCCCGACGCGGAGGGCTGGCCGATGAGTGGTCACGTACTGGTCCTCAACCAAGACTACCGGGCGCTCACCATCTGCAGCGTGGAGCGCGCCGTCATCCTCGTACACCTCCAGAAAGCCGAGGTCGTGGAAGCCTACCCGGGCCGTGTGCTCCGCTCGCCGAGCACCACGTTTCCGTGGCCCAGCATCGTGCGCATCAAGCAGTACGTGCGCGTGCCCTACAAGCGCATCCTCCTCTCGCGCAAAAACGTGCTGCGCCGCGACCGCTTCCGGTGCCAATACTGCGGTAGCCGCGAGGACCTCACCATCGACCATGTGATGCCGCGCTCACGGGGCGGGCGCGACACCTGGGAAAATCTGGTAGCGGCGTGCGTGAAGTGTAATAGCAGAAAGGGAAATAAGACGCCGGAAGAGGCGCTGATGCCGCTGCTCCGCAAACCCTTCCGCCCCAGTCACGTTATGTTCATTCGCGATTTCATCGGCGCCATCGATGAAACGTGGAAGCCGTACTTGTTCCTCGCCTGACGCCTGACGCCTGGCGGATGGCCAACAATGCGGTAGTGTGCAGACTGGACCCCGGAGAATAGGTATGGCTACTGTCTCGAAAACGAACCTGCTGATTGCCCGCCTCATGTGGCTGGTGCCTGCGGGCATGCTGTTCTTGACGATCAATCAAATCGACGTAGCGACGGACCTGCGCGCCACGCTTGAAGAAGGCACGCTTGCCGTGGCCAACGTGGACAGCGTGGTGACGACGGCGCGGTCGGAGATCTCTTACGACTACCTCGACCTGTCCATCCCGCTGGCGTCGGGCGATACGATGCGCGTGGAGAAGATGACGCTGCCGCACTCGCTCTTTACGTATGTGCAGGAGGAGAAGAAGCTGGATGTGCGTGTGCTGCCGGGCGCCGCGCAGGAAGTCGTGCTCGTGCAGGTGGCCGACACGCAGTGGCGTATCGCGGCCATGAACGCGGCCATCTGCTTCGTCTTCGGCATCTTGGCGGGCGTAGGCATCTACTTCTGGAACAAGACGCTAAGTCAGAAGGGCGACCCCGCGATGGTGGCGCTTGCGCCCGACGAGGCATGAGGGCGCCGATCTACCTCGACCACGCCGCCACCACGCCGCTCGATCCGCGCGTGCTGGAGTCGATGCTGCCGTACCTGACGGACCACTACGGCAACGCGTCGTCGGTGCATGCGCTGGGGCGACGTGCGCGCTTCGCCGTGGAGGACAGCCGCGAGCAGATCGCCGCGTTGCTGGGCGCCGAGCCGAGCGAGGTGGTGTTCACCAGTGGCGGTACCGAGTCGGATAACGCCGCGCTCAAAGGTGCCGTCGAAGCCACAGGCAAGGGGCTGCTGACTTCCACCGTCGAGCATGAGGCCGTGCTGCAAACGGCCCACGCCTTAGCGAAGCAGGGCCGCGCTGTGCGGCTTCTGACGCCTGGAGACCCGGGCGCACTCACCGTGGAGGACATCGCTGACCATCTTGACGAGGACATTGGTTTAGTCTCGGTGATGCATATCAACAACGAGACGGGCGCCCAGACCGACGTGCGCGCCGTGGGCGATCTGTGCCAGCAACGCGGTGTGTTGCTCCACACGGATGCCGTGCAGTCGGCAGGGCTGTATGCGCTGAACGTGGACGATCTCGGCGTAGACCTGCTCTCGGCCTCGGCGCACAAGTTTTACGGACCGAAGGGCATCGGCTTCCTGTACGTACGCGGCGGCACCGAACTGCCGTCGTTCGTGCATGGCGGTGCGCAGGAGCGCAAGCGGCGCGGCGGCACCGAGAACGTGGCCGCCATCGTTGGGATGGCCGAAGCCATGAAGCACGCCTATGCCGATCGCGAAGCACGGCTGGCGACGCTCGTACAGCTTCGCGACCGCCTGCAGGCTGGGCTGGTCGCTACGTTGGACGATGCCATCCAGTTCAACACGCCGTTTGTGGGCGGCAAGGCGGCGCCGCACATCGTCAACCTGTCGTTCGTAGCCGACGCGTCGGGCGGCTTGGACGGCGAGATGCTGCTGCTCAACATGGACATGGAGGGCGTGGCGGTCTCGTCGGGCTCGGCGTGTACGAGTGGCGCCGTGGAGCCCAGCCATGTGCTGCTGGCGCTCGGCATCGACCCCGCCACGGCAGCGGCCACGATCCGGTTCTCGCTCGGTCGTCACACCACCGAGGCCCACATCGACCGCGCCGTGGAGACGCTGGCGAAGGTGCATCAGCGCATGGCGCTATTCGCCTAGGTACGGGCCGAGGCGCCGCCGTTTTGATGAGCAGTTGGCGGGGTGGGGCCGTATCTTTCGCCTCCGCCATCCTAGACCTCAAGCCCATCCCACATGCGCGTTCGTTTTACCTTCGGTGTCTTGCTATGCTGCGCGATCGCTGCTCCGGCTCAGGCGCAGGACGCCGTCCGCTACGACGTGTTCTTGGATAACGCGGCGCACCGCGAGGCCCTCGTCACCATCACGATCGAAGACGTGCCTGTCGATTCGGCGGCGACAGCGTTTCGGATGAGCCGCACCTCTCCGGGGCGGTACGCGCTGCACGAGTTCGCCAAGAACGTGTATGACGTGCAGGCCGTGAATGAGGACGGCGACCCGCTGCCCATCGAGCGCGCCGACGCCCACGAGTGGCACGTCTCGGGGCATAACGGCACCATTGTCTTCTCCTACCGCCTCTTTGCCAACCGCGCCGACGGCACCTACTCGATGGTGGACCGCACGATGGCGCATTTCAACATGCCCGCCTCGTTCGCCTGGGTGAAGGACCACGAAGACCTGCCCATCGCCATCCAGTTTCACAAGCCGGAGGACTGGTCGGTAGCCACGCAACTCGTCCCCACCGACCAATCCGACACCTTCACCGCGCCTGACCTCGCGTACTTCCTCGACAGCCCCACGACCATCGGCCCGCACACGTGGCGCTCGTTCGAGGTCACCGAAGGCGACGAGACCTACGAGATCCGCATCGCGCTGCTGCACCAGGGCACCGACGCCGAGGCCGACGACTATGCGCAGAAGACGCAGGCCATCGTGGAGCAAGCCGCGGCGGCGTTTGGCGGCTACCCGGCCTTCGACTACGGCACCTACACGTTCATGGCCACGTACCTGCCCTACGCCAGCGGCGACGGTATGGAGCACCGCAACTCGACCATCCTGACCAGCACGCGCCCGCTCGCCACGGGCATGTTGCGTAACCTCGGCACGGTCTCGCACGAGTTCATCCACGCCTGGAACGTGGAGCGCATCCGCCCCGAGTCGCTGCAGCCGTTCGACTTTGAGGCGTCCAACTTCACCAACGCGCTGTGGTTTGCCGAAGGCTTCACGAGTTACTACGACGACTTGCTGCTGAAGCGCGCTGGGCTGCTCACGCTGGAAGAGTACGCCACGGGCATCGCACGCGGGGTCGATGCGGTGCAGAACGGCTCCGGGCGTACCTACCGCGGCCCGATCGCGATGAGCCAGCACGCGCAGTTTGTGGATGCCGCCAACTGGGTCGATCCCACCAGCTTCCGCAACACGTTCATCTCGTACTACACCTACGGGGCCGTCATTGGGCTGGCGCTGGACCTGACGCTGCGGATGGAACACGGGACCACGCTGGATGACTACATGCAGGCGGTGTGGGCCAAGCACGGCGCCACCGAGGCGCCGTACGACATGCTCGATCTCCAAGACATCCTGGCCGAGGTGACGGGCGACGCCAGCTTTGCCTCCACCTTCTTCCGCCGCTACATCCGAGGGAACGAGCTGCTGGACTTCGGGCCGCTACTGGCCCAAGCGGGGATGCTGCTGGTGCAAAACAGCAGCCGGAACGCCTGGATCGGCGATGTGGCGCTCGACTTCAGCCAGAACTCGGCGCGGGTCACCACGCAGACGCGCACCGGGACGCCGCTCTATGCGGCGGGCATCGACCTGGACGACCAGATCATGATGATCAACGGCCAGCCCGTGGGCAATCAGGACGCGTGGAACGCCGCGCTCTCGACGTTGCGCGGCGGCGCGCCCGCCGAGATCGTCTTCAGCCATCGTGGCGAGATCATGGGCAGCACCATAGCGGCCCAGCCCGACCCCACCTACAGCATCGTACTGTACGAGTCGTTCGGCTTGCCCATCACCGCAGACATTGAGGCCTTCCGCGAGGCATGGCTCGGCACAAAGTAGCGCCATGCTGGAGCACGCCGAGGCCCTTCTTCAGCAATACTGGGGCTACCCCGCGTTCCGTCCGGGGCAGCGCGAGATCGTAAGCCAAGTGGTGGACGGGCGCGATGTGCTCGCCATCCTGCCTACGGGCGGCGGCAAATCCATCACCTATCAAGTTCCGGCGCTGCTGCACGACGGCGTGACGCTGGTCATCTCGCCGCTGATTGCGCTGATGCAAGACCAGGTATTGGCGTTGCGGGCGCGCAATGTGCCGGCCACGTTCATCAACAGCACACTGCGGTCGGGCGAGATCGATCAGCGATGGACGGATGCCGAGTTCGGGCGCTTCAAGCTGATCTACCTCTCGCCCGAGCGGCTGCACACCGACATGTTTGCGGCGCGCGCCCACCGGCTGAACATCAAGATGATCGCGGTGGACGAGGCGCACTGCATCAGCGAGTGGGGGCACAACTTCCGCCCCGCCTACCTGCGCATCGCCGAGGCGCGGGACGCCCTGCCCGAGCGGCCGCAGACGATCGCCGTGACCGCTACCGCCACGCCCGAGGTGCGGCGCGACATCCTGGAGCACCTGCGGCTCAACCGGCCTGCGGTGAGCGTCAAAGGCTTCGACCGGCCTAACATCATCTGGTCGGTCTTCCGCGATGTGCCAAAGCGCCGGAAGGTGCTCGACGTCATCGAGAACGTGCCGGGCACCGGGCTGCTCTACGCCGCCACCCGCAACAGCGTGGAGGCCTGGACGCAGTGGCTGCAGGGCAAGGGCCACAGCGTGGCCGCGTACCATGCGGGACTCGACCAAGCCACGCGCGAGACCGTGCAGGCGGCGTGGCTAGCCGGGGAGCACCGCCTCATCGTAGCCACCAACGCTTTCGGCATGGGCATCGACAAGCCCAACGTGCGCTTCGTCATTCACGTTGACCTCCCGGGCACGCTGGAGGCCTACTACCAGGAGGCCGGGCGCGCCGGGCGCGACGGCAAGACGTCGTACGGTGTGCTGCTCTTTCAGCAGAGCGATGAGGCCACGCAGCGCCAGCTCATCGCCGCCTCGCACCCTGAGCCGAAAGCGCTACGTGCGGTCTACGAGGCGATCTGCAACCTGAATCAGGTGGCGATTGGCGTGCTGCCCGAGCGGCCGCTCTCGGTAAACACAGCGCTGGTGGAGCGCGTGACGGGGCAGCCGCCCGGCGCCATCCGCACCGCCATCGAGCATTTAGAACGCCAGGCGATATGGACCGTGGTGCCGCCGAAGAAGAACTACGGCCTCATCCACTTCAAGGCTGGGCCAAACGCCGTTCGCGCCTACATCAACCGCCTCGACAACCCGCGCCTCGCCGCCTTCGCCGACACGCTGCTACGCACCGTGCACGCCGAGGCGTTCAACGGCTGGTGGGCCATCGACTACAAGTTGCTTACCCGGCGGCTCAGGCTGCCACGTCCTCGGCTGTTCAAGGGGCTGGATTACCTCCACGAGCACGGCCTGCTCGACTGGAGCGCGCCTGACGATGCCGTCTCGGTCACGCTGCTGGCCCCGCGCTCGCAGAAGCTGCCCATCGACCCGCGGCCCGTGCGAAAGTCGGCAAGGCATGCCGAGGCACGGCTCGACGCCATGCTGCGCTACGCCGGGAGCGTCACCTGCCGCCGCCACTTTCTGCTCAGCTACTTCGGCGAGGCCAGCGCGAAACGCTGTGGGAAATGTGATATCTGCCTCGGGCGGCACAAAGAGGTGATCGTCACCGCCGCCGAGGAGCCCGTGGTGCGGCAACTGCTCACCTACATCGCCACCGACACGCCCCGCGCGCAGTGGAGCGTCCCCGACAGCCACGCGCACGCCGTGGATGGCCTGCTCGACTGGATGGTGCAGGAAGCGTACGTTGCGCTGGCCAACCCTGTGCGCGGCAGCCTCAAGATCACCGACAAGGCCCGCGACTGGCTGGGGGAGCGGTAGCGAGTTTGTCGGCGAGGCGGGGCTTGTGCAGGTAGCTGCGGGATCTCGGTGATGGTCGCAGACTGATGAGGAATTGGGGAATCAGCTTGTTGAGGTTGCGCTCGACCATTCTGCGATCATAGGGCCGAGCCAGACGGCATAGAAAAGCCCGAGACGCATCACGTGCATCTCGGGCTGTGGACTGGCGAGAAGCCAGAGCATCCGCCGCGCGCCGTAGCGGGTGCGTTAGTTTGCGCTGAAGGGGAGGGAGCTGTGGTGCAGGGCGATCTTGAGGCCGCCCTCGGCGTCCTTGACATACGCGAAGGAGTATTCCACTTTGGTCTCACTGCCTTCCGTGTTCGTGAAGTAGTAGTTGCCCATCGCCATCGCCATGTCGCCGTCCTCGTCAATGATGGTGCCCTCGTTCTCCCAGCGCACATTGGTGTACGGTGCGATGGCGAAGCCGCCGTCTTCCGTGCCCTCGGTCCCCACGAAGTAGCTCAGGGCCTCATCGGCGTCACCACGGAACTGGTCCTCGGCAGCCAGGGTCGGCTTGAACAGCACGGATGCGTCGCCATAGGCGTAGTGCATGGCGATGTGCTCCTGGGCACGGGCCGTGTAGTCGCCGCCGTCAGTAAACACCTGGCCAATAGCGACGATGCCTTCGCCCCAGGCTTCCTGGGCGGCTTGGACCTCAGCGGCGGTGATCGGGTTGGCGTTGGCGTTAGCGTCAGCCGTGGAGGTGGTTGCGGGTGCGGTATCGTCCGTGGCGCAGCCGCTGACGATCAGCGTGAGTGCACCGAGAAAGAGAACAAATCGGTTGGTCATGGCAGTAGGGGATTTTGGTAAGTGAGTGTGCGAGCGCGTCCCTTGGGGCTGTTGCCCAGAGGAAAAGTCGGAATGCCGTGTGCCGTGTGATCGGTTGATGACGGCAGGTAACGCGTTTTCATCGCCAATGCAGTGCCCAGTGCGGGCGTAAGTGCTAACCAGCAGGATGGCCACAATGGCAAAAAACGCATGTTTATCAACCACATTGCTCATCTCATGTGTTCCACATCTGCTATCCGATTGATATAATCTCCTCATTTACTGAGGTTGAGCAGCCAGCTGCGGAGGTCTTGCAGGCAGATGACGGATAAAACACGAATTAGCAAAAGCCGACGGCCCGTCCCTGAACTCCACTTGGAAGATGGCGTGTTACGACCGCAGCTCTCGTGGCTGCCACTTCTCGCGCTTGGCACTAGACCGTCCGATGTAGTCAATGAGTGAATCAGCAACTGCCGCCCCTCCGATCAAAGACCCACGCTTTCTGAAGGGCCTGCGCACACTGGGCCTCATCGAAGGCTGCTCCACCCTCATCCTGTTCTTCATTGCCATGCCCATGAAGTATCTGCTGGACATTCCAGAGGCGGTGACATGGTCGGGGAGCATCCACGGCGGGCTCTTTGTCCTGCTGTGTCTGGCCGCTGTGGTGGCCATCAAGAAAATTCCGATCAGCCTGAAGCTGTCGTTCATGATTGTCATCGCGGCCATTGTCCCTTTCGGCCCGTTCGTGATCGACAAGCGACTGAAGGCCCTGGCGTAGCCTCCTACGATGGCGCGGGCTTGGAAATAAGCAGCGCCGTGGCGAGGGCAGATGCAGCGGTGCGTGGGGAGACCGCCCTATCTGCGTCATGGCGCAAGATGGTCATAGTGCGCGTTTTGCGTTGCTCCTCGCCCAGGGCTTCTGGGCATCTTACATATAGCAGAGCTTGGCCGATACCCCGGCTGAAGTGGTGACTGCGGCATGAGTACAGTGCGCAGCTGCATCGTAGTAAGAAGGGGGGCATATGCTACTCGACGCTGTTTGGATTGGGATCGCCTTCCTCTTGGGGCTGGCGGCTCGTCAGGTGAAACTCCCCCCGCTGGTAGGATACCTAGCGGCGGGGTTTGTGCTCTATGCGCTCAACATCAACCCCGGCGAGATCATCAACAATTTCGCCGACCTGGGCGTGACCCTCTTGCTGTTCACCATCGGGCTCAAGCTGCGGGTGGACACGCTATTGCGCCCGCAGGTGTGGGGCGTGGCGTTCACCCACATGGGGCTGATTACCCTGCTCATCGGAGGAGGGCTGCTGGTGCTGGCCTTGACGAGCCTGCCGCTGCTGACGGGCCTCGACCTCACCACGGCGCTGCTCATCGGCTTTGCGCTGAGCTACTCCAGCACCGTCTTTGCCGTCAAGGTGCTGGAGGACAAGGGGGAGTTGGACTCGATCTACGGCCGCACCGCCATCGGCATCCTGATCATGCAGGACATCGTGGCGGTAGTCTTCCTAGCCATCTCGGCGGGCAAGGTACCGTCCTCGTGGGCACTGCTGCTGTTCTTGGCCTTGGTTCCGGCGCGCTGGCTGCTCCTGCGCTTCATGGACCGGGCAGGGCACGAGGAGCTGTTGGTACTGTTTGGCCTCTCGGTGGCGCTGGGCGGCGCGCAGGTCTTCGACATGTTCAACATCAAGGGCGACCTCGGCGCGCTCATGCTGGGAGTGTTTTTGGCACCGCATCGCAATGCCAGCGGGTTGGCCAAGTCATTGCTCAGCTTCAAAGACCTGTTCCTGGTAGGCTTCTTCCTCAGCATCGGCCTCCGCGGGATTCCCGACCTGGAGATGCTATTCATGGCGGCGCTGCTAGTGGCCGTGGTGCCCCTCAAGGGCGCGCTGTTCTTCGGGCTGCTGACCAAGTTTCGCATGCGCAGCCGGACGTCGTTCCTCAGCGCGCTCAGCCTCTCCAATTACAGCGAGTTCGGCCTGATTGTCGCCGCCATCGGCGCGGCCAACGGGTGGATCTCTGAGGCGTGGCTGATCACCAGTGCGGTGGCGCTGGCGCTCTCGTTTGTGGCCGCCTCGCCCGTCAACACGGCGGCGCACGCGCTCTACGAGCG